>JAYVQC010000202.1:0-53217 GCA_043757045.1 Akkermansia sp. | reverse complement strand
TCGTGCAAGTTCGTGCAAGTTCGTGCAACGAGGGGTGGCCTTATTTTAGGGGGGCGGTAGATTTTTTTGACGGGTGGTATTTAGTAGAGGTGGATTTTATTTAGTTAGAGTGGCGGGAGAGGAGAAACGATTTTTTGTAGAGCTATTTTGTGCCGGGATTTTGTGAGGGTGTAGGGAGGTTTAATTGATCTCCAAGTTGGGGAGCTAATTGATGTCTTCGTGCTCGGTTTAATTGACCTCCTAATTCGTGGGCTAATTGATGCCGCCATGCTCGGGCTAATTGAACTCCAAGTTCTTCGGCTAATTGATGCTCGTTGGAATTTGCCTTTTTCAATTCCCGTCGTCGTCGAGGTGAACATCGTGGGTTGGTCGTTTTGGCGGCGTCTCAATTCGTAACCGCGTCTCGTGGGCCACACTGCTTTCAATTCGTCTTGCGTTGGGTCGAGTCGGTTGCGCCTCGTTTAATTTACGCCGGCGGCCGTCAGACAATTATGGCTCGCGATGCTCGATGAAATGTCAGTTCGCGCGTCTCTCCGTTCGGCGCTCATCGCGCGCAACCGGCGCGCGCGTCTCCCGTCACTCCGTCGCTGGCCCGCGCGCGTCCCGGACGCTCGTGCCTCACGCCTACGGCGTGGGCACCAGTCGGCGACCCGTCCAGTCAGTGAGCGCGCGGTCCGCCTCCTTCTCGCTACAGCGCGCGCGTTAGGACACGTCTCTCGGTTCGGACATCGCGGTGGTAATTCACCCGTCCTGGTTGGGTTACAGTTTTAGCGCGCTGTCCGGGATGGGAATGGGAAACCTCGGCGCTGCGCGCCTCGGTTGATGGCTCCGTGAGCACGGCTCCGGTGCTGCCGCCGGCCTCACTGCGCTGGAGCGAGGTTGCGCCACGCGTGCTTCGTCGCGTGCCTGCGACAGCACCCGTGGCAGTCAGCGGCGGCGCTGGCGCGACCTCCGCACGATGCGCCGACAGACTGTGGTGCTCGGCGTGGCCATTGCTCCGGCTACGATGCTCATGCTTGCGCGTCTGAGCCTCCGCTGCCCGCCACGCCGACACCACAGACTGTCCTGGCGCGGGTGGCCTGACTCCGAGCTTTCAGTTCGCTGCACTCCACTCCGCTACGCAGCCGACCGCGACCAGCCCCGCGGCCTCGCCGCTGCTCTGGATTCCGTTCTGCTCCCTGAAACTTCGGAGACAGGCGGGGAAGATGCTCGCTGCGCTCGCGCGCTCGTGTGTTGGGGAGGAGGGCGACCCCCAAGATGGTCTGCGCTCTGTTCGTCCGGCGGTCATGAAGCACCGCCATCGCCTACGGTGCTCGCTGCGCTGCGCGCCTGGGACGATGGCTTGCGGGGGCAGTCCCCAGACACAAGAGCTGTTATGCCCAAAGCCGCCCTGCTGCCGGCACCCGCTGCGCAGGACCCCCGGCATCAGGTTCCCGCCGTGTCATCGCGAGAACGTTCCACGGCCCGGTTCATTGGACATAACAGCGCCTTGTGTCCACGGACTCGGTGCGCTGTCACGGCGCTGGCGGCCCCGACCTCGCGCTCGTCGGGGCACGGAGCCAGCACCGCGCCAGCGCACCGCCGCATCCTTCCCGCCCGCCGGACGGCCACGGCGCGGTTTCTTCTAAATCGCGAGGTCGCCCTAGGCCGACGAACGGGACTTGAGGCATCGCACAAGGACAAACCCCAAGACACAACCTGCGATGGTCGCAGTTACGGGGTTCTCTCGCACCCAGCGGCGCATTGAGTTCGCCGCACGCTGGGTGGCGGCCAATTCGTGGCGCAGATGGTCGAGCTTTTGGATTTCAAAATCCGGGAGTGGGAAAGTGTGTTCCGTATTCATCGGCGCAACCTTGCTTGTGAGTTCACGGCGCGCAACCGCCAAGTGGTGCGAGGGAGCAAACACGCCGAAGTTTTCAGGCTCTTTTTTGCTCCGCAACGAGTGCCGTCCAATCCCATCGCCCTTCTGTGCGCGCCCGATCTCGCGGCGTCCTTGGCTGGTGCCCTCTGAAGACTACTCCCAGCCGGAAGCCGCGAGGCGCGCACTCATGGCGAAGAGCGATGGGACAGGGACGGCAATCATCAAAAAAAAAGCCATGAAAACTAAATCACAAAAAACCAAGTCAGCGCCAGAGCTCCGGGTCCAGTCCAGCAATCATCAATCAGCAGCGGAGCCGACACCGGCAGCGGCAGCGGAGCCGACCGGGGAGCAAGCGGGTTTGATGCACATCGACTTCGAGCAGCGCAGAGCGAACCGGCAGTTGCCCACCGAGCAGGTTCTGGACTTGTTGCAGCGTCGTTTGCGTCGGGCCTTCGAGCTGGCGGAGATTGTCGGGCAGTGGGTTTGGGTTTCGTTCTCCGAGCGGCAGCCGCGTGAGATTACCGCCGAGCTTTCACAGCTTGGGTTTCATTGGAACACCAAGCGGCAGGCGTGGCAGCACCCGTGCGGGCAGTTCACGGCCAGCACTCCGCGCGACCCGCGCAGCAAATACGGCAGCCGCTTCGCTGCTGACGAGGCAGCCGCGTGATTCATCGGGGCGCGGTTTCACCGCCGCGCCTCACTTCCCTTTTCATTATGACCACTGAATTTTTCCGTCTCCGCGCTGGCGACCTCATCCGTTACGATGGGAAGCCTTGCCGCGTTCTTCGTGTCACTGATGCCAGCGCCGTTGTTGCTGTCACCAAACCGGCCCGTGAGTTCACTACGTTGTTTGGTGCGCGCGTGCGTATCCAGCCCAAGCCCGCCTTGGTTCGCATCTCCCCCAACTCGGAAGTTCCCATCTTGAACCGCTGACCTATGAGCACACCACATCACGACGCCGATCCCTTCGGCCCGGTCATCTACAGTTACACCCGCGCACAGGCCATCGCCGACGGCGTGCAGGTTGAAGTCACCAAGACCGCACGCGAGGCGGGGATTTCGTTCCCCGTGTTTCTCACGCGCGGCGTGTTCAACTCCTTCGTTGCCGTGCCGCCGGGCGTCAGTTGCCAGGACGAGGCGGGGCGGCTCTGGGATATTGTCTGGATGCTGAGCTTTGCCATTATGCGGGCGCGGTCCGGAGTGCAGCGGATTCCGGTGGCGCTCTACGTGCGCAACGACAACCGCCGCGCGACCTTGATCAAGTTGGTGGCGACGTGCGGCCCCCTCGACATTGACGACCCGCAGCCCGCCATCACCGTGATGTTGCCGGACGAGGATTGAGTAGCTACTGAAGCGCGACGGCTGAGATTCGACATCTCAGCCGTTTTTTGTTTCTCCGCTGGACCTCACGCCGGCCCAGACCCGCGCCAAAGGGCAAGCCCTCTGGACTTCGCACCATCGCGCGCCAACGGAGGGGCGGTCTATTCCGCTCTGCTCCACAGACCGCCCCGAATGGCTGCTCTCGCAGCCAGGCGCGCGAGACTAAGTCCGTTTCCTGCTCAGTCCCCGGAACGTCACGGTCCCTCCCGCTCCGACCAACACCAAGCCGACGCTAAGAAGCAGGATGGACACGGTTGTCATCACACCTTCCCGCCATTGCGCTACCGCTGGCATCACAAAGGCCATGCCGATAAATACCCCGAGTACTCCTCCCACGATTGCTGTTATACGTTTCATAGTTTTTACCTTTCGCACTTTCTTGAATTCACCACTCAAGTCTCTCGCCGCACCCATGGCCGCCCACGCGGCTACGAATGCGTCTTCTCCACTGAGTCCCGCCCTCATGCCCTCCTCAATGGCATCACGAAGGTGGGCCTCCAATTCTTCCATTGGCACAGGGGTCCGCACACCGCTCGCGAGCATCTCTTTATGCCACTGGCCAACCTTGTTCTCCACTTCACGCATGCTGTTCCTTTTGCAGTTGCAACAGCAGGGACCGGATCAACTCCCACTGCGCGCATTGACGCTCCAATGTTTTGCAGCCGTCCTTTCGAATGGAGTAATACTTGCGCTTGCGTCCCGTTTCGCTGGTGCCCCACCGAGCCTCGATCAACCCGCCGGCTTCCATCCGGTGTAGAACTGGATAGAGCATTCCATCAGTCCACTGCAGCTCGTCGCCTGAGCGTTTGCGCACCTCTTGAATGAGCGCGTAGCCGTAGCTCTCACCCCCGGAGAGCAACGCCAGAATCAGTGGCTCTGTCGACGCCGCGACAAGTTCCTTCTTAAGCATAGGACTGCTATACATTGCTATGTTATGCATGTCAACGCTTTCTATAATCCCGCCAGCTTCCGCAACGCCAGCCCTCGCCCCTTCGTCGCCACGAGGTAACGGCAGCAATCCGCCGCATCATCCCCGCCAATGCCCTCCTCGTCGGCATCCACTTTCAAAACGTCTTCGGGCCGGTGCGGGTCGTGTTGCAGAATCGGCAGGCATTGCAGCAGCCGGGCGCAACGTCGGTGAATGAACATCGTCGGGCGGATGTTCGCGTCCGGGTCGCCGAGGCGTTGCAAAATTTCGGCCCATCCGTTGATGCGGTCGCTGTTGGCGACGCGGAGCGTGATGCCGAGCTTGCCATACTGCGCGACCACGGTGGAGCCGTCGCTTTGACGTGAGAACACATCCGCGCCGGCCACGAACCGCTTCAAATCGATGAGCGCGAGCGGTCGTTTGTTTGTTCCGACGCCTACGGAGTGCCGCGCCAGCATCGCCTTGACTCCCGCCGCGTGGCGTTGCGGCAACCAAAGCCGTTCCGCGTGCTCATCGACCACGAAAAGATTGCCGTCGCCATCGGTGCAGCCGAGCAGGACGACCGTGTAGTGGGTGAAGCCGTAATCCAGCGCGCAAAACCATTCCCTCGCACGCGTGTCGTCAAAATCCTCGATGACATGGGCCTCGCGGCGGAACGTGGTGAAGAATTGCCCCGCCGCAATGTCCCAATCGCCATCGAACCACGCACGTTTCTGCCAGCCGGTGAGGTTCGCCAAGACTTTGGTGTATTCGGGATTGTTGAATTGGTTGTCGCCGACCTTCGCCGGCACGAAGCGCGTGTCGCGTTCCTCCCCCTTCAGGTGCGGGACAATGAATTTCGCGCGATACCAAGCATGACCGATGCCGCCGGGATTCGTGGTCGAGTAAATGCGCGGACGCCAGTTGGGTTTTGATGTGCGCGAGCAGGTGGAGATGTCCTGATGCTTGCGCGAGGAAAGGGTAGTGGCTTCTTCGATCCCAATCACGTCGTATTCGAGTCCGAGGTAGGCGTCGATGTCGCTCTCGCTCTGAAAATGACCGGCGATGATGCGCGAGCCGTTGCCGAATTTCAGAACGCCGCGATAGGCAGAGAACTCATGCGCCAGCCCGCCGAACAATCGACGGCGCAAGTCGTCGAGGTTCTCAAGGTTCGATTTCCCGACCTTGCGGAGCAGGAGACACTTCAGCCCCGGCACGCGCTGGCAGTCATCGGCTCCCATCTGCGCGAGCAGCCAATGCGATTTGCCACCACCGCGCGCCCCGCCATAACCGACCGCTGATGGCCCGCCCCGGCGGTCGCAGAGCCGCGCGGCGGCACTGGCGGCAAGCTGGCGAGGCTGGAGCAGGATTCCGGCGCGCAGGAATCGCTCCATTTGACCGCGCGAGCATCCGGCGGCGTGACCAGCGGCGAGGTGGAGTTCCAGCGGCGTCATGGCGCAGGCTCCGGGAGTCGTGCGGGGGCGGTGGGAACTTCTTCCACGTCCACCGCGGGGCCGTAAATCTTGTTCAACGCCGCCGTGAGTTCGATCTGGATTGGCCCGCCATCCGCGCCCGTGACTTCGGTGTGGTCCGTCGCGAGTCCCGACGCCAGACGACCAAGTTTCGACGCCAGATCAATCGCACGGGCAATGTCTCCGAGGGTCGCCAACTTCCCCCGCTCGCGAAACGGCTTCAATGCCTCGCGGCTGGCCGAAATGAGTTCCGACCGCCACGCCCATTCCTCCTCCTTGTGTTGCTCCCTTCGCGTGAGCCATTGCGCGGCATTGGTTCGCGCCATCGCCTCAGTCGCCTCGCGCTCGACGATGGCGAGGTGCGCGGCGTGAGCCTGGACACGCGCCGGCCAGTCGAATCGCCGGGACCAGCGTTCCAGAAGCCCCTCACTCTTACCCAACTTTTCCCCCACCATGCGGATCGACCGCTCAGGCCCGAGACCCAGGTAAATGGAGAACGCGGCGAACGCCTTCGCGCTCTCCTTCGGCTTTTGTTCAAACTCCAAGGGCATTGCCATCCTTTCCTGCTGTCTCGCGGATCCACGATTCCACTTCCCCCCGTGTTTCGGCGACCGATTGCCCGCTCTTCCACCAATGAAATCGTTCCGACGAGTCGAACGGGATGACCAGGTTTCCGCCGGGAGTGAAGTGCGGCAGCCGGACGCCTCGGACGCCCTGTTCAGACTCCACCGCAGGCGGCACAAGCTCGGACGCTTCGGACGCCCCCACTGGCACTCCTTCTATTTCTATACACACATCATCATCCCCATTTTTTTCTCTACACGTAGAAGAGTATTGGGGCGTCCGAAGCGTCCGGGATTCTCGCCGTCGGCTTTGCACAGAGTTCACAGACCCCGTCCGAGGCGTCCGAACTTCCTTCATCATTGAACAGACTTCGTTGACCCCGTCCGAAGCGTCCGTGGTTGTCTCGGGCTTGGGCGGACTCGCAAACACCCGTCCGAGGCGTCCGAGAACGCCGGACTTCACCGCCGCCGCCGCCACCTTCACCGCCGGCGTCTTGACCTTGATGCTGCGCGGCGAGGTGTCGCCGGCCAACGCGAAGATGCGCTTCCGATGTTCGCGGTCTTTCGGATGGGCGCAGCAGCCGAAACGTCCATCAGGCCTGATCAGCAGATGCTCGCCCGTGCGGTCGTGTCCGCCTTCCGCGCAGGCTGGGCAACGGGCCTCGACACCGCCGTTGGCCAGGTGCCGGACCTTTTCGAGAGTGGAGAGATTGAGGCTCATTTCAAGGTCACGCCATCGAATCCCCGCTGGCTCTTATCATTGCGCTTAATGTCGTGCCGTTTGGTCACGCCGTAGATCTCGAGCATGAGCGTTTCGAGATTCGACTGAACCTCGGTGATCGGCAGGGCCCGCCACTTGCGTTCCGGGCAATAGGCCGCGTAGCTCTCGACAAGTTCGGTCACGGTAACGTCGCGGTGTTCATCCACGTCGAGGCAGTCCTGGAGGAAGTGACGCAGGCTGTCGCTTTCCGCCAGCAACGAGTCCACGATTTCATGCTGGCGCCGCGTGAGCACCATGTCGCCTCCGCCATCAGGAATCTCGCTCAGGAGCTTTTGCGCACCCACGAGCGCCCAATTCAGAATGCCGCTCCCTTCCGTCCGCACCAGGAACGCGCCGAAGTCGGGAACCTTCTTGGCGGGCGGCGGCGCTTCATATCGCACGATGGTCAGCCGCCGCTTCCATGCGCTCAGGTCCCCCTGGAGCCGCACGCGCAACCGCGCGTTCGAGGTGATGAGCACGTTGAAGTTGCCCTGCACCTGGAAACAGCCGGTGCCGCCCTTCTGTTCGGCGTCATGCCAGTCGCCACCGACCAGCCCCTTGAGCACCGCCGCGCCCTTCGTGCTCAGGAAATCCGCCTCGACGTCCACGCCCACGAGCAGCGTCTTTTTGAGGAACCGATACAGCTCAAACCTTTCGGCCAGATGTTTCGTGCGCAACTGCGTCACGTTCGGCATCCCAACCAGACCTTGCATGACGTTGGCGAACTGCGTTTTCCCGCGTCCGCCTTCCCCGTCGAGAATCAGCAGCCGTTGCGCGCGGTTGTCGCCGAGCAACATCAGGCCGGCGAACTTCTGCAGGAGTTCAACGTCCTCGGGATGCACGGCCGGCAGCACGAGTTCATTGAGGAACCGATCACACGTCGCGTTCTCGTCGAAGGCAATCGGCGACCGATGCCGCGACCGATACTCCGGCGAGAACGGCCGCAGGTCCGCATCGGAGCCGGTGAAGACCATCACCCCGTTGGCCAGGTGAATCGCCTTGCGCCGTTCTGCGAACGCCCCGCGTTGCTCGACGGTGCCGCGCAGATGCGCGATGGCGTTGTTCAGCGTCGTGGCCGTCCGCTTCTTTTGCAGGTCGAAGGCGTTCGCCTGCCGCGAGGCTTCCAGCATTCGCGTCGAAATCTTCGAGCGGATCGCATCCGGCGATTCGATTTCGTAAATCCCGGTGTCGCCGTTGTAGCGATAAAAGGATTTTTCGTCCGGCTCATGCAGGAGAATGTTTTCCGTCGCGTGCAACCCGGCCCAATAGGCTTCGTTGATCGTGGTGATCATGCCCTTGTCGTTCGTGTAGAACGGCTCGCCGAAAAGCTGCCGCAACTTCGCTTCGGGATCAGCCACCCAGGGAAGCTCCCAACCTTCGGGCCACACGAGTTCATCAAAGGCCACCGTGACGGGCACCGCATCGCACACGAACTGGTAATCCATGCCCTTGGGATGCCGACCGTAGATCGTCGAGAGGTTGCCATCGGCCCGCCACTCGAATCGCTCCGTCTTGCAGCTGCGCGGGAACGCGCCCGGCACGCGCACCCACAACATCCCGCCGCGGCTGCCGCGCGAGTGCGTGGTGTTCGCCAGCTTCGGATTCACCGCGAGGAACGCGGCCAGGTCTTCATCGGCGTCGCAGTCGATGGCGCACAGCCCGCCGGACGCCTGGCCGAGATACGCGGCGATGTTCGTCTCGGTCGCGTCGAACACCGCCCGATAAGCCGGCGACTTCGTTCCCTCGAAAGGCCGCTCGACGTAGGTAACGAGCGGCTCCTTCGTGCCCCACGCACACGGCACGAAGAACACATCGTCACCGAGCAACAATGTGAACCGATCGAGCGGAAGCACCGCGCCGTTGCCCTGACTCATGCAGCCTCCTGGTAAAATCGAATCGCTTCCGGCGAGACGTGCAGCCCCTTGAACCAATCCTTGAAGTGCAGGCCCGCCAGCGTTCGCACCCGCGACACCGCGACGTAGGCTTGGCCCGGCTCACGCGCCGCGCGGATGTCCAGATACGCCGCGTCCAAGGTGAGACCCTGGCTCTTGTGAATGGTCATCGCCCACGCGAGCCGCAGCGGAAACTGAGTGAATGTCCCGGACTCCGGATCTTGGGCATCGTAACGCCAGGTGAACGGCTCGACAGCCACCGTCTCGCCGCCCTGCACGCGCACGAACACCACCCCCGATTGAATGGCCTCCACCGTGCCAACCTGCCCGTTGACGAACAACGGCGCGGTGCACTCCGGTTGGTTCTTGTTCACCGTGAAAGACACCAGCGCACCCGGCTTCAACCGCAGCGTGGCCGGCGTGAGAAGATTCTTCACGAGGAACTGGCGTTGCAGGTCCGGCCCGTTCTGCGTTGCGTCCAGAACACACTCATCGCCCGGCAGTCCTGCCAGTTGAAAGTCATTCCACTTATCGACCTGGACGTTGTGCGTGTAGAGCCGCGTCAGATTGGCCGGCGGGAAATTCCGCACCCGCGATTGCAGCAGCCGTGCCGTGTCGCCCCACACATGGCCGATGCGGAATTGCGCGAGCGCGCGGACGAACAACGGCTCGTCCTGGCGCCGCACCGTCTGGAGCAGCAGCGTCTTGAACTCCGCCGCCATCCACGCGGGCGCTTGAAACGCCCAATCGTGCGGCTCGCTGTCACTGGTCCGAACCGGCGGCAGTTGCAGGAAGTCGCCGGTCGCAATGATCTGGCATCCACCGAACGGCTCATCCCGACCGCGCAGCCGCCGGAAAAGGAACTCCACGAAATCCAACTGCCGTCCGGGCAGCATCGAGATTTCATCCACGACCAGCACTTCGCACCGGCGAACCCGATTGAACCCCGCGTGGATCGAACGCCGCGTGTCCTTTTCCAGCACGGCGAAGTAATCCTCGTTCCCCTGCCCGGCTTGCGGCCCCAGCAGCATTCCGCAGAAGCGATGAATGGTCATGCCACCCACGTTCAACGCCGCCACGCCCGTGGGCGCCGTGACATCGACCTTGCAGAACGAGGAACCGATGAACTGCCTGAGCAGTGTGCTCTTGCCCGTGCCGGCCATGCCGGTCAGGAAGCAATTCCGTCCGCCGCTCGCGGCGGCAAGAAACCGGTTCTCTGGCGTTACAGCTTGGGCATCCATCTCTGCGTAATTGGGCCACCGGGTTGGCGGCCGGGGAGGAAGTTTCAGTTTAACCACAGCACCCCAGGGCGTCGGCGATGCGGGCCGTGAGGTGCAAATCGTTCCGCAGATATTCCGTGGCCTTCGCGCGGTCGCTCTGCCAAAGCGCCGCGAAGTCCGCGCCGCTGCCGTTCTTCGCGCCCACGCCGAGATGCTTGGCGATGGTGTCCAGCGAACCGCGCGCCTGCCGGTCCCCGAGCTGCCAGGCGTCGCGCAGATCAACCATTTCATCCGACCAGTAGCGCCCGCGCCGGATGCCGAACGGCACCGCGACGCGATGCCGCCACGAGCGGCGAAACAAAAACGGCAGATCGAATGCGTTGCTGTTGAAGCCGACCATCTGATTGATGCGCCCCATCTCGCCCTTCGTCACCTGCCAGAACTCGCGCAACGTGGCCGCCTCGTCGTCGTGACCGATGAGGACAAACTCGCCGCTGTCGGGATAGAGCAGGCCCACCGCCACCACACGTCCCGTGAGCGGGTCGAGCGCAGCCTTCTCGAAGAAGTCCCGCCGATGATTCACTTCCGACTCGGCGAGCTTCGCCGCGATTTTGTCCGGGTCTTTCAGATTGCCCGTCTTCACCTCCGCCGGATCGAACGGCGGCACCAGCGCCGCCAGTTCGTTTTCCGGCAAAGGGCCCGTTTCGATGTCGTAGAAAATGGTCTGCATGGCGAGTTCAGTAAGGAATGGTGTCGTCTTCGGCGGGCTGCGTGGACACCCACCAGTCCAGCGCGGCGATGAGCCGCTTGTCATCCGCCGTCGTCTTGGCGTTGGCCTTCGCCGTCGGCAGCCAGTTGGTGACTAATGCAAGAACCTGCTCCGGCGCGAGGTCGCGCAACTCAAGACCCTTGCACCGGCCAATGTGGACCTTCACCGAGGCATGGTCATTCCCACCCTCTGCCGGTTGCGCCCGCCGATACCCGCCTGACTGGCCCGACCCTGCTGCCCCGCCGGCAGGTGCGTCTTTGGGCGGACGGTCCTTCACGCGGACATACTTGCCGCTGGGCTTGAAAGGCTCCGTCGCCTTGTCCGGCGTGCAGGCCACAATGTTCGCGTACGTCTCGCCGTCCTTGTGCTCGTGGACGACCACGATCTGCGCCGACTTCCCGATGAGCGATTCCGTGTCGAAGTCGTCCATCTCCGACTTGGTCAGGTCGCGCCCAAACCAGCCGCGCACGAACTTCCGCAAGTTCGCCTTCTCGTTGAGGGTCGGCGTGAAATTCCGCGACCACGCGCAGAACCGGCTGCCGTCCTCGCGCTCGATGGTCGTCTCGAAGACGACCTTGAACACATCACGCTCGCCGAACTGCGATTGCTGTTTCTTGAGCGGCGTGCAGTCCACACAGACCGCGCGCCCCGTGTATTCGGGACACGGCTCAAAGTTGGAGTTGTTCGATTTGATTTTCATTTTCTTATCAGTGTTGTGTTTTTGGTTTGTCGGAATTGGCTGCGGCACGCGCCGCGTCCGAAATTTCTTGGGTGGGGTGCGTCGCTCCGCGCGCGCCGCCTCCCTCTCCGCTGTGGGGAGAGGGCTGGGGTGAGGTGCTTCCGATCTCTGGAAACTCCCCGCGCAGCAGCCGGAAAAAGGTTTCGGCGGTGAGCGTGATCAGCCACGGCGCGTGATTGCGCCGGTGCGCCACCACCCACGGCTTCCCGCCGCAATCGCCTTCCGCCTGGGCGCAGGCGTCGCGGAGGTTCAGCGCCTGCGTGCGCTTCACCTCGATGTGGAGGAACGCGAGCGCGTCGCTCACCACGTCGGGACTGTCCGCGCCTCCGGCAAACTGAACCCCGCGCCGCGCGTCAAACCCTTGTTCGCGCAACAGCGCCGCAAACTCGCGCTCGCCGACTTTGCCTTTCCTGCGCGAGTTCTTGCGCCGCGCTCCCTCTCCAGGCTGGGCAGAGGGATGGGGTGAGGTCTGTGCTGATGTTGCCGTGTTCATGCCTTGGCCGTGGGCGGGGGCGTGGTGTCGTCATCGTCGGCATCATCGTGCTTGTCCTCGCGGTGGGTGGATGATCCCAAGCCGGCGCACGTCCTCCCGATAAGAACGCTGAAGGTGAAAATAAGAGCGCACCAAATGAGGAAGCAGCAGAGGTTCAGATAATCAGATAAGTTCATAATTGTGTTTGTGCGAAAGCAGTTAGTTGCGGAGTGAGCGGCGGCAGATGCGGAAGTTCGCCTTCAGGTGATCGCGAACGTCCGGCCAGTGGAAGAGCACGATTTTGCCAATCTTACAAAAAGGCAGCACGCCCCGGCGCTGCCAGTTTTCAATCGTGCGGACCGTGACGCGCAGATGCTGCGCGAGATCCTTCTTGTTGAGAAACCCATCGGCGGCAGGACCGGCGGCTGAGGCCGGCGGCGTCAACGGGGCGGGCGGACAAATCTGTTCGTTGTTCATGTTTTGTTCGGGGCCGCGATTTCGAATCACTGGCCCATAACAACGAACCGGGGGTCAAAACGAAGGCAGGACGACAGGCACGAAAGGCCCGTCAGGCGGGGAGAATCTGCTGTTTTGACCAGGTCAAAACGAGGTCAAAACGGGGTCAAAGGAGGCTAATCGTCGTCCGAGCCGCCATCATCGAGGGCGCTCCTGCGATGAATGTGGCTGGCGCGTGAATCCGACAGCGAATCATCTATGCTTTCAAAGTGCGACGAAAGCGCGCGCAACTCAATGGGCTTCCGTCCTAGTTTGTTTTCAATCGCGTGTAACCGCTCAGTGATCAACGACGGCACACAACCGCATCGCTTCGCGACCTCGTTGCGGGACAGCCCTTTGACACAATAGAGGCGGAACACCTGGCTCACGGGTGCCTTGCGCACCACCGTTTCTGAATCCAACTGCTCCAATAAGGCGAAGAGTCGCCGCGCGTCATCATCCGTCACGGCCTCTTTCATTTCGGGCAGGAACGGCGAGAACAAATCGCCCGCCGACTTCGACGCTCGCAACCCGTTCGCGCCAAGGGTCAGGTAGGATTCCAAATCAAAAACACCGGCATTCGCATGGGCCAACATTTCCTGGGTGCCTGCATCGAACCATCGCCGGGTCGGGGCCAGGAGAATGAAACGCCCGCGCAAACGTGCTGCGAGTTGCGCGACCACGCCGCGGAATTCTTCCGCGTCATGCTGGATCGTCAGCACCACTGGCAGCGCGGCGTTGGCGAAGGCCGCGATCTGCTTCGTAGCCATCAGCCCCAGCGCACACTCCTTTGCATCGCACCCAAACGCCTTGGCCACTGCACGCCCCAGCTTGCTCCAGTTCAATTCCAGCGGCGTGACGTCGCCTCGCGCCAACAAAATGTCCTCGCAATTCCAGGATTCGCACTCGCAGACCGCTACGAAGGTGCCATCTCCGCGCTCGACGATCCGATGCGCACAGCCGCATCCGCGCGGGCAAGGAAACGACTTCGCCGTAGATGACCGGGCACGCAACAGGGCAGGGTGGGCCAGGTCAAAATCCTCATCGCCCAACTCGCGCCAGACTGCCGGGACCGCGCTCAGTCCCGGCAGTTGCTCAAGTGCTTGCCAGAAGTTCCCCATGCTTCAGAGGCTCACTGCCGGCTTGATGCCGCGCGGCGGTGCGGTGAACAACCCGGCGTCCTCGTCCTGCACCGGCGCGCGGAAGCCGCGCAGCGAAAACCATTCATGGATCAGAGCTGCGTCGCAGTGACGCCCGAGCTTGAGCACATTCGTCGGACGAAGATGCACTGTGCGCGGCTTCTTGCAGCCGGTGAAATACACATCGAAGACCGCGCGAATCAGCCGCCCGGTTGTGGGAATCGCCACCTTGCCCCGCGCCTTGGCCGCCGCGAAGACATCATCGGAACGTCGCACAAAGGAATCGTGGAATGCGTCCGAGAATCCAACTTCAAACTCGCGCAAAAGAACCCGGTCGAAGCCGGCGATGCCCGTCACGTCGAGCGCATCCGCGCCCAGTTCGCGCAGCGGTTCCAGGGTGAAGGCCTTGCGCTCGGAAAAATAGTTGCCATCACTCTGCAAGCGCTGGCCGAACGTGGTGCGATACAACTCGCGCTCGCCCTTGGTCCCCGCGTGGATGCGCAACTCATCCCGCTTCGGCGAATACACCACCACGTCATCCTTCGCCGGGCGAAAGTGAATTACTTCCATCTTTCGCTGCTCCAGCTTCGCCGCGCGGGCGAAGGTGTCGCCGTGCCGGACGAGGAACCAAAATTCGTCGTTGATGGGATACACTTGGATTTGCGTGTTCTCGTAGCCGCGGTTGTGTTCCTTGAACCAGTCATCCAAATCCTTCACCAGCAGTGCCATGATTTTTTCATCGGGTGGAACGAAGGTCTCGCTCCGATCCACCGGCTCCTTGCTGCCGAAGTATTCAAACGACGAAAGCCGCAGCAGCCGCATCTCGTTGTGCTTCTCCGCCAGCAACTCCGGCTTCGCCAAATACACCTGCATTACCACGTCGCCGTTCGATGATTTCTCATCAAATTCCAAGCCAAGTCCGGCCTGCTTGGCGGCGGTTTGCAGCCGTTCGTTCCCTTCGTCATTCGCCATCTCTTCCACCGCGAACAATGCCTCAATCAGATTATCCGGCAATCCATCCGGCTTCATGGCCAGCGCCGCGAGTGACTTGAAGTATTGATCATCGAGGGTATCAGGCGCGGGCAAGGTGACCTTCTTGGCATCGAGCTCAGTGGAGAATTTTCCGAACAAGCGCGTGAGCAAGGTGCGGCCTACGCTTTTGAGGAATTGCGGTTTGGTGAATCGTTTGAACTTCATGGCATTGTTGACTGACTGCGTTTGGGTCGAGTTCCCGAAAGAACGGCATGATCAGTGCCGGGGCTTGCGCCCCGGCACCTTCCGGTTATGCAGCTCCGCGTAGCACCCAGAAGCACTCGCCGGGAGCCGGGACAATCACTTGTCCCGTGCTCTCACAGCGAACGAAGGCAACTTGCAGTTGCCGCCACTGGGGTCCGGGTGAGCATGTTTTCAGCACGATCATGGCCGTCCCTTTCAGGTAGCCGTGAAGAACGCTTGCAACGGAGGATGAAGTTGGCGTAATTACGCCTTGGGTACTTCTTCCGCGCCAGCGCGCCTCACGGCGGGTTGACTAGGAACAGTTCTGGCCGTTGGCGTTGACGCGCCTTCGGCCTTTCCTGTCTCTAGCCCTACTGTTGCGACACAGGGCTTCAACTCTGTCCCTGCTGCCGCAAAATCAAAGAACATTGGCCACAACGCGGTGACCATTAGTGCAGATTGGATGCTGTTTCCCCGAACATGGCAACCTAGTATTAAGGGTGGTGAAAACTGGGAACAACTGCCCTTCCATATCCATTGAGTAAAAATCACACCGTCGCATCGTCCTCGATGATCAGTTGCACCCCGAGCCACGCCCGGATGCGCTCCAGTTCCTTCGAGGTGACGGTGTGCGGTGCTTCGATCACGACCTTGCGTTTCGTCTTCGGGTCGAGGACGAGCGTGTAACGATCATGACCTTCTTCCAAAACTGGAGCGGGTGCCACCGTGAGCGCTGTCGCCAGCTTTGGTGTTGGCGCGGCTTCTGGGCGTTTCGATCCGACTGCTTTCACCATGCCGCCTTCACGGACGATCAGCCCGGCAAATTCCAGGTAGTCGAGCAGCAGTGAAACACGGGCTTCGTAATCCTTGGAGGCTCCGCACGCCTCAGCGAGCACCGTCTTAGCGTCGCGATCTTCGTGCGGCCGCATTTTGAGGCGCGGGATTAACGCCTCGGAAAACCATGTTCGCTCAAACAAATCGCCGAGCTTGTGCCCGGCCGTTTCGGGATTCCATTCCCAGGCCTTGTGATAGGCGAGCGCTTCCGGGGTCGGGATGAAACCTTGGTCTTCCTTCTGACGGGTGAGCAAACCGGATTCGACGAAGAACGCGTTCGTCACCACGATCGTCATCGCCGCCATGTCGATGATTGATCCGGCATCTTCGTTTCTGACCGGGCGTCCTCCGCTAGTTTGGTAGGCAACGAGGAATGCGCGGAACGCGCCAATTTGTTTATCAAATGACAAACGATCGCTCGGCAGAACCTTGTTGGGTTGGGCACGCTTTAGCCTCGGTGGTGGACCTGAAGACCTTGGGGCATCAGCCACTGATTGCGCTGTTTCGCCGCGCTCCGCCGGCTTGTCCTCCTCATCGTCAGGGGGTGGTGGAGGAAGGGAAGGTCGCCGAGGCGGCAGTGATACCGCAGCAGGTTGTTGCGGTCTTTCGTCATTCTCATCCGCATTTTCGTTGCTCATTGTGCTCATGGCGGACGTAGGATGCCATCCACTCCGAACAACGCAACAAAAAAGCACCGAAATGTAGCCCAAGTAATTTGTATGTAGGCCTAGCCGGAAATTGACTTAAACATCAATGCAGGATTGACAGAATTGACAAAGTGTTAAGCTTAAACAGCGCTAAAAACCGAATAATTGCAAAACGCCATCAGACATCCATTGTCTGACCTTGCCACGAATCGGTGAATTAATTGAAACCCGGTAAAACCCACTAAAACCCAGTCAAAACGTGTCAAAGTGAGCAATCCGGACAAAACCTGACAAGCCCTGACAAAGCAGAAAATACGTTTTTTGTTAAATGCTGGACAATGTTCCTAAGGAAAAAACAATGTAGCGTCACACCAATTGGGAAACAGGAACAGAACTCGATTTCCTGTAATCACGTAGATTCGTCCAAGAACTACTATTCCGACACGGCTCTGGCCTTACTACAAACGTCTGAAGCAGATCGTTGTTTAACATTGAACGAACATTTAGTGCAAAACATGAGTCCAGACGTATGAATTGAGTGGTTACACAGCGTAACTGGAGGGTGATTTGCGTTGACACGGCATGTTTGATATAACAAATATTGCATACATGGAAACATCAGTCTCAGTCGCCGAAGCGGTGAAGAACCTCCGCACCAAGTTGAAGTTCAGCCAGGAGGAACTGGCCTCGCGTCTCAACGTCTCGTTCGCCACCGTCAACCGCTGGGAGAATGGCCGTGCCTTGCCGCAGGGCAAAGCGCGCGACGCCATTAACAAGCTGATCGAAGACAACGGTGGTGAACCGCTCGTTTCCCGAGAGGCTGGCGAAAATGCCGAGGGAGATCAACCCCGCCGTCGCAAGCGCGGCACCACCCGCAGCGCCGTCCTCAGTACCAAGTCCATGGAGCAGATGCTTTGGGATTGTGCGTGCGACATTCGCGGCGAGAAGGACGCGCCCAAATTTAAGGACTACATCCTGCCGCTCATTTTCATCAAGCGCCTCTCCGACGTGTTCCAGGATGAAGTGAAACGGCTCACTGAAACTTACGGCGACCTCGAAACGACGGTGGCGATCCTGGAGGCCGACCCTTCGCTCGTGCGCTTCTATCTGCCGCCGTCGTGCCGCTGGCCCGTCGTCAGCCGGCGCGAGCAGTTCAAATGGCCGAAAGACAAAACACCCAAGTCACTCGGCGAACAGCTCACCATGACCGTGCGCGCCATCGCCAAGTCCAACCCCGCGTTGAGCGGCGTGATCGACATCGTGGATTACAACGCGGCACCGCACGGCGAACGCGAGATCAGCGACCAGGCTCTCTCCGGCGTCATCGAAACCTTGTCCGATCCTCGCTACCGGCTCGGGCTACAGGATGTGGAGCCGGATTTTCTGGGCCGCGCCTACGAATACCTGCTCCGCAAATTCGCCGAGAGCCAGGGCCAGAGTGCCGGCGAATTTTTCACCCCGCAGGAAGTCGGCTGGATCATGGCCTACATTCTCAAGCCACGGCAGGGCGAGGAAGTCTATGACTACGCGTGCGGCTCCGCTGGCCTGCTCATCAAATGCGAACTCGCCCTGATGCAGCGCGACCGCAAGGTCACGAACCCGCTCAAGCTCTACGGTCAGGAACTCACCGGCTCCAGCTACGCCATCGCCCGCATGAACATGGTCATCCACGACATGGAGGGGGAAATCGTGCGCGGCAACTCGATGACGAATCCAAAGTTCCGCGAGTCCGACACCAGCCTGAAGAAATTCGACCTCGCGGTGGCGAATCCCATGTGGAACCAGCCCTTCGATGAAAAGACCTTCGAGAACGACGCCTTCAGCCGCTTTGAGGAGCAGGGCGGCAACACCAGCGGCAAAGGCGATTGGGCCTGGCTTCAGCACACGCTCGCCTCGCTGAAGGACACCGGACGCGCGGCCGTGGTGCTCGACACTGGCGCGCTTACGCGCGGCAGCGGCAGCAAAAACGAAGACAAGGAGCGCAACATCCGCAGATGGTTCGTCGAAAAGGATCTCATCGACGGGGTGATTCTGCTACCGGACAATCTGTTCTATAACACGACCGCCGCCGGCGTGATTGTGGTGCTACGCAAACAAAAGCCGAAGGACCGCAAAGGCAAGATCGTGCTCGTCAACGCCACAGCGGAGTTCAAGAAAGGCCAGCCCAAGAATTTCATCCCCACCGAGGGCATCAGAAAAATCGCAGAGGCCTACAACGAAGGGAAAGACCTCGACGGCTTCATGAAAGTCATCGCGAAAGAGGAGGCCGCGAAAAATGATTTCAATCTTTCGCCGTCGCGGTATCTCTCGGCAACAGACTCAAGGACTGTTCGCGAGTTGTCTGCCATCGTTGGCGAAATGAGACGCCTGACTAAAGAGAGCGCGGCAGTCAGTGTCGAACTCGATGCGCTCCTGGCAAAACTCAGCGTTTGAAATATGATCGCGACGCTCCCATCAGGCTGGCAAGAAACTACGCTCCGATCCGTGTGCGAACCAACGCGTGTCTGGAATCCGGTGCGCGAACCACGCGATGAATTCTGGTATGTGGATGTGTCCGCCGTCTCACGCGACAGCCTGGAAATTCGAACACCGCAACGCGTGAAAGCTGCATCGGCCCCGAGTCGGGCGCGCAAAGTGATTAAGTCCGGTGATTCAATATTCGCCACGGTGCGGCCCACGCTTCGGCGCATCGCGTTCGTTGCAAAACAGTTCGACGATCAAATTGCTTCGACTGCATTCTGCGTCGTTCGCGCCAACAGGCAAAAGGCAGCGCCGCCTTTTCTCTATTACGTCCTGCAAACTGATTCCCTGAACGAGGAAATTGCGAAATTTGAAGGTGGAGCAAGCTATCCAGCGGTCAACGACAAGGACGTGCTGGACCGAACAATTTCGCTGCCACCCAAACCAGAGCAGGAGAAAATCGCGTCGGTGCTTTGGAAAATTCAGCACGCCATCGCCGTCGAGGAAAAACTCGTGACCACCGCCCGCGAGTTGAAGCAGTCCGCCATGCGCCAGTTATTTACGCACGGGCTTCGCGGAGAACTGCAAAAGGAAACCGAAATCGGCCTGATGCCAAAAAGCTGGACCACTCCCAAGCTTGAGAAATGTTGCCATGTCGAGAGTTCGTCACTGTCCTACACAGATTTTTTGGCAATGCCGCCGAGTGCTGATAAGGAAACGGTTCGCGCTATGGGGATCAAAGTTTCCGACATGAACCTGTTGGGAAATGAGCTTCGGATTGTGCGGTCAAATCTGGAAAGGCTACTTTCGCGGGCGACAGCCGAGCGAAAATGCGTTCCCCCTGACACGGTGGTTTTTCCAAAGCGAGGCGCTGCCATCGCGACGAACAAAAAACGCTTAACGACGGCGTGGACAATTCTTGATCCGAACATCATCGGGGTTCGAGCCGGAAGCGGTGTGAGCCACGAATTTCTTTTCCAATGGTTCCAGCAATTCGATTTGCGCACCATCACGGAGCCAGGCCCGACACCCCAGCTAAACAAAAAGAATCTGACTCCGTTGATTCTGCCAATTCCAAATGATCCAGACGAACAGCAGGAGATCGCCAACATCCTGCAAACCATCGACCGCAAAATCTCCATCCACGAGCAGAAGCGCGCCACGTTGCAGGAATTGTTCAAGACCATGCTGCACCAGTTGATGACCGCCCAAATCCGCGTCCACAACCTCGACATCGACACCAGCGAGGTCACAGCGCACTAATTTACTCAATTTATGAAATTCGACGTTTTCTGCGATGAGTCCAGGCCGGACCTGTTCAGTTCCAAGGCCCCGCCGGTCGATTATCTGATGATCGGCAGCCTGTGGTTGCACCACGAGGATCGCGCCACACTCAAGGCGGCGATTCACGAACTGCGCGACCGCCACAAGGTGGGCGGCGAATTCAAGTGGCAGAAGGTGTCGCCCTCGCGGCTCGCGTTTTACGAAGACCTCATCGGCCTTTTCTTCGGCGCCGGCGACCGGCTGCGGTTCCGGTGCATCGCGGTCAACCGGAATAAGGTCGATCTGATCAAGTACCACGAGAACGATCAGGAGCTTGGATTCTACAAGTTCTACTACCAGCTTCTCCATCACTGGATTCTCGATTTCAACGAATACACCATCTTCTGCGACTACAAGCTCAACCGGGACATGCGACGGCTGCAAGTGCTCCAGCAATGCCTGACCCATTCCAACCTTTCCGCACAGATCTCCTGTATCCAGGCGGTGCGCTCTGACGAGGCGGTGTTGATTCAATTGGCCGACGTGCTGACCGGTGCGGCGTGCGCGAAGATGAACAAGTCACTGCGCGCCGATTCAGCGAAAGCGAAGCTGGTCAAGCTGCTGGAAGACCGGCTAGGCCGGCCCATCGGTCACACGGTCAAGGCGGAGCAGAAGTTCAATCTGTTCGACATCGACCCTGGAGGGGGGTGGTGATGAGCATGCCAGTCCTAAGAAGATTTGCCAGCGAGCTGGAGTGCGGCCTGCACTACAAGGAGGTATATTGCGCCGGGCCGATTCCCACCTTTGACGGCGTGATGGTTCGTTTCGATAAACGCGATTTTTTGCACCTGTTCTTTGAGTCCAGTCGGCGTGACGGGGACAAGGATACATTTTCAACTCGGCGGGCAGAACGGATTGACTGGATAAAGGCGGCCCTGCAGGACCCCAAGGCTGAGCTGTTTCAGGGCTATGACAATCGAACGAAGTCGTGCAGCCCGGACCGACGGGTCTGCGTAGTGAGCGGTGACTATGTTGTCGTCATTGACCTGCTCGACGAGAAAAGGGCCAAAATCATCACCGCCTTTGTGATTGATGATGCCGAGGTTCTTAAATCACTGAGAGCATCGCCCAAATGGAAATGACTGCGGAAAAAAAGAAACCGCAGATTCGCCAGGCCGGCTCTGCGGAAGCCTTTGTAGATTCTACTGCCGCTGGCAGAGAACATTCAGAACATCGGCAAGGGACGCCCGAGAATCAACACATTTTGCGAACTCACCCAGCCCGCCTCGTCGAAGGGGCGGAAATTCAGGCGTTTCCGGTGGTTGAAAACTTGGTCAAACCTCGGGGGCCAAGAAGAAAAATGGCCCCGCCCAACCTACATGAATCTCCGACGCCAAGCGTCAGGCTTCGGTTGAAGCAGAGCCGACAAGCCAATCGGCCATTTGCGGGTGAACTGCAATCGCAAAAATTCCCGGAGGATGGGCGGAGATGCTTTCCCGCTGGCGGCTCTCAACTCTCAACCTTCAGCTCTCAACCCACCTGAACCATGCCCGCGAATCTCGGAACTGAATCTGTCACCGTGCAATACCCGCTCACGCGTTACACGCGAGAAGCGGGTTGGACGCTCATGCCCACGGACGAGGCCACCACGCTGCGCCGGGGTGATTCGGGCCTGTTTTTCTACGATCTGCTGAAGCAAAAGCTCCTCGAATTGAATCCGGATTTTCTCACGCCCGAACTGGCGGATGAAGTCATTCACAACCTTGAATCGGTGCGGAACAACATCGAGGGCAATTCCGAAATCCTCGCCTGGCTGCGCGGCGAGCGCACCGTGAACGACGCGACCGATGGCCGCCAGCGTAACGTCACCATGATTGATTTCGCCGACGCGGCGAACAACACCTTCCACGTCACCGAGGAATGGCAATACACCAACGGCACCAACACGAACCGGGCTGACACGGTTTTCCTCATCAATGGCTTCCCCGTGGCGGTCGTGGAGTGCAAGAGCGCCAAGAAGCACAACGCGATGGAGGAGGCGCTGATTCAGCTTCGCCGTTACCACAAGGAAACGCCGGAGATGGTCACGCTGCCGCAGGTTTTCGACTTCACTCAGGTCTTGGAGTTTTTTTACGGCGTCACCTGGAATCTGGACCGCAAGAACATCTTCCCGTGGAAGCACCTTGAGAAGACGAACTACGAGGAGAAGGTGAAGACCTTCTTCGCGCCACTCCGCATCCTCGAAATGATCAAGGAGTGGATTCTGTTCTTCGTGAAGGACGACGAGTTGCAAAAGACCGTCCTCCGCCAGCACCAGACGCGGGCGGCCACCAAGGTCGTGGCGCGTTGTGCTGACCCCGAGAAAAAGACCGGCCTCGTCTGGCACACGCAAGGTTCCGGCAAAACCTTCACCATGATCACGTCGTCGCGGCTCATTCTGGAGCGACAGGATTTGTTCGGCAAAGCGACGGTGCTGCTCGTGATCGACCGCAACGAACTGGAGGGGCAGCTCATGGGCTGGGTCGAACGCCTGCTCGGGGAGATGCGCGCCAAGGACATCGCCATCGAGCACGCCCACAGCAAGGCCCGACTTGTCGAACTGCTCAAGGCCGATTTTCGCGGCCTCATCATCACGATGATTCACAAGTTCGATAACACGGACAAGAACCTGAATATCCGCAGCAATCTGTTCGTGCTCATCGACGAGGCCCATCGTTCCACCGGCGGCGATCTCGGCACCTACCTCATGGCCGCGCTGCCGAACGCGACGCTCATCGGCTTCACCGGCACGCCCATTGACCAGACCGAGCACGGGAAAGGCACTTTCAAGGTCTTTAGCAAGGACGACACCGAGCAGGGTTACCTCGATAAATACTCCATCGCGGAGTCTATCGAGGACGGCACCACCTTGCGCCTGCGTTACACCCACGCGCCCAGCGAGATTTGCCTGCCGCCGGATTTGCTTGAGGAGGAGTTCCTGAAAATCGCGGCGGCAGAAGGCATCACCGACATTCAGGACATGAACCGCGTGCTCGATCGGGCCGTCAAGTTGAAGGCATTTCTGAAATCCGATCAACGCGTGAAAGCCGTGGCGCAGTTCGTTGCACAGCATTTCCAGGAAAATGTGCAACCGCTCGGCTACAAGGCGTTCCTCGTCGGCGTAGATCGGGAGGCGTGCGCCATGTACAAAGAGGAACTGGACAAGCTGTTGCCACCGGAATGGTCCGCCCCGGTTTACGTCGCGGTCCACAACGATGCAGAGAAATTACCCAAAGTGGCCCAGTATCAGTTGAGCGAGGAGAACGAGAAATCGGCCCGCAAGCTGTTCCCCAAGAAAGTCCAGAACCCTCAAATCCTCATCGTCACCGACAAGCTGCTCACGGGCTATGACGCGCCTGTGCTCTATTGCATGTATTTGGACAAGCCGATGCGCGACCATGTGCTGTTGCAAGCCATCGCGCGGGTGAATCGCCCCTTCGAAGAACAGGCTCCCGACGGCGGCGACCGGCGCAAGCCCTGCGGGCTGGTCGTCGATTTTGTCGGCATTCTCCGACGCCTAAAGAAAGCTCTCAAATTCGACTCGAAAGACGTCAACGTGGACAAGGACATCATCGAGGACCTGGCCCTGCTGTTCACCGACTTCATCCGCCGCATCACCTTGGAAGCCAAACCGTATCTCGAATTGGCTGGCGGCAAGATGGACGACAAGGCCGTGGAACGCGCGGTCGATGCTTTCGAGGACAAAACGAAGCGCGAGGCGTTCTACAAGTTTTTCAAGGAGCTGGAGCAGCTTTACGAGATTCTCTCACCCGACCCGAAGCTGCGCGACCACTTGGACGCGTATCGTCAGCTCGCCACACTTTACGAAGTGGTGCGCAACAAATATGGCGCGAAGACGACGTTCTTGGGCGACGTGGCGAAGAAGACGGAGATGCTGATTCGCGAGAACGCATCCTTCTCGGGCCTGGACATGCTCACCAAGCCGGTGGTCATCGACGAAGCCATGCTCGCATCGCTGCATAACAGCGACCAGTCCGACGCGAACAAGGTCATCAATCTTTTCAAGGGCATCGACGGGGCCATTCAGGAAAAGGGATCAGTCGCGCCGTATCTCATCAGCATCGGGGACCGAGCGGAGGCGATCCGGGAAGAATACGAGGGTCGCCACATCGACACCTCCGAGGCGCGGCGACAACTTGAACTGCTCGCGGAAGAAAAAATTGCCGCCGAGAAAGCGTTTCAGGAGATGAACCTTGACGCGGGCACCTTCTCCATTTTCTGGGAATTGAAACGGCACAGCTACAAGGACCAGTTGACGCTCGCCAAGGATCTCGCCGCGCAGTTCCGCCGCCTCCCGAATTTCCGTTCCAACGCCGAGGAAATGCGTCAACTCAAAGCGTCCCTCTACAAGTTGTTGCTGCCCCATGTGCAGGGTAAGAAAATGGTCGAGGTCGCCGACCGCTTGCTCAAGGTCTATCGCTCGTCATGAAGTTGGCCGCAGCCATCAAGCCCGCAGATGCGGCCACGTTCCGGTCCGACATAGCGCGCTGGGCTACCAAGCTCCGCGTGAAGCCGCGCCAGGTGCGTGTGCAAAAGATGCGCCGCAAGTGGGCGTCGTGCTCCACCGCCGGCACGGTGTCCTTCAGCGCTGAACTTCTCAGTCAGCCCTGCGACTTCCGCGATTACGTGATCGTTCACGAACTCCTGCACATGCGCGTCCCCAACCACGGCAAGTTGTTCAAAGCACTGCTGCGCGCGTATCTGCCGAACCATCCAGCAACCTATCGGATTCAGGTTGCTGCTCCTGCATGACGTTCGGACTTGTAGCCTTCGGAGTGCCGAATCAAGCTCACCAGCAGGCACAGCAATGAAAAGCGAAATTAAAAAACGCCCCCTCAAACAATTGGCTGAAGCCTACCGCAAAGATTTGCGCGTGAACCCAGAGTATCAGCGAGGGACGAAGTGGAACCTGCCTCAGAAACAGTCTCTCATCGACTCGCTCCTGCGCGGCTACGATCTGCCGCTATTCTACGTTCACCTTGAAGAGAGAAAGAACTCTTTCACCGATGGCACCGAAACCACCGTGTGGCTCGTGGATGGGCAGCAGCGACTCGCCGCTATCGCCGACTACTTGCACGGAGACTTTGGTTTGCCTGATCCTGCGAAGGAGGAGCCTGGCACGGTCGTTCCCAGCCTTCTCAAGGCACCGCCCGCGTGGCATGGAAAGAAGTTTGAAGAGTTACCTGCTGAAGACCAGCAACGCTTGCTGGCCCGAGAGTTGCAAGTTGTCTACATGTCTGAGGACACGCCGAACGAAGTTCGCGACTTGTTTATCCGGCTTCAGGCAGGCACACCGTTGACCGCGCAAGAGAAGCGTGATGCGTGGCCTGGAGACTTCACAACATTTGTCATTCGCCATGCAGGCAAGCCCAACCATCCCGAGTCGAATCAGAAGCGGTTTTTCAAATTAGTGGCTCGCGGCGCGTCGAGAGACGTGACCGTCGATGATGGCGAACACTACGTTGACGGCCTCGCTGACACCCGCAAGTTCTTCGCGGGGCTGGCGATGACCATCATGGTCCGGGAGCGATCTGGCGTTGATTTCGTGGACCTGAAAGGCAAGACCATCAATGAGTTTTACAAAGAAAATCTCACCATGGAGCCGGGGGATGCTGCGGAGGCTCGTGTGTTGCGAACGCTCGAACGAGTGGCGTCGTTGCCGGGATTTGAAAATCTTCTCAATGGAAAAACCATGAATTTCCAGACGGCGTTCCATCTGACCCTTCTCGTCGATTCGCTTGAGTCTGGCGACCATGTGCCCGTATGGCGTGACGACGTGGTAAAGGCATTTCAAAAATTTCAGGACGACATGGCCGAGGCGCGTTTGCGTTACAAAGAGACGAAAGAGTCATTGCCGCACCGCCGCTATTTCCTTCAGTTACTTGGCGGCTCCGGGTCTGACACAGCCCCGGTTATCCGCCAACGGCACGCTTTCATGCTCGAACAGACTTATCAGCACATTCGCATCAAACCGCGCGACCCCGCCCGCCTTTTCGATACCCTATCCAAAGAGGTTATATGGGTTCGCGACAGTCGGAAGTGCAAGAACCCGGACTGTGGTCGCGACGTTCCGTGGCGTGAAGCGCACATTCACCATGTCGAAGAGCATTCTGAGGGGGGACGCACGACGTTCGAGAACGGCGTGCTGGTTTGCCAGCCGTGCCACGCAAAGCGGTCGGATATGCAGAGGCTCCAGCCCGAGTTCAAGAAACATTTAGGACAGGTGTCGAAGCGATTCCAGACCGTCACAGCGTATGAGTAACCTCGGACCACGCGACAAAGTTCTACCTTAAATTGCTTGGAGTGTGCGCATTTCCGCTGATCGCTTTGCGAAGCTGATTCGAGCATGGCGGGGGAGCTTTTAGCCCTAAGCACGGGCGGCGCGTTCGTGAGCATTCGCTCACTCCGTTCTAAGGCAATCGCAGCCGGAAGAATCCTTTCTCGGGCGAGTCGTAGTAATTCGTCGGTGCCGCTGACGTGGCCAGCCATGACCACAACATCAGAACCCCAACACACGGATAAATTCTCAACGCATGTCAACCCTACCCTCGGTGCCACGGTCCAAGCAATAAGCGTTCAATGAGCGACTCCGGCCTCCGTTTGGCTACAAGCCACGCAGTAGATTGTAGCTCGGATTCGTTTTCTGAATTGACCTGGCCAAATACTCCCCACGTTGCCGTTCTTCCGGGACAGACAGATCCAAAAGACAGCGACACGACCGGGTTGCAGAGTTCCACCGCGGACTTCGCTCCCATTCGATTTGTCTTTGATCGACCGTGCGGAAGATTTTCCGGCGCAGGCCCTCGTCGTCGTAAATGCCAAGATCGACGGCCCGCTCGAATCGCGCAGAGTTTTGCAAGCAGCCGATGAAAACTCTGCTGCGGTCCCGATTTTCCACGCGGTCCTGAACGACATGAGCATTCGAGCTGGCTCGGCGACGCTGATCCGCACTGAGTTTCTGCAGTCCGTCCCCGGCTTCCAAAATGTGTTCCACCCGGAGCGCACCAATGAGCGCCCAATATTTTTCCGTTGCTCTCCAAATGGGCTGCCCGTTCTCCATTCGCCACAGCAATGCCCAAAAGAGAAAGACATCATCGCGTTGCGCCCGAAAAAGGGAGACTGCTCGCGGCACCGAACAGCAGTCGCCGTACGTAAGATTTGGCCAGTCTGGATCGAGGTGCGTCGTGGCAGTGGTGTCCTTTACAAAAGGGTGAACTGCCTTCGGATACTGGGATGGAGAACTCTTTTCAGGAAAGGATACATACTCAAACGCTCCGCTGGAAAAGAGTGGACTACGGGCTTTGCTTGAATGGCCGACATTCGCGCCCACGTTGATCAGAAAGACTTTTGCCATGCGCTGATGATCAAGTTCTCGTCGTAATAGGGAAGTGGAAACCTGCTGCGCACTTCAGCCACTCCTACGCCGCGACCGCCGCCGGCAGCACCCGGAGTTGCGGCACGCGCTTCGTTTTCACTTTCTTCATGTTAGCAGGCTTCACCGCGAACCATTTCGCCGCCTCCGTCGCCCGCACCAACTCGCGGTAATTGCTGAACACCATCCGCGGCGAGTTCCCCGCCTCCAGCGCCACCTGCGCCACGTTCTGGATGGCCGCGACCCGATACGAGATGAACGAGTGCCGCAGCGCATTGTGCTTCCACGGCACCCCGGCGCTCTCCACCAGCCGCACGATCTGGTTCGCCATGTTGTCGTGCGCGCAGATTACCCCGCTCTCGCGCCGGTGATCCCGCAGCCACTCCTTGAGATTCGGCGTGATGGGCACCAACCGCCGGCTGGCCGTCTTAGCGTTCAACGCCTTCACCTCGATGAAGTTTTCCTCCATCCGCACATCCGCCCAGTCCAACCGCGTGATCTCTGCGTGGCGCAGCCCCGCGAAGGCACCGATGGCCAGGAACGGGATCATCGCCGGCTTCGCATTCTCCAGCAGCTTCACCATTTCCTCGGGGGTGAAGATCTCGATGGGGGAATCGCTCTCCTTCGCCACCGCCACCGCCTCGATGCGGGCGTCGCCCTTCGGCAGATACCCGCGCGTCTCGGCAAAAGCGAACAAGGTGCGGATCGCGCCCCGGTAATTATTCCGAGACCGGCCCGAGACGAGTTTCTCGACCTTCGGTGCGTCCTTCGCCTGCGGCCGGGCCTGCTTCAGGGTCCGGAGGAAATCCTCCACCTGTGCCGTGCTGATTCCTGCCAGCATTTCCTGCTCGAAGGCGCGCGCGAATCGTTTCAGCCGAATGCGTAAATCCTTCAGGTAAAAATCGCTCATCCCATCCGACTCCTTGGCCTCGATCAATTCCTCGACCACTTCGCCCACCAGTTTCTTGGGCTGGTTGACCGGATGATGCTTCATGAAGAACCGCGCCGCCACCTCGAGCGGGACTTCGCCTAGAATCCTCAAGGCGGCGGCGAACTGAAGTGCCGCCATCTCCAGTGGCACGCCCGTTGGTTTCAACACCTCCGTCGCGCGCACGTATGACAGACGGTCCTCGCCCTTGAGTTCCACCACGCTCAATTCGCCAGCCGAAAGAGCATTGGCCGTTGTCTCGGCCTCCGTGATGGCGAGTTCCGAATCTGCGAAGGTTTTGCGGATGCGTTTCTCGCCTAAGTAGTACGAGACGGTGAACTGCGGACAGCCATTAGATGGGGTCTTGTAAACCTTAACGACCGTGTGACCGCGCCTCACGGTCATGGGAAATTTTGGCTTGCTCATGACGGGGCTACTTTGTCAGTAACTCGTCAGTAAAACAAGCCAAACTTCAACTTCAGGCCCAATTTAGTTGGTACCGGCGGAGGGGGTCGAACCCACACTTCCGTAAGGAAACAAGATTTTGAGTCTAGCGCGTCTGCCAATTCCGCCACGCCGGCAACCAAGGACCGAAATATAGTGAGCGCGTCGGCGGTGTAAAACGATTTGTTCGCCGCCGCCGGGCGGTTTGTTCCTTTACCCACGAGGGCTGGTCATTAAGCTGCCGCCCCGATGAGTTCACTGCTGATTACTGGCGGGCGCGTGATTGACCCCGCCCATTCTTTCGACGCCGTGGCCGATGTTTTTCTGCGCGACGGAAAGATCGTCGCAGTGGGAAGCGAGGCGGCGAAATCGGCGGACGCCAACAGCGAACGCCTCGACGCGCGCGGGAAAATTGTCTGCCCCGGATTGATTGATTTACACGCGCACTTGCGCGAGCCGGGCCAGTCCGCAAAGGAGACCATCGCCTCCGGCACGCAGGCGGCGGCGCGCGGCGGGTTCACCACCATCGTGTGCATGCCGAACACGTCGCCGAGCATCGACAATCCGGCGGCCGTCGCGCTCGTGAGGGAAAAAGCCGAGCGCGAAGGCGTCATCAATGTCTTCGTCGCCGGAGCCATCACCAAGGGCATCGCGGGCGAGGAACTTGCGCCCATCGGTTCGCTCAAGCAGGCGGGCGTCGTGGCCATCACCGACGACGGACATTGCATTCAGAACAACGAACTGATGCGCCGTGCTCTCGAGTACGCGCGCATGTTTGATCTGCCGGTCATGGATCACTGCCAGGACTACGCGCTCGTGACGGATGGCGTGATGCACGAGGGCTACTGGAGCGCGGCGCTGGGCCTGCGCGGCTGGCCGGCGGCGGGTGAGGACATGATCGTGGCGCGGAACATCTTGCTCGCCGAACTCACCGGCACGCGCATCCACTGCCAGCATCTCAGCAGCGCGCGCTCGGTGGAACTGTTGCGGGCGGCGAAGAAGCGCGGCGTGCCTATTTCCGGCGAGGCCTGCCCGCACCATTTCGTCCTCACCGACTCGGCGGTGGCGGGCAGCGAAGAATTCTGGCGCGAGGACGGCAAACAAGTTTTCGACTACGACCACGAAGCGGCGAAACCGGTCTGGCCCAAGTACGACACAAATTTCAAAATGAATCCGCCGCTCCGTTCTGCCGCGGATCGCGAGGCGATCCTCGAAGGGCTGTGCGACGGGACGATTGAAATCCTGTGCAGCGATCACGCGCCACACTGCGATTACGAAAAGGAAGTGGAGTTCGACTACGCGCCCTTCGGCATCACGGGCTTCGAGACGGAACTGCCGCTCTCGCTCATGCAGCTTTACCACACCAAGCGGCTTTCGCTGCCCGACCTCATCGTGAAGTTCACCGTGGCTCCCGCGCGCCTGCTCAAGCTGGACAAAGGCACGCTCGGCATCGGCCAGGATGCGGACGTGACCGTCTTCGACGCGGATGCGGAATGGACGTACGACCGCATGGCTTCCGCCAGCAAGTCGCGCAACTCACCCTTCGGCGGCTGGCGCATGAAAGGCCGCGTGACCGCCACGGTGGTCGCGGGAAAAATCGTTCACCGCGAAATTTAATAGTCCGCGCGCCGCATGAAAATCGCGCTCGCCTCCGACCACGCCGGCTTCGAATACAAGCAGGCCATCCACGCATGGCTGACGGCGCGCGGCCATGAGGTGAAGGACTTCGGCACCTTCAACACTGAGCGCGTGGATTATCCCGACTTCATCCGCCCGGCGGCGGAAGCCGTGGCGCGCGGCGAGTGTGAGCGCGGCATCGTGCTCGGCGGTTCTGGAAATGGTGAAGCCATGGCGGCCAACAAAGTGCGGGGCGTGCGCTGCGCGTTGTGCTGGAGCGAGGACACCGCGCGTCTCTCGCGCGAGCACAACGACGCGAACGTCCTGTCCATCGGTCAGCGCACCATCTCGCGCGATCTCGCGCTGCGCCTCGTGGAAATCTGGCTGGCGACACCGTTCGAGGGCGGACGTCACGTCCCGCGGGTTCGGAAGATTGAAAGTGTGTAGCGCCGTCACCGCGATTTCCTGTTTGGTCTTTCTCTCCGCGACCGTAAAGTTCCCGCGATGACGATGCCGTTGCCCAAGCCCGAGGTGATTTTGACCCACGAGAGTGATCTGGATGGATTGCTCTCCGGCCTGCTGTTGCAAAGGCTGGCCATGCATCTCTTCGGCGTGGAGATCCCGCTGCAAGCCTATCACTACCAAGCGTGGAAGACGCGCGACTTGCGCGAGCGCAGCGCGTGGGTGTGCGACTTCAGCTTCGAGGCGCGGCTGGATAAGCCAGATTGGGTCGTCATTGACCATCATCCCACGGATCTCAAGGCGCAGCACGCGCACTTGATTCACGACATCACCAAGTCCGCCGGCTCGCTGTGCTACGAACTGTGCGTCGCGCAAGGGCTGGGCACGCCGGAGTTGGACAAGCTCGCCAACTGGAACAACATCTCAGATTTGTTCCTGGAGAATGATCCGGAGTTCGTCACGGCTTGCGACTACGCGAACCTGGTCAAGACCTACAATTTCTGGAACCTCCACACGCTGATTGACGGGAAGGTCGAACGGCTCGTGAACCATCCGCTCCTCGAAGTCATGGCCGTGAAGCGCCGCGTGGAAGACCCGCTCGGCTTCGAGTGGAGCCGCAAGAACATCGTCGCGATCAGTCCGACGATTGGCTACGTGGACACCGTGGTGGGCAATACCAACCTCGTCGTGCATCAACTCCTCGAAGCGCGCGCGACGAAGTATCCGGTGCTGCTGACCATGTTCAAGAAGGCCAACAACCAGATGATCGTGAGCCTCCGCAGCAAGAACGGCGAGGCGCTGCCCGTGGCGGTGAAACTTCAGGGCGGTGGCCACGCCAACGCCAGCGGGGCCGTGCTCCCCCGCTCCGTGCGCAACACGGATGAGGCCGTGGATTATTTGAAACGCCTGTTCAGTCCAACTCCGACGGGGAATAACGCCGCGTTCAACAGTCTTGAAGGGGCCTTCGCCGCGCTGGAAGCGAAGCAGTAAGACGGGGTTTCAAAACGGCACGTCGTCTTCCCACCTCGGCAGCCGTGCCATCAGCGCACACATCTCAATGGCTGTTGCCGCCGCTTCCGCGCCACGATTGTGCGTCTTGCTCAGGCAGCGCTCGCGCGCCTGCTGTTCATTCTCCAGCAGCAGCACTTCGTGGATGATCGGTAACTGCTTCCGCACCGCGATTTCGCCGAGTTGCTGGCTCACCACTTCGCTCACGACCTGCGCGTGCGTCGTCGCTCCACGCAAAATCACGCCGAGACAGATGATGGCGTCGGGCGCGTTCACTGTTTCGGTGAGCCGGGCGACCACGACCGGAATTTCAAACGCCCCCGGCACGCGAATAATCTGAACCTCTTTCGCGCCCGCCTTGGTCAGCATGGCCGTGGCTGCGTTCAGCATGGCGTCCACGTAACGCACGTTGTATTTCGAGGCGATGATGGCGAAGCGTCCCTTGGTTTTCTTAGCGCCGGTGGTTTTGATTTTTTTAAGCATGAGTTTGGTTGCTTGTTGAAGGTCGCCACTAAATCAAATGCCCCAGTTTCTTCCGCTTGGTGTCGAGATACTTCTGGTTGTGCGGGTTGGCCTTGATGCGAATCGGCACCTGCTGGGTGATTTCCAATCCGTACCCTTCGAGTCCGACGACCTTCTTCGGGTTGTTCGTGAGTAGGCGAATCTTCTTCAACCCAAGGTCCACGAGGATTTGCGCGCCGAGTCCGTACTCACGCAGGTCCATCGGATAACCCAGTTTCAAATTCGCATCCACCGTGTCGAGGCCGCCTTCCTGCAACTTGTACGCCTGAATCTTCGGCGCGAGTCCGATGCCGCGACCTTCCTGCCGCATATAGACGATCACACCCTGCCCCGCTTCCGCGATCTGCTTCATGGCCTGATGCAACTGCGGCCCGCAATCACAGCGCCGCGAGCCGAACACGTCGCCGGTCAGGCATTCGCTGTGGACGCGCACGAGCACGTCTTTCTTTCCAGCCACGTCACCTTTGACGAGCGCGAGATGATTCTGGCCGTCGAGCGTCGAGCGGTAGAGCGTGAGTTGGAAATCGCCGTAGTCCGTCGGCATGTGGATGGATTCCACGCGCTCGACGAGGCGCTCCTTCGCGCGGCGGAATTTAATCAGTTCCTCGATGGTGCAAATCTTCAGCTTGTGCTTGCGCGCGTATTTCCACAGCTCGGGCAACCGCGCCATCTCGCCATCGTCGCGCATGATTTCACAAATCACCCCGATGGGCCGGCAGCCCGCAAAGCGCACCAAGTCCACCGCCGCCTCCGTGTGTCCGGCGCGTTGCAACACGCCGCCCGCCTTCGCGCGCAACGGAAACACATGCCCCGGTTGCACGAGGTCTTCCGGCAGCGCCGTGGGGTCGGCCATGATTTGAATGGTGCGCGCGCGATCCGCCGCGCTGATGCCGGTCGAGATGTTTTTCGCCGCATCCACACTGACCTGGAAATCTGTTTTGAAGCTCTCACGGTTGCGCGACACCATTTCTTCCACGCCCAGTTGCTTCAAACGCTCGCCGGTGGTCGGCACGCAAATCAGCCCGCGCCCGAACTTGGCCATGAAATTGACCGCCGCCGCCGTGACCTTCTCCGCCGCCATGATGAGATCGCCCTCGTTCTCGCGGTCGGCGTCGTCCACCACGATGACCATTTTCCCCGCGCGCAAGTCGGCGATGACGGCTTCGATGGAATCAAACGGCTGCTTCGGTTTCATTCGAGGGCGGGACTGTAAGGGGCGTGAGCAAAGGGCGGCAAAGGAGAATTGCGCGCGCGACGGATAGTGGGGCAGCCGTCTCGGCTGCCTCTTGTCCACTGGCCGTCCCGGCTGGTGTTTCTGTTTTCCTTCAGCCGGGACGGCCAAAGGACTACGGCAGCCGAGACGGCTGCCCCACTACATCACTCCACCTTTCCACGATTTCTTTTTGCGCTGCGCGAACGTGAGCCGTTACGTTCCGCGCCGCGAAATTACCCTGTATGTCACAACCTACTGATGCGTTGAAAAAGCAAGCGGCCGAGGCGGCCGAACATCTCGGCGGCGTCCGCGCCGAGGTGCAGAAAGTGGTCGTCGGCCAGCACGCGCTCATTGACCGGCTGCTCATCTGCCTCGTGGCGCGCGGGCATGTGCTGCTCGAAGGTCTGCCCGGCCTCGCCAAGACGCTGACCATCAATTCGCTCGCGCGCAGTTCGCAGTGTGCGTTCGCGCGCATCCAGTTCACGCCCGACCTGCTGCCGGCGGACATCACCGGCACGCTCATTTACGATCCGTTGAAAGGCACTTACGCCACGCGCCAGGGACCCATCTTCGCCAACCTCGTGCTCGCCGATGAAATCAATCGTGCGCCGAGCAAGGTGCAGAGCGCGCTGCTCGAAGCGATGCAGGAACATCAGGTCACGATTGGCGATCAGACGTTCAAGTTGCCCGAGCCGTTCCTCGTGCTCGCGACGCAGAATCCCATCGAGCAGGAAGGCACGTATCCGTTGCCCGAGGCGCAGATGGATCGTTTCATGTTGAAGGTCGTGGTCGGTTATCCGAGCGAAGCCGAAGAGCGCGTCATCCTCGACCGCATGGCTTCCACAAAGCCGAACTTCACGCTCACCTCCGTGGTCACGCCCGGCGAGATTTTAAAAATGCAGGAACTCGTGAACCAGATTTACGTGGACCAGCAGATCAAGGATTACGTCATCAAGCTCGTGCTCGCGACGCGGCAGGGCGACCGGTTGCTGCCCGAGTTCAAGCGCCTCGTGCGTTGCGGCGCCAGCCCGCGCGCCACGATCAATCTCACGCTCGCCGCCCGCGCTCACGCGCTGCTGCAAGGCAATGCGTTCGTCACACCCGACGACGTCAAGGCCATCGCCTACGACGTGTTGCGCCACCGCATCCTGCTCACCTACGAGGCCGAGGCCGAGGAAGTGACCACGGATTCGCTGGTGAAGACGTTGCTGTCGAAGGTGCCGGTGCCGTAGCACCCCGCCGGGGTGAAATTTCAAATCCCAAATCCCAAAATCCAAATAAACTCCAAGTCGCAAATTCCCAAAGCGGCGCTAAAGCGACCGCACTCCAAACGCTCCGCGCATGACGAGGCGTTCGCTGCCGCGCGTCAGCGTTTGGAGTGCGGTCGCTTCAGCGCCGCTTTTCGTCCGCCCAACCTAATGCGTCCCTTGGATTTTGAAGTTTGGAATTTGTTTGGGATTTGGAATTTGAAATTTGGAATTTTTTCCACCGCTCCATGACCGCCTCCACCCTCGCCGCCGTCTCCGACTTCACGGTGAAACGCCTCCGCCGCGTCGAAGTGCGCTCACGTCTGGTCTCGCAGGAGTTGATGAGCGGCCAGTGCGATTCAATCTTCAAGGGGCGCGGCATGGATTTCGTGGACGTGCGCGAATACACGCCGGGCGACGATGTGCGGCGCATTGATTGGAACGTGAGCGCGCGGCTGCGCAAGACATTCATCAAGCGCCACGTCGAAGAGCGCGAATTGACCGTGGTCCTACTCGTGGATTTGAGCGCGAGCGGACATTTCGGAACCAGCGGAATGACCAAGCGCGAACTTGCCGCCGAACTCGCGGGCACGCTCGCCATGAGCGCCATCCGCAACAACGACCGCGTGGGCTTGATTCTTTTCACCGGCGAGGTTGAGCACTACCTGCCGCCGCGCAAGACCCGCCAGCATGTGCAGCGGTTGCTCCGCGACTTGCTCACGCACACGCCGCGCGCGAACGGCACGAGCGTGAGCAAGGCCTTGGAATTCGCCGCCCGCGTCACACATCGCCCCGCGTTGATGTTCCTGCTCTCGGATTTTCATGACACTGGTTACGAGTCCGCGTTGAAGTCGGCGAACCAGCGCCATGACCTGCTCGCGTTCCAAATGATCGATCCGCGCGAGCAATACATCCCGGATGTCGGACTGGCCATCGTGGAAGATGCGGAGACGGGCGAAGCGCTCGAAGTGGACACCGGCGATCCCGCCGTGCGCGCTGCGTTCGAGCAGGCGGCGCGGCAACGTCAGGAAAATCTCCGCGAGTTCTTCCGCCGGTCACGCATCGGTCATCTGGAGATTGCCACGGACAAACCGTGGGCCAATCCGCTGCGCACCTTCCTCACGCTGCAAGCCCGCCGCCGTGTCGCCTGAGCCATGACCAACGCGCTCATCATCGAAGACCTGACGCTGGTGCCCGTGCCGGTGTGGTGGCAAAGTCCGTGGCTCATCGCGCTGGTGGTGCTGGTGCTCGCGGTGGCGGGATACTTCTTTGCGCGCTGGTGGAAGAGTCGTCCTCGTCCAGTGCCGGTCACTCCGCCGGTGCCGCCTGGCCCGCCACCGCATCTCGAAGCCTTGCGCCGTCTCGCCGAACTTCGCGAACGCCACGCCAAACTTGATGCCTACGCCGTGGCCGTTGATTGCTCGGACATCCTGCGCCACTACATCGAAGCCCGCTTCGCGCTGCCCATCCGCTACCAGACCACGCGCGAATTTCTCGGGGCCGCGCAAGCCGCGCCGGAGTTGAGCGCGGAGGCGGCGGCGCAACTCGGCGAGTTCCTGAAATTTTTCGACCAGTTGAAGTTCGCCCGTGCGAACGCGCCTGCGGAGCAGACGCTCGCGACGATTGATGGCGCGGAACAGTTCGTGCGCCGCTGCATTCCGGCTGGGCAGGAAGGAGTCAAACCGTGAGCGTCTTGACCGGCCGGGCGGCCCGGAGCGCGGACTTTCCAGTCCGCAGCAACGTGGATGAGGCAGGCGGCCCGCACTTTTTTCAAGCCCGCTGCGGACTAGAAAGTCCGCGCTCCGTGCGCGCATGAACTCATCCGACTTTTTCTCTGGCTTCGAGTTCGCCTGGCCGTGGGCGTTGCTCGCGTTGCTGCTGATTCCGTGGCTGGCATGGCGGTTGGGGAAGACCGGCCCGTTGCCATCCATCACGCTGCCTTCGTTGCAATCACTCCGCGCGCTCGGCACGACCCCGCGACGTCACGCGGGACGCTGGCGTTGGGCGCTGCTGTTGCTGGCGTTGACTTTCCTCATCGGTGCGCTGGCCCGACCCCGCGTGCCGCGTGGAGACTTGCCCGACCCGACCAAGGGCATTGACATCATGCTCACGCTCGACTTCAGCCGCTCGATGGCGGAGCAGGATTTTCATCTAGCGGGCAAACGCATCTCACGGCGTGAAGCGTTGCTGCATGTGGTGGAAGATTTTGTGAGCAAGCGTCCGCATGACCGCATCGGCATCGTGTGCTTCGCGCGCAGTCCCTTCCTCGTCAGTCCGCTCACGCTGGATCACGAATGGGCGATGAACTCGTTGAAGGAAACGGATTACGCCACCGGCACGGCCATTGGCGAAGGTCTCGCAGCGAGCCTGCAATTCCTCCAGCAGAACAGCGAGCGCAGCAAGGTCATCATCCTCGTGACCGACGGACAAAACATGATTGGCCGCCCGCCGCTCATGATCGCGCCGCACGTCCTGCAAGCGCAGGTGCGGCTCTACTCGGTGATCATCGGGCCGGAGATCGTGACGCCGAGCGCGGCGGCGAATCATGAATTGCACAAGTCAGCACGCATGACGGGCGGACAATTTTTTCAGGCGCGCGACACCGAGGGCTTGAAGAAGGTCTATGGCCTGATTGATGAACTGGAAAAGAAGGCGTTGCTGCAAAAGCGTTTCGTGTCCTGGCACGAATGGTTTCCGTGGCTGGTCGGAGCGGGGTTGCTGTTGTTCCTCGCGGACATTTTTTGGAACCAAGTGCTGCGGAGGCGCGTGCCGTGACGCCGCCTTATTTCTTGTGCCTTGATGGATGGGAACGCCTTTCCCCTCACCCCGGCCCTCTCCCCGGAGGAGAGGGAGCCAGTCAGCCAGTACTCGAATTTTTCGGGCGCGTCATTCACGAAGAACGCTGGATGCGATGCTCCCTCTCCTCCGGGGAGAGGGCCGGGGTGAGGGGAACACACGCACTCCATTCGCAAAGGTCGAAACGCGCGGTGCGCCTCACTTCAAAATGAAATTCGCCTTGCCTCAATTTCTTTACGCACTGCCGGTCGTCTGGCTGGTGCTGGCGTTGCTGCTGAAGTGGGCGCAGGCACGGCGGCGTTTTTTGCTGGAGAAGTTTGTCGGCGCGGGAAGCCCGGCGTGGGCGGACAGCGGCGCGATCCAGAAACGGCGGGTGTGGGATCGGGTGCTCCTGTTCACGGCGGTCACCGCGCTGTTCGTCACGCTGGCGCGGCCGCTCTATTTTCAGTTCGACGAGCGCAGTGAGTCGCAGGGCGCGTCGTATCTCATCGCGTTGGACGCGTCGCGTTCGATGCTCGCCGCCGACTTGAAGCCAACGCGCTACACCGCCGTGACTAACGCGCTCGATCAATTCTTCGCGAACACGCGCGCGGATCGCATCGGGCTGATCACCTTCGCGGGCATCGGTTACTTGAACGCGCCGTTGACCTACGACACGCGGGCGCTGCGGACGATTCTCAGTTACATCAACCCGATGGCGTTGAGCGACCCAGGCAGTTCGCTGGCGTCGGCGATGGACCGGGCGGCGCGGTTCTTCACGAGCAACGCGTTGCCGCAACGCACGCTCATCCTCATCACCGATGGCGAGGAACTGGACGGCGGCAGGGCGCTCGAACTCGCGCGCAAATTGAAGCGCGACCATCAGATCACCATCCACACCATCGGCGTGGGCACGGCGACGGGCGCGCGCATTCCGGCGTATCGCGCGGCGGCGGCTCCGCCGCAAAATGCGCCGATGATGTTTCAGAACGGTGTGTTTATTCCGCCCACTGCGCCGGCGGTCGCACCACCGCCGTCCGCGCCGGACATCACGACGCGGCTCGATGAGAACAATCTGCGCCGCGTGGCGAATGCCGGTGGTGGTCGCTACTATCGGCTCGGGCAGAATGGCGAGGGGCTGCGGCAACTGCGCGAGGAAGTGCTGCGCCCGCTGGCGGAGAAGACGGCGCGCGGTGACTTGCAGAATTATCGCGAAGGATTCTTTGTGCCGCTGACGATTGCGATTCTGGCGCTGGTGCTTAAACTCTGGCTCGGCGCGGAGCGGTTCGCGCGGCGGCGCGGGCTGCCGAGTATTTTGGGAGCGACTGAATGAACCACGGAAGACACGGAAACATCAGCAGAGAGCCACGCGATTCATCGCGAGGGCGGGTTTTGGCGTGGAGAAATCCGAAGGCCGAAATCCGAAATCCGAAAGAAGTCCGAATCCCGAAATCCGAACTGGAGGCCAGCCGGCCAACGCCGCGACTTCGGGCTTCGGATTTCGGGCTTCTTTCGGATTTCGGATTTCGGCCTTCGGCCTTCACCCTCATCGTATCGCTGTGGTTCAACGTCTCCGCGTTCGCCGGTGTGGATGTCCCGTTGCTCCAGCAAAAGTTGTCGCAAGGTCAGACTGCCGAGGTGCGGGCGGAACTGGATCGGGAACTGGCGAAGCAGCCCGAGAACCCGCACCTGCTCTACAACCGCGCCATCACCGCTTATGCCGAGGGGCGGTTCGAGGAAGCCTTGCTCGATCTTGATCTCGTCGAGAACGCGCGCTCGAAGTCGCTCGTGGCCAAGGCGCGCTTTCAAAAAGGCAACGCTGACTTCCGCCTCGGCCTCAACGCGCAGACGAGTGATCCCGACGTGGCCATCTCGCGCTGGAAGCAGTCCATCGCGAACTACGACGCCTTGTTGAAAGACCACCCCAAGCACGACGACGCGCGGAAGAACCGCGAGCAGGCGCGCAAGCTGTTGCTCGACACGCTGCTCAAGAAGGCGCAGGAGAATTTGCAGCAGGGCGAGAAGCAACCGCAGCCCGCCGAGCCGCGCATCCAGAAACTTCGCGCCGCGATGGAGCAGTTTCACGACGCGAACGAGATGAAGCCCGAAGGCCAGCAGGCTCAGGAAGCGCAGGCGGGCGAGGAGAAGTCGAAAGATTTGCTCGCGAAGGCGCTGGCCGAGGAAGGCACGCGCAAGACGCTGGCCAACAACATGGTCATGCCGAAGCCGAACCAGCCGATGGTCATGCAGCCGGACGTGCCGCAAATCCAGGAGGGCGTGAACATGCTGGAAGACGCGGCGTCGTTGAAGCCCGAGGACAAAAACATCGCGCAACAACTCGACGCCGGCCGCGAGCGTCTCGCGAACGCGCTCGCGATGCAGGCGCTCACTTACAAAAATATCGAGCCGCAGATTCCGCGCATGGATGACAAGCTGGGTATTCTCCGCATGGGCATGGAACTGACGGAGAAAGCGCTGGAGCAAAAGCCCAATCACCAGATGGCGAAGGAAGTGCAGGAGCAGATCAAGCAACGGCTCGCGCAGCTTCACGAGCAGCGCGGCGATGAACTCGACAAGCAGTCGGAGAACGCGGAGCTGGAGCAGCAGGCGCAGCAGTTGAGCGAGGCGCTGGATCACTTTCAGCAGGCCAGCGGTTTGCAGCCGCAGCAAAAACAGTTGCCGCAGAAGGCGAAACAGACGCAGCAAAAACTGGAGCAGGCCCTCGAACAGCTCGGCGACAAGCTGATGAAGAAGCCGGGCGATCAGGAATCACCCGAGGGCGAGGTGACCCGGCTCGAAGGCGCGGAGCAGGCGTTGAACGAACTGCAATCGCTCAAGCCCTCCGAGAAGACATCGAAGAAGGCGGAGCAAGTCGGCAAGGAACTCGGCGAAGCGCGCCAGAAGATGGCCAAGCGCGGCAAGAAACCCGGCGAAGGCGAAGAGGACGGCGAAGGCCAGTCCGGCAAAAAGCCCAACGGCCCGCCGCAGAACAATCTCCAGTCCATGCCGATGGACGCGCCGCCGCGCCTCGACACGCCGGGCGCGAAAGGCCCGTACCAGTCGCCGGCCATGAATAGGAATTTGCGGGACTACTGAAGGCGTTCGCGGAGCGCGGGCTTTCCAGCCCGCAGCAGCGTGTGCTGGAGAACGGTCTCGGCAAGTTCCTGGGCCTTCGGAGTGTGAACATTGCTGCGGGTTGGAAAACCCGCGCTCCTCAACTGCTCCGCCCTCGACATCAAACCTGCTCTCGCTAGTTTTGCCCGCCATGAAGCCGCCGCGCCTTTTCTCCATGCTTCTCGCCGTCGGGATGATGCTGGCGGGCGTGTCCTGCTCGCAGTCCGCCGCGCCCGGCCTGACCTCCGCCGTGGTCGTCGTGACCAACGCGCCGCCGCCACAGCCCGGCACTTTCCTCATTCCAAAACTCACGGGCGACCAACTCCGCGCCCAGACCAACACGCTCGAACGCCTGCGCCATCTCCCGAAACAAGTTGGCTTCCAGGCGCGCGTGTTCACCGAGTCTCAGCCGCCCCGCGAAGGTCTCCGCTACTTCCTCTTCCAGCCCGCGACGAACGCGACCGCCAATGCCGCGCCGCTGCCGCTCGTGCTGTCGCTGCATGGCGGCGGGCCGCGCCGGCAATTCGACCACTTGCTCGAGCCAAACGCCCCCGGCTTCGCCTACGGACTCGGACGACTGATCGCGCCCGAGACGCAGCAGGCGCATCCCAGCTACGTGGTCGTGCCGTGGAGTGACCAAGGCGGCTGGGACGAAAGCCGTCTGCGTCGCGTGCTCGCGCTCCTTGATGCCTTGCAGGGCGAACTCCACTTCGACACCAACCGCCTTTACGTCACCGGCCAGTCCATGGGCGGCTTCGGCACTTGGGCGATCCTCGCGCGCGCGCCGGAACGTTTCGCCGCGGCCATTCCCATTTGCGGCGGCGGCGAACCGGCCACCGCCCCGCGTCTCACGGGCCTGCCGATCTGGGCCTTGCACGGCAGCGCCGATCAAATTGTGCCGGTGCGCCACACGCGCGACATCATGGCCGCCCTGCAACGTGCCGGCGGCCAGCCCATCTACTGGGAATACCAGGACGCCACCCACGCCGGCACCGCCGAGCGCGCCTACTGTGAGCCGGAGCTGCTGGAATGGCTCTTCGCCCAACGGCGCAACTTGGGAAAATAAAACGGACGGAAAGACGACAACTGCGGAGTGGCCGTTATTCGGCCAGTGACTGGCCCTTGTTCCGCTGCTGCTGGAAGAAACTTCGCAGCATCTCGCGGCACTCCGCCTCGCGCACGCCGCCGGTGATTTCGCTGTGGTGGTTGAGCGTGGGAAATTGCAGCAGGTTCATCGCGCTGCCGGCCGCGCCGCCCTTCGCATCGAACGCGCCGAAGACCACGCGCGCGAGCCGCACATGCACAATGGCCCCCGCGCACATCGGGCACGGCTCCTTGGTGACGTAGAGCGTGCAGTCGGTGAGCCGCCAGTCGCCCACGGCCTGCTCGGCTTGCGTGAGCGCGAGCATCTCGGCGTGGGCGGTGGCGTCCTTGAGCAGTTCGACCTGATTCCACGCGCGCGCGATGATGCGTCCCGCGCGCACGACGACCGCGCCGACGGGGACTTCCTCGGCCACGAAAGCCTTGGCCGCGAGGCGCAACGCTTCGCCCATGAAGTAGTGGTCGCTGTGGAGATCGATGATTGGTTCCATGTTCAAATTCCAAATCCCCAACGCCAAATCCCAAACAAATTCCAAACGGCAAATTCCCAACCGCAAACTCGCGCGGTCAGGAGCCGCTTGGAGTTTGGCGCTTGGAGTTTGTTTGGAGTTTGGGATTTTGGATTTGGTTTTTTCATCCGGGTCTCGACTCCTCCATCACCCAATCCGTCCGCCCGTCTTCGTGCCAGTGCCAATGCGCGGCGAAGAAACCACCGCGATGCTGCCAGAAAAGAGGCCACAAAATGTCCCGATCCGTCTGCGGAATGTGCAGCGATGAAATTGCGTCACGCGGGAAAAAACGGAACACGCCCTCGGGATGCGGCGGCGGGCATTCCTTCAGCCGCACCTTCACCTCGAAGAGAAACATCAGCCAGTGCCCCGCGCCGGCGTAGGCGTGTTCACTGACGACGGCAGTAAGGTGCAGGTCGCGCGGCGTGATCGTGAGACCGATTTCCTCGTGTGCTTCACGGCACGCGCAAGCGTAGGGAGATTCGCCCTCGTCACTCTTGAGCTTGCCGCCGCACGGACTCCAGAAGCCGCGGTTGGGTTCCTGGGCGCGTTCGAGCAGGAGCACTTCATCGCGTTCGTTGAACACGTAAAGCAGGGTGGCGATTCGATACGGCAAGCGCACGAGGCGGATGAAAGACGAAAGCGTGCGCAGGGAAAAGAGAAAGAACACCCGCGCGCGCCCGCAGGCTTGGCATTTGTGCGATGGGCGTGTCTGCTCCGCGCGTGCTGAGAACCATCCGCCGCGCGGAATATGTCGAACTCACCGTGCTCTTCTTCATCCAAGGAGCCGCGTTGGGCATGTGGCTCGTGCCGTTGAGCACGGTGCTGGACGCGCATGGATTCCACGCCATCAAGCCCTTCGCGTTCGCCTCCTCGGCGCTCGCGGCCTTCATCTCGCCGCTCATCTTCGGCGCGATGGCCGACCATCACGCTTCGCCGGTGAAAGTGTTGCGCTGGCTCGCGCTGGCCAGCGCCGTCGCGATGGCCTTGGCGAGCACCGCAATTCAACTGCGCTGGAATGCGTGGCTCGTGCTCGCGCTCATTCAACTGCTCGCGCTGTGTTCGTCGCCGACTTGGAGCATTTCTTCGACGATTGTCTTTGCGCGCCTCGCCGACGCGAAAAAGGAGTTCGGCCCCATCCGCGCGATGGCCACCATCGGCTGGATGGCGGGGTGTCTCCTGGTCAGCGTCGTCAACGCGGACAACTCCACGCTGGCGGGGTACGGCGGCGCAGTGACGTGGCTGATCGTCGGTCTGTTCTCATTTTTCCTGCCCGACATGGAAACGCCGAAGTCCATCCAGAACCTCACCTGGTCGCAACGCTTCGGACTCGACGCGCTCACGTTGCTGCGGAACCGCGACCATCGCGTCGTCTTCATGACCACCGCGCTGTTCGCCATTCCGCTCGCGGGCTTTTATCCCTACACGCCGCCGCACTTGCGCGAGTTGGGGCTCTCGCACACCACCGCCTGGATGAGCCTCGGGCAGATCACGGAGATCATCGCCATGTTCAGCCTCGGCGCGCTGCTGCTGCACTGGCGGTTGAAATGGATTTTTGCCTGCGGACTGGCCTTTGGGGTCTTGCGCTTCGCCTTGAGCGCGCTCGATACGAAGACTGGTTTGATTGGAGGAGTGGTGCTGCACGGCTGCTCATTCACCCTCGTCTTGATCACGGCGCAAATTTATCTCGACCAGCGCGTGGATCCCGCCTGGCGCGCGCGTGCCCAGGCCTTGATGTCATTGGTCAACGGCGGCGTGGGCAACCTTGCCGGCTACCTCGGCGTGGGCTGGTGGTTCGCCGCCTGCACGCGCGAGGCGCACACACGTTGGCCGGTGTTCTGGAGTGGATTAGCCATCGCCGTGGCGCTGGTGCTGATCTTCTTCCTCGTGGCCTATCGCGGACGCGGTGCGGGCGGGGAGAAACTTCAGTCGCGCACAACTTGAAAAGCCGGGGGCAGGTCATGGCGCCTGCGCCCGGCGCTCATGAGAAGCCGCCAGGCTGAATCACCACGCGCGCTCGATGCTGCGGCGCTTCCAGAGGAACTCGAACATGTTGCCCTCGTGCGGCTGATCCCACGAGATCGCCATCGTCGAGACGGGGCCGATGTTCAGGCGGTCGATTTCTCCGAAGGCTTCCAGTTCGCTGATAAACTTCGGGTCTTTGGTGATGGCCGAGCACGCGAGCGTGTAACCAATCTTGTGCAGCATCTCGTTCTGCGGACACGTCACCACGCTGGCGTAGGGGCAGAGGAATTCCTTGTTGGCCAGCGGGTGCGCGAAAGAATCGCACTGCACAATAGTCGGCCGCAGGTAGGTGCCGCCCTCGAACTCGGTCTTACGCGTTCCATTGCGATACTTCGCGGTCACGTCCACGGCGCCGGGCGTCTTCAATCCTTCTTCGATCTGCGCGTCAATGAAGTCAGCCATCTTGATGTTCGCAAAGCCGGAGAGGCGCGCCTTCTCATCGTCCGGGCGGGTGGGCTGCACGGGGCCGAGCTTCTGCGCGAGAGCGTCGGCGATCTCGACGCCGTATTTCGGCACCACGACCGCTGAGGCGTTAATGCACGAGCGTCCGCCATTGTCGCTGATCGCGCCGGCAATCACGTCGATGTATTCACGCCAGTTTTCGATGCAGTCGTCGCCGATGATGAACTTGCTCCAGCCCGGGCCGTGCAACTGGATGGCCGGGTTGTTGGCGTATTGGGCCATCGTGTTCTTGTCGCCGAAGATCAGCGCGCGGCCGCAGGTGTTGAGAATCGTGGCCGCGCCGTCGTGATCAGTCGGATAAAAACCAAATGCCTCCGCCGGCACGCCCGCCGCGATGAACGCCTGAATCAAACGATACGGCGTCCACGGCTCTTCCTTGCCCGGCTTGATGACCACGGGCGTCTTCAGCGAGATGGCGGGAATCCACAGCGAGTTCACCGCCGGCGAATTGCTCGGCATGACCAGCCCGAGCGCCGAGCACGTCGGGAAGAACGAGAGCTTGGTGCCGAACTGTTCGCCCCCGCCATTATCGAGGATCGAAAGATCGAGTCCGCGCGAGAGGCCATTGAGCACGAACTTCATGTTCGTGAGCGCGAAGTGAATCTTCGTCATGTTGCGCTTCACCATGACGTGCGGCAGGCCGCTCGTGCCGCTCAACGTCTCGATGTATTGCTGCGGACTTTGCGTGTGGCCCTGGTCACCGAAGGGCAGCGTGCCATTGAGGAAGAATTCACCGGCCTGCGCGCTCATCTCCATGAGCTGCGCCACCGTGAACTGCTTCAACGCCGCGCGCGCGGAACCAATCTTCGCAAGATCACGTTTGACGATGCCGCCGTTGACCGTGGAGACGAGCGCCATGACCTCGCCAGTGCGGTGGTTTTTGACCTCAACTTTTTCCAACGATTCGTAAGCGCGGCCCAGCCGCAGGACAGGGAGATGGGGGATGTTGGTCATAGTAAAATCTATTTGTGCTGAATAATCGGTGAATGCCCGGGACGAATCCATTGCGTCCACAAGCCGCTCTTTCCACGGATGATGCCGGTCATGGCAATGAACCGCGTCGGGTGCGGGAGCCCGTCCTGAGTTACTTGCACGTCCGCTAAAAGCGACAGCAAACGAACCCATGAATCGTTGTCTGGTTCGTAGCGCTTTCCGCACTCAGCAATGTACCGAACCATGCTTTCGCATTTTTCCGCACGAGCGAGACGGACAAGTTCTTCGGCTTGCACGTCGGACGCGCTCATGATCGCAGCGCCAATCCGAATGTTCCAAGGTTCAAAGGGCAGTTCAGGCGAAAGAAGCGCCACAGCGAGTTCCGCATTCGTCAGAGGTACCTCGCCGACCGGCTTTGGCCCCGGCTCAACAATGTAATAGTTGCACCCGCGTTCAATCGCCAACCGGCGCAGGTCATCTGGACACTGCAATCCGCTCCGTCGCGCTTTGACTACAAGCGACATACCAGCAAGTTGTTCGGCGATGGTGTCCACTTCAAAAAATATTTCTGTTTAACCGCCACTGTTCGTCGAGGAGATCACGGATGTCTTGCTCGGAAAGGCAAAACCATTCCCCTCGCACGCGCTTCTCGTGGAAGCTGTCATGGATCACGTCCTCAGTCTTTTTCCCGGATACGGGGAACATGCCGACTTCAATCAGCTGTCCCGGCGAACCGGTTTGCAGACCTGCCAGCCGCTTTGGCAAATCTGGTTCTGCGGTAAATCCGATTTTGTGCAGCCCCGTCATGGAATCTCGGATCAGATAAACAAATCCGGTTCCACCGTCTCGGGCGCGCAGCGACCAAACAAACGAACGACGTTCAGGAAACGTAACGAACGTGTGAAGCCATTTCTCCCACGCTTCAGGAGAAGACTCGCTTCTGAGCAATTGGTCGTCCCCTTCTTTGTTCACAACGCCATCCCAATCCGCCTTTGTGAAGTAAGAGCCGGAAAGCTGGAAGCTGTAGTCTGTGTTCAAGCCCCAGTATGGGTGTTTTACCGGAGACCGCTCGTGTTCAAAGAGTTGAAAAATGCTTGGTGGCGACGCCCCAGTTAGCTTCTTTGAAACCTCCACGTACAAGTCTTGAACTTTTTGCACCCGCTTTAGATATTCAGTTCCATCACCATCATACAGATGTCCAATGTCCAAACGAGAGGCGTAGTGCTGTTCGACAAGTTGCTGCGCTTCATCTCTGACGGGGCCATAAAGCCGCCCGAACCATTCCTCTTTCTTGGACGGTTGAACAATGGACACCCCGGCAAGCCAGTTGATGATTTGTTTTTGCAGAACGGAAAGCTCGACGTTTCTAAACCACGCGAAAAGTCGCGGCGGAATCACCACGACGAAAAAATGCCGCCCTAATTCTTCGTCCAGGAAGTCAAAGCGACCTTTGTTCACTAACGTGTGGAAACGTTCGATCATGAGCCATTGATTCAGCGCGCTAGGAAACGCAGTGAGCAAGGGGCGGTCGTGACTGCGGTCTAACCATTCTTCGGTGCGGATGGCCTTCACTCGGCGAACCCTGTGCAAGAACTCTGCCCGAGTAAGTTTGGCAGACTCGTGAATGTACGGGTTCACCAGAACTACATCTGACAATTTTGATTCTGGTGCGGATTCCATGCCGGTGTGCAACCAACACTTAACGCTTCTTAGGTTTAGACGACTTCGCCGCGAGAACCCTTGGCGGGCGTTGGACATATTTCCTGCCGGATTTCACTCGCGGGCTTTCAGGTCGGCGAAGATCGCGTCCAAATCGTGGTTGAAGCGGGCCGACAGCCGGTCGCGCATCCGGTGAACTTCAGCAATGATTGGATCATTCTTCATGGGTGCTTAACTCGACGTGTTCGTCTCAATCGAATTCAGGGTCATCTGAATAAATCCCAATTCTGACTCTACTGAACCGATGGCAGCAATAACCCGCTCGCTTGATCCGGGGTATTTCTTCCCTTCGTGCTCAAAACCGCTCACGTCTATCTTGATGTCTTGGAGCAAACTTTCGATGTCATCTAGCCGGTCGAGTTTGGAATCAATGCTCTCCAGCAATTGAATCATCCGCTCTGCGCTTTCCTCATTCATGACCAGTTAAGTTAGTAAACGCCCTCGACAATGTTCTTCTCCATCGCGCCGAAGGGGCGAACATCGCCCACGCCATCCCACGCGTAAGGATCGCGCGGCTCGCGGCGGATGGTTTCGTCGCGTTCGAGGAAGCGGGGCATGAAGAATTCCTTGGTCAGCGTGGTGAGCTCTACGCGGCCCCACGCACCGTAGGCCACAGTCTCCTCAGTCTTGTTCGGGTTCACCACGCGCAAGACGGCGCGGGGTTGCGGGGCGTAATAGGTCACGCTGAAGTTGTCCTCGGGACGGAGCGGCACGCTGGCGGCGAGACCCATGAGCGTGTTGCCGTAGGTCGGGTAGAAGCCGATGCGGCCTTCGAGCAGTTCTTCGACGATGAAGCGCACTTCCTGCGGCTTCATGGAAGTGCCGCCGCAGAACACGCCGCGGATGCCGGCTTCCCAGAGATTTTCCCGTTCGGCCAGGGCTTCGAGCAGCTTTGGCGTGGTGAAGAGGCCGGAGACCTTGCGGTTCTTCAGGATGGTCGCCGCCTGATCCACGACGTGCGTCATGTATTGCTTCACCACGTCAAACTGCTTGTTCGTAATGAGCTTCTTCACGAAGCGCGGATCGAGATCGATGAAGTAGCATGACGAACCGCGCACGTTCGCCAGATGCTCGATGGCGAGACGCAAGCGGCGCGGGCCGGTCGGCCCCATCATCAACCACGCGCCGCCGCGCGGGAAATGTTCGTCGGAAATCTTCTCGCTGAACTCAGAGTAATCCACGCGAAAGTCGTTCCAGCCAATGCGCTGCTTGGGCATGCCGGTCGTGCCGCCCGTCTCGAAGATGTTGAACGGCTGGCCCTTAAATTGCGCGGGCACCCAGACCTCGGGCTGCAAGTCACGCAACGATTCGTCGGCGAAGTGCGGGAACTTCAGCACGTCGGCGAAGGAGTTAATCTCCTGGCGCGGGTCGAAGTTCTTCTTCGCCCAATCGAGCCAGTAGGGGCAGCCGGTCTCCGGCGAGAAATGCCACTGGATGATTTCCTTGAGGTGCGCGTCGAGTTGGGCGGCGGCGGCTTTGATTTGGTCTTGGTTCATGTTCAGCGTGGGTATTTGAAAGCGAGTTGGTTCAGGTTTGAAGCGTTAAAATTTTGTTTCTTCTGGTCGAGAACGTCACGGGGTCTGGCCGATGCAATACAGGTTCTTGTTGCCGCGCAGAAAGATTTTCCCGTCGGCCACCGCCGCGCTCGCACGGTTCTCCTCGCCGATGTCGTTGGTGGCGAGCACTTCGAGTTTGTCGCCAGCCTTGATCACGTAGCTCTTCCCCGCGCTCGCGAAATAAATCGTTCCGTCTGGCGTGGTGAAGGGACTCGCCCACGTCGAGATGCCCGGCAGACGTTCGGTGAAAAGCATTTCGCCCGTGGAGAGGCGGAGGCACTTCAGCGATTCGGGATTGTGCGTTCGGAAAACAAAATCGCCGACGATGATGGCAGACGACAGACCCTCGGGGATTTGCGGGAAGGTCCACTTCAAGTGCGTCTTGCTCACGTCGCCGGTGCCGGTTGCTTCCACCAACACGGCTTTGCCGCCGCGTCCGCTGTCGGCGAAGACGAGGTTCTTCGCGAAGGCGGGCGAGGAAGCGTCGCCGGGCGCGGCGCACCACCAGATCATTTCGCCGTTGTCGGGATTCAGGCTTTCGATGGCTTTGTTCGCGCTCACGAGCATCTGCGGCTTGCCGTTCACATCCACGATGACGGGCGTGCTGTGCGCGTAAATGGCCTGCGGTCGCTTCTGTTCCCACTTGATGTCGCCGGTCGCCTTGTCGAACGCGATGAAGCTCGAAGTCTTGTTGTTCTGATCGCAATCGAGAATCACCGTGTTGTCGTGGAGAATCGGGCTGCTGCCGAGCGCGACGTCGAAATTGTATTGGGTCAAAGGTTTTCGCCAGACGACTTTGCCGTCGAAATCGAGCGACGCGATGACGGCGGAGCCGAAGACGACGAAAACATTCTTGCCGTCGGCGCAGGGCGTCGGTGCGCCGTAGCCGCCGCGCAGGTCTTTGAGAATCCACGGGCCAGGTTCGACGGTGGTGTCCCAGAGCAGCTTGCCGTCGGCGCGGGCGAAGCAGAGGACGTGATGCACGACGGGATTGTTGACCGCGCTGGTGACGAACACGCGGTCGCCGGAGACGACGGGCGACGAGTAGGGATTGTCGCTCTTCGGCAACGCGGCCTTCCACGCGATGTTCACGTTGCTCCTGGCGTTCCAGTGGAGCGGGAGATTTTTGTCCGTGACGTAGCCGAGTCCGGTCGGGCCGCGGAATTGGGGCCAGTCGGAAGCGTTGGCGGACGTGATGAGAAAGAGGGCGAGAAGGAATTCAACGCAAAGACGCAAAGGCGCAAAGACGCAAAGGGGGAAAAGACTTTGAGGAACCAGATGAATCCACCGACTCCCACGCTGGCTGTCTTTCACCGCGTCTTTGCGTCTTTGCGTCTTTGCGTTAAATCCCGTTGCTCCGAACAGTGGCGCTCCAGACCATCCGAGAATCACGCTGATGAGTGAGCCGCGTTTCCCCTCACCCCAGCCCTCTCCCCAGAGGAGAGGGAGCATCGTCAGCCAGTCTCTCGATTGGCCGGGGCGTGTCCGAGGTTCGAGCGCGTTCCGAATGGGCGAAGGACGGAATGCGGTTCTCCCTCTCCTCTGGGGAGAGGGCTGGGGTGAGGGGGAACGCGACGCAAGAATCCCGGACGCCTGGAGCGGCGGTGTGGTCAGGCCTGAAAGGCCGGCATTCGACAGCCCAGGGCGAAACCCTGGGTGGGGTGGCTGAAAAATTCCCAGCCCTGAAAGGGCGGAACGAAGGGTGCGCGCGGGGAGTGACGCCCTTTCAGGGCTGGGGAAATGGTTGGGACGTGAACCCAGGGCTTTGCCCTGGGCTGATGAATGACGCCCCTTCGGGGCTGGGAATCCCGCAACCGTGGCACGCCTCTCTCCGTTGATGGGAGAGGGAGAAGCGTTGTTCGGCGTAGGGCGAAAATAGTCAGAAGGCATTTTGAGAATGAGTGCCGTTAGGGTCTGGACTGCGAGGGCCACAATTCCTGCTCTCTCGCGGCGAAACGTTCCGGTGCCGCAGCACCGATGGACTGAGAACTTCCATCCGCCATGACGTAAATCCGTACCCACTGTCCATCCGAACGTTGCTTGGGTTCCTTTTCCCGCGCCAAAATGGTCGCACTGCCATCTTTCAAATCACGCAAGGAGCCTTTGTACACCAACTCAAATTGCTTGGCTTGGACGTCATGCTCCGCGCCGGCGGAGAGTGTTTCGACGACATCAAAAATCGGCCCCCGCAATTCAACCGGCACGTTCCCGTCGTTGGCTTGCGCCGCCATGATGAGCGCCAAACCGAGGTCTCTGCCGAAGAGACTCCGAGCGCGTTGCAACTTCTGTTCAGCGGTTTGCTGCGCATCGGGTTCCTGCGCATCGGGGGTTGTGACTCTCTTGGCCAGTCGGTCGCGCTCACCCCGCAGTTGTGCATTCTCCTGCTCAATCTGGCGCGTCCTTCCGGCCTGCCCGCGCAATCGCACCAACTCGTTCAGTTCGGACTGTGATCGCTCCTTGGTGATCCGAAGTTGATTGGCCAGACGCTCGTTTTCTTCACGCAGAGTCACAGTCGCCTGCTCGGTCTGCTGCTGAAGCGCGGCGGTTTCCGTCCGCAAGCGTTTGTCCCGTTGATGCTGCCACCAGACAACCGTTCCAAGAGCCAGAATCACGACTGCCACCGCCGCAGTTCTTGGCCTTGATGATTTCATAGTTCAGTTTGGACAGTGTGAACTGACGAACCGCACGATGCGCTCGCCGCATTCACCCACTACTTCTTAATCTCCAACTTCTGCGGCTGGTCCGTCGTGATGGCGCTGCCGCCGACGGCGTAGAGGTGCGTCTGGCTCATCACGTACATGATGCCGTTGGCCACCATCGGGGTGCCATAGACGGGCGCGCCGAGGTTGGTCTCGAAGATGGGCTTTTCCTTCTTGGGATCGAAATCCTTCTTCACCGGGAGAATCACGAAGTCGCCGTCCTCGTCGCCGACGTAGAGTTTGCCGTCCGCGACGAAGGTGCTGCCCCACATGTGGGCCTTCATGTCATAGACCCAGTTGAGCTTGCCGGTCTCGGCGTCGAGGCAATGGACGAAGCCGGAGAAGTCGCCGACGAAGAGCAGGCCGGTCGCGGGATCGATGGACACCGTGGAGATGCTGCGGTGGATGCCCTTGTAGTCCCAGATGAGTCCGGTCTTGGTGATGTCGCCGGTCTTGGTGGCATCAATGCAGGAGAGGCGGCCCACGCCTTCGCCGTGCTCGGGATCCTGGCCGGTCGGGACGTAGATGCGGTTCTTATAGAGGACGGGCGTGGCGATGATTTCGCTGGGGCCTTCCGCCGCGGGATATTTGTGCGCGGCGTCCTTCACTTTGTATTCGGGCGGATTGCCGTCGAACTTCCAGACCACGGGCAGAGTTTCCACGTCGTCCTTCTTCACCGGCTTGGTGTCGAAGGCGTAGCACCAGCCGTCGCCGCCGCCGAAGAAGAGCAGGTTCTTGCCGTTGATTTTGCCCATCGAGGGCGAGGCCCATTGGCCGTGGTAAATGCGCGGGCCGATGCCGGCGTCGTCCTCGGCGATGAGCTTGCCGGACTTTTTGTTGAGCGCGATGAAGCTCGGTGAATTGGGCGAAGGGATGTTGACGTGCGTCCAGTCCTGGCCATTCGAGGTGCAGGCGAAGAGGAGATCGTCGAGGATGATCATGGAGCAGTTCGAGGCGTTGTGCGGGAAGACGCCCAGCTCGTCCATCATGTCGTATTTCCAAATGATGTCGGCATCGAGGTCGGTGATTTCCTCTTTCGCCTTGCCGGGGCCGACGAAGTATTGCGCCTCGTCCTTGAAGTCGCCGTCGTTGCCGTTGGCCATGCCTTCGGTGTCCAGGCACAGCACTTCGCAGCGGCTGGTCACCACCCAGAGGCGGTTGCCTTCGACGAGCGGCGACGCGAGCAGCCCGAGCTGCTCCCAGTCGTTGACCTTGCCGGCCTTCAATTTCGGCACGACCAGCTGCCACAGGAATTTCCCGGTCTTCTCCTCGAAGCAATACAGTATGCTGCGGTCGCCCAAATGGCGCTTGTCCCGCGGCGATTCATTGTTCGTGCCGACAAACACCTTGCCGCCGGCGACGA
>JAYVQC010000201.1:0-4733 GCA_043757045.1 Akkermansia sp. | reverse complement strand
CCAATCAAGAAAGAATAGATGGCGGCGCTCTTACGAGACGCCGCTACAGGGGATCACCGCTCCACCGTGAACGTCACGTCGTATTTCGTGGCGTTGTTCGTCTTCTCCAAGCCGCCGTCATCCACGCCATCCGCGCCGAGGCTGTAGAGCACGTAGCCGATGGGGAGCAGGTTGAAGCGCAAGGGCTGGTTGTCGAACAGGTCGTGGGGCACGGCAGGGAGATAGGCGGGGACGAGTTCTTCGAGCGACCACGGCATCCGACCCTCGTGCGCGAGACGGTGGCGTTCGATGGCCAGCGCGGTGCGCAGGGCGATATAGCGGGCTTCATTCTCAAAATGGGTGCGCATGGGCTTGGTCAAGTTGGGGACTCTTTGTGCGATCTTGGAGGTGACGCTGTCGGAGTAGGCGGCGCTGACGACTATGAAATTTGTGATGGTTTCTCCGGGCGAACGAAAGTGTGTGGCTCGGGACGAACGACAAAAAGCGAGGAAGGCGAGGAAGTCGTAGTCGTTGTATTCGTTTCGGCCGGGAAGAAGTTTTTGCAGGGCCGATTTCCACCACGGTTCTGTTGGCGAGCGGCCCATGACATCATCGAAGCGCCTTCCGCCTTTGCATTCTTGAAAGGCCCAGAAGCCGAGGACATTTTCACCCTGCAGTGCGTTAATCAACTGGTTGGTGTTCGGCGGCAGGGCGTTGGCGAGTCGCACCAGGTCCGCGTCGGTGAAGGAGACGCGGTTGAGGGCGCGCTCGGTCACGGTGGTGGTCAACCCGGCGCAGGCCTGTTTGATCATGTGGCCCACGAGCGAGTCGGACGGCACGGTCTGCGAGAACTGGAAGCTGCGCACCAGCATCTCGGTGGCACGTGAGGGCTCCTTCGTCTCGACGGCATCAAAGGCGTGCGCGGTGAGGAGGTGGGAGAGGGAGCGCACCTTCTGAAAGGGTGCTACGCTGTGGCTCTCCATGCCCTTTTGCCAATGCGAACCAAAGCGCACCGTGGTGGGCCAGGGCACAAGCGTATTGAAGATGGCTTTCGTCTCCTCACAGTAGGCGTGCAGTTGTCCCGCCATCGGTTCCGCCAGCGCCTCGGTGCGCAGGGGCGAAGGACCTGACATGATGAGCGGAGTGGAGGCGGGCGGGGGGTGATCCACGGCGAAGCTCATGGCGTTACTGAGGAGGAGCAAGGCGTCTTCACCCGGCGGCGGATCGGGAAACAGCCGCTCCAAATCCTGCGCATCAATCGGCTCGCCGCTTGCGCGCAGTTCAGCCAGTCGGCGCGTGATTTCCTGGTCCAGCGCCGTCTCCCGCGTGCCCGACCACCAGAGCAGGGCGGTGATCGTGAGCAGGGCCAATCCTCCGGCCCATCGCCACGGCACGCGGTATCTTCGAGAATTTTTTTGCTCTGAACTCATGGAGACGATTTCTAACGCCGTGGCGAGCGGAGCGGCGGACTGCCTAGTCCGCCGTCCCATTGAACAACGAGCGGACGAGGTCACGAACGACGCAACGGCGGACAAGGCTGTCCGCTGCTCCGGCGATCACATCCCCAGCTTCGCCAGTTCGTCCTGCAACTGCTGTTGGAAAACCGGCACGTCGGCTTGCGGTGGGCGGTAGCCTTGCGTGGGCGGCACCATGCCGAGGCGTCCGGTTTGATCGAGATACCACTCGGCGGTCTGCCCGTCGGTGAACGTGACTTTGCCGCTGACCAGCGCGCCGGGTTTGGCAATGAGGTCGAGACTGGTGGAAACTTTTGCGCCCGCAGGCGCGGCCGCAGATTCGGGCGTGAGATCGTGGACGGGCGGCACGGCCGGAGCTGGTGACGTGGGCGCGGCTGGTGCCGGCGTCGGCGCGGGCGCGGGCGGCTCGGGGTCTTTCGGGCGCAGCTTCAAATCATCAATCAGAAAGCGCACGTCCATGTAGGTCATGCTCACGCCGAGTTCGCTGGCGAGCTTGTTCTGAATTTCCGCCAGCTTGTTTCCTTGTTCGATCCATTCCGCGACTTGGCGGCGTTGTCCCTCGTCTAATTTCATGGCGCGCAATGTTCAGTCCGCAGGGGCAAACATCAATGTTCAAAACCGCCGGGCAGGGGATGAGGGTGAAAACGAGCCTCCCACAACCGCGACACCCGCCCGTTTGACACGACTTTGTCCCCCGATATAGTGCGCGCCCTTTGACATGAATTGTAATCCGCATGTAGCCGTGGTCGGTGCGACGGGAGCCGTCGGCATCGAGATGATCAAGACGCTGGAGAAGCGCAACTTTCCGGTGGGCAAGCTTACCTTGCTCGCCTCCGCCCGCTCGGCGGGCAAGAAACTCACCTTCAAGGGTCAGGAGATTTCCATTCAGGAGTTGACCAAGGATTCGTTCCACGGCGTGGACATCGCGCTCTTCAGCGCGGGTGGCGGCATCTCGAAGGAATTCGCCCCGCTCGCGGCCAAGGCGGGCTGCGTGGTCGTGGACAACTCCAGCGCCTTTCGTCAGGACGACTCGGTGCCGCTCATCGTGCCCGAGATCAATGCCGCCGACGTGAAGGGTCACCGAGGCATCATCGCCAACCCGAACTGCACCACGGCCATCACGCTCATGGCGTTGTATCCGCTGCACCAGGCGTTCGGGGTCACGCGCATTTTCGCGTCAAGCTATCAGGCCGTGTCCGGCACGGGCGCGATGGCGATTGAAGAATTGCAGCGGCAGGTGAACCAAGTCGTGGCCGGACTGCCGGTGACGAAAGAAGTTTATCCGCACCAGATCGCCTTCAACGTGTTGCCGCAGGTGGATTCATTTCTGCCCGATGGTTACACGAAGGAAGAGATGAAGATGCAGAACGAGGGCCGCAAGATCATGCATCACCCCGGCTTCCGCGCGAGCGTGACCTGCGTGCGCGTGCCGGTCTATCGCGCGCACTCCGTGGCGGTGTCGGCGGAATTCTCCAAGCCCATCACTGTGGAGGCCGCGCGCGCCGTGCTCGCGAAGGCCCCCGGCCTCGACATCGTGGATGACCCCGCGAACAAGCGTTACCCGATGCCGCTCGATGTGGCCGAGCGTTACAACTGCGCCGTGGGCCGTATCCGCCTCGACTGCGCGCTGGAGAACGGACTGTGCTTCTGGGTGAGCGGGGATCAATTGCTCAAGGGTGCCGCGCTCAACGCGGTGCAGATCGCCGAAGTGCTGCTGAACTGACGGGCCGGGTAGGGCGGCGCTGTCTGAGCGCGCCGGATGGAGGGCTGGGCAAGTTTCATACGGCTTCTCCGCTTCTAGCGCGGCGCGCGCGGAGCGACGACGCTCTACCAGTGCCCGTGTTGCTCAAGACCTTGGTGCGACGCGCACATTTCACCGCGCCTGCACGGATTTCCATTTGACGCTGCCGCCCGCCTTCGTAGAGTCCGCGCCCGGCGCACCCGCGCTTCAAACTGAAATTGCGTTATCTATGCCTACAAAAGTTGCCATCAATGGTTTCGGCCGCATCGGCCGCCTCGTGTTCCGCGCTCTCGTCGAGCAGGGAATGATCGGTCGTGACATCGAAGTCGTCGCCGTCGGCGACATCGTTCCCGCCGACAACCTCGCCTACCTCCTGAAGTACGATTCCATCCAGGGTCGCTTCAACGGCACGGTCAGCTCGAAGAAATCCGCCCCGGATAAACTCGAAGACGACGTGCTGATCGTGAACGGTGCCGAGATCAAAGTCGTGAGCGCGAAGACTCCGGCGGAGCTGCCGTGGAAGGCGCTCGGCGTGGACATCGTGATCGAATCCACCGGTCTCTTCACGGACGCGGACAAGGCCAAGGGCCACATCACGGCGGGCGCGAAGAAGGTCGTCATCTCGGCTCCGGCCAAGGGCGAGGACATCACCATCGTCATGGGCGTGAACCACGAGAAGTACGACGCGGCCACCCACCACATCATCTCGAACGCGAGCTGCACCACGAACTGCCTCGCGCCCATCGTCCACGTTTTGCTCAAGGAAGGCTTCGGCATCGAAGAAGGTTTGATGACGACCGTCCACAGCTACACCGCCACGCAGAAGACGGTGGACGCCCCGAGCAAGAAGGATTGGAAAGGCGGACGCAGCGCGGCGATCAATTTGATCCCCTCGACCACGGGCGCGGCGCGGGCCGTGGGCCTGGTCTGCCCCGAGGTGAAGGGCAAGCTGACCGGCATGGCCTTCCGCGTGCCGACGCCGACGGTCTCCGTGGTGGACTTGACGGTGCGCACGGTCAAAGAGACCAGCTACGCGGAGATTTCTGCCGCGATGAAACGGGCGAGCGAGACCTACCTGAAGGGCTACCTCGAACACACCACGGACGAAGTGGTGAGCAGCGATTTCATCCACTGCCCCGCGTCCTCGATTTTCGACGCCGGCTCGGGCATCGAGCTGAACAGCCGCTTCTTCAAGCTCGTGAGCTGGTATGACAACGAGTGGGGCTACAGCAATCGCGTGGGTGATTTGCTCCGCTACATGCTCTCGAAGGGTCTGTAAGTTTTCCCGTTAGTCAAACGGCGGTGCGTGAGCACCGCCGTTTTCTTTTGTGCGGGTGCAGCCGGGTGAAAAGGCGGGGAACTTTGAACCCGAACTCCGAAGTCGGAACGAGGTGGAACGGGCTACCAGCCCGTCCCGCCCGGCGACCAGCCGGGCGGAATGGGAGGGAGCGTGGATTGGACATGGGCGCAGCAAAACTTTCCTGCGTCCTCCTCCGTTCCGCGCGGCTGGTCGCCGCGCGGCACAGGCAGGTTGCCTG
>JAYVQC010000200.1:0-18569 GCA_043757045.1 Akkermansia sp. | reverse complement strand
ACAACAACGCGGTCATCCTGAACAGAAACTGTATATTCGACGTTCTGATCTTCGCGCGCCCAAGTGCCAACGAACTTCTTGATGGATGTTGGAAGTGCCATAAACGTGGTCATGCCTAACATGTGAGTAGCCAGAACGTCTTGTGGCGTGGGTTCTGGATATTCCGGGGCGGCATGGGGGGAGTAGAACCTTTTTCCAGAACCGCACGCAAGTTTCTCTTGGCCCCGGCTCCCGGCTCCGGCGCGGCGCGGGCGGACGCCGGGGCGTGACAACAACGGGGACGGGCCGGAGAGCGAAGTGGTGGTGGTGGAGGTCACCTAAGAGCAGGGAGCGGGGAGCGGGGAGCAGAAATGGGGGAGAGGGGGGCGCGGAACTTTTGAGCCTGCCTTCCGGCCACGAAACAACTTTGCAGACACGCGGCCCGTGAGTATTCATTGCGCGTGCCAGAGACCGTCAACGAAGGCCAGAGGATTTTGCACGGCATCGCCGTGTCGCCGGGCGTTTGCCGGGGCAAGGTACTGGTTCTTTCGGACAACCGGGTGGATTCCGTCCCGCGTAAAGCCATCACGGCGGAGGAAATTCCAGCGGAAACTCAGCGGCTGGAACGCGCCTTGAGCGAGACCAAGCAGCAGTTGCTCGCCGTGCAGCAGAAGGTCAACACCAGCATGGGCGCGAAGGACGCCACGATTTTTGACGCGCATCTCCTCGTGCTCGAAGACCCGATGCTGCTCGATGAGGTCGGCAAATTCGTCGCGAAGGAACTGGTCAACATCGAGTTCGCCTTCGCGCAGGTCACGGAGAAGTACGCCAAGTCGCTCGAAGCCATCAACGACGAATACTTGCGCGAGCGCGCCGCCGACATGCGCGACGTGACCGAGCGGGTGCTGCAAAATCTCCTCGGCACGTTTCAGGAACTCGACCTCAAGCATCTCAAGGAACGCTACATCATCGTGGCGCACGATCTGTCGCCGTCGCGCACGGCGATGCTCGACAAGAAAAACGTGCTCGGCTTTGCCACGGATGTCGGCGGCAAGACCTCGCACACCGCGATCATGGCGCGCTCGCTGCGCATCCCGGCGGTGGTCGGCGTGGGGGATGCGAGCAAGCAATTACGCGACGGCCAATACGTTTTGCTCGATGGCTACAACGGGCGGATCGTCATCAACCCCACGGACCAGACGCTCTTCGAGTACGGCCAACTCGTGCGCAAGCACGTCAGCCTCGACGAGAAGCTGCGCGACACGACGGACAAGCCCGCCATCACGCTCGACGGCGTGCGGCTCACGCTCTCGGCGAACATCGAAGGCGCGGACGACGTGGAGCAGGTGCGCGTCAGCGGCGCGGAAGGCGTGGGTCTGTTCCGCACGGAGTATCTTTTCCTGAAGAGTGACACGCTGCCGACCGAGGAGGAACAGTTCCGCGCCTATCGCCTGGTGGCGGCGGCGTTGCGGCCCGCGCCGGTGATCATTCGCACGCTCGATCTCGGTGGCGATAAATTCATGGCGCACTTGAACGTGCCCGCGGAGATGAATCCGTTCCTCGGCTACCGCGCCATTCGCTTCTGTCTTCAGGAGAAGGATATTTTCCGCGCGCAGCTTCGCGCCATCCTTCGCGCCAGCGTCGAGGGCAACGTGAAGCTGATGTATCCGATGATCTCGTGCCTCGACGAACTCATCCAGGCCAACGCGCTGCTCGACGAGTGCAAGGCGGAGTTGCGCCGCGAGGGCGTGGTCTTCCACGAGAAGATGGAAGTGGGCGCGATGATTGAAATCCCGTCCGCCGCGCTGGCCGCGGACGCGCTGGCTAAGCGCGTGAACTTTTTCAGCATCGGCACCAACGACTTGATCCAATACACGATGGCCGTGGACCGGTTGAACGAGAAGATCGCGCACCTCTACGAGCCGACAAATCCCGCCGTGCTCCGCCTGATCAAGATGACGACGGACGCAGCCCACGCGGCGGGCATCTGGGTCGGCGTGTGCGGCGAGATGGCGGGCGATCCGCTGATGATTCCGCTGCTGCTCGGATTGGGCGTGGATGAACTGAGCGTGTCCCCGTCGTCGGTGACGCAGGTGAAGTATCTGCTGCGCCGCATCAAGATGAGCGAGGCGAAGGAAATCGCGGCGGCGGCGCTGGTCTCGGAGTCGAGCCAGGAAATCATGGCCAACTCGCAGCGCCTCGTGCGCTCGGTCGCGCCGAGTTTGTTTGAGCAGTAGCTAGGCGACCGCACCATCATTTTACCACCGAAACCAAAACTGAATTCATTATGAGACAAAAACTCGAACACTGGGTACCGATGGTTCTTTGCATAGCACTATCATTCATCAGCATGGTTGCATGTGCTGTTTCTCCCTCAGGCGCCGCCGGGCTGTTTTCATTCTTCGGCTTCCTGTGGATGTGCTTTTATCACATGGGCCACGTCACAACCAATTTGCAGCGGGAGGTTCGTGAGTTGCGAGAGCAGGTTACGATGTTGCAGGAGAAGCGAGCTTGACCACATGAGGCAGCCTCCTGACAAACTAGATGCGCAAATGACTGCAAGGAAGCGATTTGGATTTTTCCAGTTTGTCCGGTCGTTGCTCCGCTTCAGAAGCGGTTGGTGGGCTAACCATGCGCTGCCGCGCAATTTCACCACTCCCGCCCCTCAGCCATTTTTCTCTGAATGAAAATTCTCATCCTCGCCGCCGGTTACGCCACGCGGCTTTATCCGCTCACGCTCACCAAACCGAAGCCGCTGCTCGACGTGGCGGGTCGCCCGATGATCGAACACGTCCTCGACCACATCGCGCCCATCCCCGGCATTGACCGCGTGTATGTGGTGACGAATGACAAGTTCGCCGCGCCCTTCCAGCAGTGGGCCGACGGCTACCGCGCCACGAAGTCGAAGCTGAATTTCACCATCATCAACGACGGCTCGACCGACGACACGAACAAGCTCGGCGCCATTGGCGACCTGAACCTCGTGCTGGAACGCGAGCAGGTGGACGACGATTTGATCGTGGTCGCGGGCGACAACCTTTTCTCCGAGAGCATCGAGGCGTTTGGCAAATTCTGCCGCGAGAAGAACGCGCCCGTGCTCGGCGTGTATGACGTAGGCGATCTAGAGGCGATCAAGAAATACAACGCCATCACCGTTGATGACGCCGGGCGCATCACCTACTTCGAGGAAAAGCCGCAGGTGCCGCAGAGCACGCTCACGGGCATCGCGCTGTATTTTTATCCGCGCGCCACGCTGCCGCTCATCCGCCAATACGTGGCGGAGGGGAACAATCCCGACCAGCCCGGACGCCTCGTGCAATGGCTCTATCCGCGCACCCCGTTCTACACCTGGCGCGTGACGGGCCTGTGGTTCGACATCGGCTCGAAGGAGACGCTCGCCGAAGCGAACGAGATTTTCGGGAAGCTGAAGTAGCGTGCTGGACGGCGGTGCGCCGGATTCGTTGCCGCCTGCGTTTGAGCGGAATAGGCTTTCATTCGTCTGCCCCAATTTGTCTGCCAGCATTTCATCATCCCGGCAGCGAAGCGGCAGATGAATTGGGGCAGGCGAATGTGAAAACATCATGGCTGATCCACAGTTCCTCGCAGGTCAGGATTTATTTTGCCGCTTCGGCCTTGGAAGGATGCGCCCGCTGTTGCCTTGCCCGTCTTGAAATGGGAGAACCGGCGCGTGAACAATTCCGACGCCACTTCCCCTGCCCTGCGCGGCCCGAGTCCACGCGTCGTCTCTGTGGACGCCCTGCGCGGGTTCGACATGTTCTGGATTCTCGGCGGCGATTCGCTTGCGGCGGCCTTGCAGGAAATGTCGAAGGACAAGGAAGGCGTGCTCGCGGCTGCGGGAAACTTCGCTGGCACGCAACTCGAGCACGTCGAGTGGGCGGGCTTCCGTTTCTACGACCTGATTTTCCCGCTCTTCGTTTTCATCGTGGGCGTGTCGCTGGTTTTTTCGCTCACGCGGCTGGTGGAACAGGAAGGAAAAGCGGCGGCGCACCGGCGCGTGCTGCGCCGCTTCGTGCTGTTGTTCGTGCTGGCGCTGATTTACTCGGGCGGCCTGAGCAAGCTGTGGCCGGACATCCGCCTGCTCGGTGTGCTGAACCGCATCGCGCTCTGCTACCTGTTCGCCTCGCTGCTGTTTTTGAACCTGCGCTGGCGCGGATTGATCGCCGCGCTGGTCACGCTGCTGACAGGCTACTGGGCGCTGATGACGTTCGTGCCGGTGCCGGGCGTTGGCGCGGGCGTGTTCGAGCTGGGACAGAATCTGTCGAACTGGATCGATGCGAATTATCTCCCCGGCAAACGCTGGGACGGGACGTGGGATCCCGAAGGTTTGTTGAGCACGCTGCCCGCCATCGGCACCTGCCTGCTCGGCGTGCTGGCGGGACTGTGGCTGCGGCGTCCCTGCGACTGCGCGCGCCACAAATCGCTCTGGCTGATCAGCGGCGGCGTGATCCTGGTGCTGCTCGGCTCCATTTGGGGATTCCAATTTCCCGTGGTGAAAAAGATTTGGACCTCGTCCTTCGTCCTCGTGGCGGGCGGCTACAGCGCGATCCTGCTCGGCGTGTTTCATCAAGTGGTGGACGTGTGGGGCCGACAGAAGTGGGCGGTGCCGTTCATCTGGATTGGCGCAAACGCCATCACACTCTACTTCGCGGACAGCATCATCGGTTTTGAAAAACTGGCGCACCGGCTGGTCGGTGGCGATGTGGCGAAGTTTTTCAATCAACTGCTTACGCCCGGCGCGGGACATCTGCTGGCGGCGGGCGTGGGGCTGCTGCTCGCGGTGGCTCTCGCGCGATTCCTATATCGCCGAAAGATTTTCCTGCGCGTCTGAGCGCCGCGGCCATTCCTGTTCGCCGTCCTGCCGCAAAATAGGAGTTAAAACCTCTGCCAACCTATGGCCCTGGTCAGGTGCTTAGCGGAGAGCTGCCGTGTAACAAGAACCGCAGCAGAACCAGCGAGCAATTGCGCCGTAGATGGATGTTGCCCATTTTGATTGGTTGATCAATTTTCAAAAAATTACTCTTCATGAAAATCAAAATTGCTGCCCTAGTTTTGCTAACAGCCCTCTTCACCGGCTGCACCTCTGTCCAAGTGCGCCCTGTTGAAGCCAGCAAATATCCAATCAAAATGGTTTACATTCAGCAGAACCCGAATGTGGCAGTGGAGGATTTTCTTCGAGTAGTGGATGATGCTTTTCAACGGCACGGCATTGAAACGAAAATCATTACCGGCGAACCGCCAACCGAGTCCGCGTATTTGCTTACCTACACCGCCAAGCGCGGTTGGGACTTAACTTTTTATCTCAAGCACGCAGAACTTCGATTGAAGCAAGGTACGAAACAGGTTGCCACGGCCACGTACCACCACAGAGCATGGTTTGGCTTGAACAAGTACGCGGGCACTCAGTCCAAGATGAATCCTGTGATTGATCAGCTTCTGGCTGAGTTCCCAAGCCACTAACCAAACGCATTCAAGTATCGCGTGGGCGAGTTCAAGGTTTCCATTCCCACGCCAAAGTTTGCAGACGGCGCGGCAAATCAGTAGCGTCCCGCCCGCATGGAAAAATTGGACAAGCCGGCCACCACGGAAGCCGACATCCGGCGGCGCATTCAGGAACTCATCGCGGCCAAGGGCGGTGGGGCCAATGCCGATCTCGTCGAGGACGTGATCGAGAACGCGCTCAAGATGTTGCAGGACGTGCAGGACCGCGGCGATGCACGCGTGATGGCCGTGGCGATGAAGGAACTGCGCCTCGCCTACAAGCTCTTTGCGCCGTTCGCTGAGAAGCGCAAGGTCACGATCTTCGGCTCGGCGCGCACGCTGCCGACGCGGGCCGAGTACCAACACGCCACGGAGTTCGCGCGCAAGATGGCGGCGGCGGGTTGGATGATTATCACGGGTGCCGGTCCGGGCATCATGCAGGCGGGCCACGAGGGCGCGGGTCCGGAGAACAGTTTCGGCGCGAACATCCGCCTGCCGTGGGAACAGACGGCGAACCCGATCATCCAGAAGGACAAGAAGCTCATCACCTTCAAATACTTCTTCACGCGCAAGCTGACTTTCCTGCGCAACTCCGACGCCATCGTGCTCTTCGCCGGCGGCTTCGGCACGCTCGACGAAGGCTTCGAGGCGCTGACGCTGATGCAGACGGGCAAGAGCCGACTGATGCCGCTCATCATGCTCGATCCGCCGGGCACCGATTACTGGCACACCTGGGACCGCACCATTCGCGAGCACTTGCTGCGGAACAAATTAATCTCGTCCGACGATCTGAATCTCTACGAATGCACGGACGACGTGGACCACGCGGTGCGCGTGATCACGAAGTTCTACCGCAACTATCACTCGATGCGCTTCGTCCACGACAAGCTCGTCATCCGCGTGCAGCACGCGCCGTCGCAATCGGCCATTGACGCGCTGAACGAGGACTTTGCGGAGATCATCGTGGGCGAAAAAATCCGCGTCTGCGAACCGTTCATCGAGGAGCGCGAGGACGATCAATTCCTGCACCTGCCGCGCATCTGCTTCGACTTCGACCGCCGGCACTACGGGCGGCTGCGGCAGTTGGTGGATGTGTTGAACACGTTGTAGGTCAGGAGCGCGGGCTTTCCAGCCCGCAGCAGCGTGCGTTGGCAGGAGAGCCGGCAGACGAACTGGCGCTCCTGATGATCGAGTATTGCTGCGGGCTGGAAAGCCCGCGCTCCGTTGAGTTGTGAGACGTTGTCGCCCGTCTTGTTCTGAGGAGCGCACAAAACATTTCCGGCCCGCCTGCCCTTTGCTCTAATCCCGTCATGTCTTTGCCGGTCATTTCCGTGGAGCAGATGCGTGCGTGGGAACGCGCGACATGGGCTGCGGGGTCAACGGAAGCCGCCGTCATCGCGCGCGTGGGCGAGGCCTTGGCGCGGCGCGCGCTCAAACTCACGAAACCGGACGACTCACTTCTCCTGCTCGCCGGTCGCGGCCACAACGGCGATGACGTGCGCGCGATGCGGCCGCATCTCGGCGGGCGCGCGGTGAAGTTGATGGAGGTTGTCGAGCCGGAGACGGCGTGGCCGGAAATCATCCGCGAGTTGAAATCCCGCCCCAGTCTGGTCGTGGATGGATTGTTCGGCATTGGCTTGAACCGGCCGCTGACGGGCGCGTGGGTGGAATTGATTTCCGCATTGAATCTCTCCGGCGCGCGCGTGCTCGCGGTGGATGTGCCGTCGGGACTGGACGCTGACACCGGCGAGCCGCAGCCCGTGGCCGTGCAAGCAGCACTTACACTAACCATCGGCGCACCGAAGCGTGGATTGCTCGCCGACCGCGCGGCCATTTACGTCGGACGACTGGAGGTCGCGGACGATGTCGGGCTGATTCCCTGTCCTGCCCAGAGCGACGTGCAATGGACGACCGCAAATGACTTCGTGGATTTTCCACCGCCGCGTCCCGTGGCGGGACACAAGGGAACTTTCGGCCACGCGGCGATCATCGCGGGCAGCCTGGGCTATCACGGCGCGGCGGTGCTGGCGGCGCGCGGCGCGCAACGGGCGCGGCCTGGACTCATCACGCTGTTCACGACGCGGGAAGTTTATGTGCCTGTCGCCTCGCAATTGCAGGCGGTGATGGTCAGCCCGTGGGCGGAGAATGTCCGTTCACGTTCCGTGGAGAAGTTCACCGCGTTCCTGTTCGGTCCGGGACTCGCGGCGGAGAATGTTCCGGCTTCGATGCGTGAGTGGTTCCGTCACCTGTGGGCCAATGACCCGCGTCCCGTCATCGCCGACGCCAGCGCGCTGGACTGGCTCACGCCAGGAGCGGTGCCGGTTGGTGCGTGCCGCGTCATCACGCCGCACCCCGGAGAAGCGGCACGACTGCTCGGCATCACCTCCGAAGAGATTCAACGTGACCGCGTTGCTTCATTGCGCGCGTTGTCAGAAAAATTTGGCGGCTGCTCGGTGGTGTTGAAAGGCCGGCACACGCTGGTCGGCACGCGCGCGGGCGAGGTGTTCGTCAACAGCACCGGCAACTCCGGCCTGGCCCAGGGCGGCAGCGGTGATTTGCTCGCGGGCTACATCACCGGCGGGCTGGCGCAACCCATCTTGGGAAAAATTCCGCTGCGCGTCCTCCCCCACGCCGCCTTCGAGCACGGCGCGGCGGCAGATCGTCTCAGCGCGCGGCGGACGAACTGGATGATCGAAGAACTGGCGGACGAACTGGGCCGTTCTCCCCATCGCCTCCGCGCTCAATCCGGCAGGTGACACCGCCGCACCTTCCTGCCAGTCTCCGCGCGGATGACATCGCAGGAACGCGCCTTCCATGAATTCGCCGATTTCGCCGCCAAGCTGAAGGGCGACGAGAAGAGCGAGGCGCAGACCTTTCTCTTTCACCTGCTCGAAGCCTTCAACCACGACGCGAACACGCTCCCGGAAAAATCCACCTTCGAGTACCGCGTCCGTTTCCCCGGCGACAAAACCAAGTATGCCGACTTCGTCTGGCCGGGCCGTGTGCTCATCGAGATGAAGTCGCGCGGGGTGAAGCTCTCCAAGCACTACCAGCAGAGCTTCGACTACTGGCTCAACCTCGTGCCGCACCGCCCGCCGTACGTCGTGCTCTGCAATTTCGATGAGCTTTGGATTTACGATTTCAACACGCAGATGCAGGAGCCGGTGGATCGCATCAAGGTCAGCGAACTCGCCGCGCGTCACTCCGCGTTGAATTTTCTTTTCCCGCGCCAGTTTGCGCCTGTCTTTGGCAACAACTGGGTCGAGGTTACGCGGCAGGCGGCCACGGATGTCGCCAGCGTGTTCAACTCGCTGACTCATCGCGGTGAATCAGCCGAGAGCGCGCAGCGGTTCATTCTCCAAAGCGTCGTTGCCATGTTCTCCGAGGACATCGGACTGTTGCCCAAGAGTTTGTTCACCGGCTTGCTGGAAGAATGTCGGCGCGGCGCGAGCAGCTACGATTTAATCGGTGGCCTGTTCCGCCAGATGAACGACGCGAAGGCCGCGCGCGGCGGACGCTACGCGGGCGTGGATTATTTCAACGGCGGCCTCTTTGCCCAGATTGATCCCGTTGAACTCCAACCTGTTGAAATCGGTTTGCTCATCGAAGCGGCGAAAGAAGACTGGTCGAAAGTTCAGCCCGTCATCTTCGGCACGCTGTTCGAGGGCAGTCTCGGCAAGGAGAAGCGCCACGCGCTCGGCGCGCATTTCACCTACGAGAGCGACATCCAGAAAATCGTCCGCCCGACCATTGTGCGTCCGTGGGAGGAGCGCATCGCCGCCGCGAAGACGGCGAAGGAACTCCGCCACCTGCTCGCGCAACTGCGCGCCTTCCGCGTGCTCGATCCCGCGTGCGGCAGTTGCAACTTTCTCTTTGTCGCCTTCCGCGCTCTGCGTGAACTGGAGATGCGGCTGCTGCTGCGCCTCGCCACGGAGTTCAAGGATCAGTTCGCCACCGTCGGCCTCGCCTCGCAGGTTTCGCCTAAACAATTTTTCGGGCTGGATGTGAACGCGGTCGGCGTGGAAGTGGGCAAGGTCACGCTCATGCTCGCGCGCCGCCTCGCGCACCGCGACGCGGAGAAATTCTGGGAGGACCATCGCGACGTGCTGCCCGGCCAGGACACGCACGCGCTGCAATTTGAGAAAGACCTGCCGCTCGACAACCTCGACGACAACATCCGCTGCTGCGACGCGCTCTTCACGCCGTGGCCGGAGTCGGAGGTCATCATTGGCAACCCGCCGTTCCTTGATGCCCGCCGGTTGGCTATGATTCACGGTGCGGAGTACGCGAAGCGAGTCAGAGTAGCATTCCCAGACGTTCCCGGACGCGCGGATTTCTGTGTTCACTGGTTTCGCAAAGCACACGAAGTTCTCAAGCCCGGTTGCCGCGCCGGACTCGTCGGCACGAACACAATTCGCCAGAACTACTCACGCGAAGGCGGACTCGACTACATCGTGAAGCACGGTGGAACAATCGTTGAAGCGGTTTCCTCTCAACCGTGGTCTGGTGAGGCGGCGGTTCACGTCTCAATCGTGAACTGGATCAAAGGAGATGATGCCAAGCCCAAAATGCTTTTCAGACTCACGGGGCAAGATCGTGAAGGGCCATGGGAAAATGTGCCGATTCAACATATCAACTCTTCGCTTTCATTCGTAACAGATGTTGCTGCCGCTGTTCCGTTGAAGGTGAATCAAAATCCGAAGCCATGCTTTGAAGGACAACAGCCGGGACATGACGGCTTTCGACTTGAAGCCCAAGAGCGAGACCAATTGATCTCCAAAGATGAAAAATATGCCGAAGTCATTTTCCCTTACCTCAACGGTGATGAGTTGCTGAGTGGTGGCGGCAATCCAGTTCCACGAAGCATTATTGATTTTGGAAGCCGCTCAATGCACGAAGCTGCTTACTACAAATTGGCCTTTGAGCACCTCAAAAAAACCGTGCTGCCGAAGTGGCAGGCGAACGCGGAGGCTGAAAAGAAGAAAATTGGCAAAGAATCCGGTGAACACCAAAACCGACTGAGGACTTGGTGGCTGTTGAAGCGAACACGCGAGGCAATGCTTGCAGCCATCGCCCCTTTGCCTCGTTACATTGTCTGCGCCCGTGTTACCAAGCGACCGATCTTTGAGTTCTTGTCTTCTGGTGTTCGACCCGATTCATCGTTGACCGTTTTCACCTTCGCCGACGATTACTCGTTCGGCGTTTTGCAGTCCGGCATTCACTGGGCGTGGTTCACGGCAAAGTGTTCCACGCTCACCGAGCGCTTCCGCTACACCTCGGACACGGTGTTCGACACGTTTCCGTGGCCGCAGTTTGGCAGCGCCGTCAGGCGCGACATCTCTGTAGAAAAACCAAACCAGAAACGCCGCAGCCCCGTAGGGGCGACATCTTCCGATGCCGCTCCTGACGGAGCTAAAACAAAATCTGCGGACGCCATCTACAAATATGCCGCCCCGTCCGGGGCTGGGGCCGCCGCCGCCGTGGAGAAAATCCGCGCCGTGTCCGAAAGCGCCCGCGCGTTGCGCGCGTTGCGGCGCGAGATCATGGAGGACAACGGCTGGTCGCTCCGCGAACTCTATCGCACGCTCGAAACGCCCGGCGACAACAAGCTTCGCGCCGCCCACGCCACCCTCGACGCCGCCGTGCGCGCCGCCTACGGCATGAAGCCGGAGGAGGACATCCTCGCCTTCCTGCTCAAGCTGAACCTCGCCCTCGCGGAGAAGGAAACGAAAGGCGAAACCATCATGCCGCCTGGCCTGCCTGCCTTTGTGGAGATGCCGCACACCTTCATCAGCACCGACTGCGTGACGGCGGGAGGGCCGGGCCACAGCGAGGACGGTTCCACCGCGCAGTCCGCCGCCGCCGCCGCGCATTTCTACGGGAAAGAGGAGGCGACGCCGTACGGCAGCAAATAGATTTTGGGCGGGTTCAACGCACCATCGCCCGCTGTCCTGGGTGACAGGGTGTTGACCGGGAGAGTTTCCACCGAGGCCACTTCCGGGATTTTTTCTTCCGTTGCCGAAAGTGCTTTGTTAATCCAGACCCATCATGTTGTTCCGATGCGTAGTTTGCTGGTTGGTGCTCGCGGCGTGGCCGTTGTGCGCGCAGGTGCCGTCCACGACCCTGGAGTTTGAGAATGGCGGTCAAGTCAGTGGACGGCTCGTCTCGTTCAAAGATCAGCACATCCAGGTCGCGCTCGAAGGCAGCGTGGACAACCCGGTCTATACCAATGTGCCGTGGGCGAAACTCTCGCAGAAAACTTTGCGCGAGCTTTCCACCCATCGCGACCGGCAGGCGCAGTTCTTCGCGAATGTCTTCCTCGATCCAGAAGTGCAGCCGGTCAGCACCAAGGCGGATCGCAACCAGCGTCTGGTTATGCCGCCGCGTCTGGATCGCCCGCAGGGCGGCAGCCTCTTCGCCTCGCCGATCATGATCGCGCTGCTGCTGCTGGTCTATGCGGCGAACATTTACGCGGGCTTTGAAATCGGCATCTTCCGCCAGCGCCCGCCGATGATGGTCGCGGCGGTCTCGGCGATTCTGCCGTTGGTCGGTCCGGCCCTTTTCCTCGCCATGCCCACCCATCGGCAGAAGGCGTACGAAGCTCCGGTGGAGCAAGCGCCCGTCGTCGAGGAAGCGCCCATGGTGGAAGAAGCCGCGCCGGTCGAAGATCAGCCCGCACAGCCAGTGCTGCCCAAGCCCGTCGTCTATGCACGCGGCCAGACCACGTTCAACCGCCGTTTCTTCGAGACGAAGTTCGCCGGTTTCATGAAGGTCGTGCCCGGCGAGGCGGAGAAAGACAAGGTCATCCACATCAAGTCGGCGCGCGGCGAATACACGGGCCAGCGCCTGAGCAAAGTCGAGCCGAACGAAGTGTTCCTCCAGATTCGCAAAGGCGTCGCCACCGAGGACGTGATGATTCCCTTCAGCGAAATTTACGAAGTCACCGTCAAGCACAAGGACACCTGACGCAGTTGACAGACGGAGGGCGAGTGTCGAGAGCCGAAGGGCGCGACGCGCGCCCGGAAAACAAAGCGTATGAAATATCGCACGGTTCTATTGTTCGGAGCGCCCGGTTCGGGCAAAGGCACGCAGGGCAAAATCCTCGGCACCATTCCCGGTTTGTTCCACTTCGCCTGCGGCGATGCCTTCCGCAACCTCCGCATCACCGATCCGCTCGGGCGCACTTTCATCGAGTATTCGAGCAAGGGCCAACTCGTGCCGGATGAGCCGACGATTGATCTGTGGCGGCGCAACATCGAGGCCAGCACCATCAACCGCACCTTCGATCCCGACCACGACATCCTGGTGCTCGACGGCATTCCCCGCAATGCGCGCCAGGCGGAGATTCTAAAAGACACGCTCGATGTGCGCGCGGTGTTTCACCTCGCCTGCGTGGACATGCAGAAGATGATCGAACGTCTGCAACGCCGCGCGCTGCGCGAGAACCGTCTCGACGACGCGAACCTCGATGTGATCCGCCAGCGTCTCGAAACATACGAACTGGAGACCAAACCCGTGCTCGATTTCTACGGTCCCAAGCTGGTGCATCAAGTGGACTCGACGCAGAAGCCGCTCAACGTCCTGTGCAACGTCCTCGACATCATCGCGACGCTGGGCGTGACGAAGTGATGAGCCAGGAGCCGCCCCGCTCGTTGATTTTCATGGGCACGCCGCCGCTCGCAGCCACGGTGCTGGAAGCCCTGCTCGCCGAACCCGCGTGGAACATTTCCGCTGTCGTCACGCAGCCGGATCAGCCCAAGGGCCGCGACCTCAAACTGCAACCCTCCGCCGTGAAGGAACTCGCGTTGCGGACAAATCTTCCGGTGCTCCAGCCCACGCGGGCGCGTGAGGAAAGTTTCATTGAGCAGATTCGCCAACTTGCGCCGGACTTGATCGTCGTCGCGGCCTACGGACAAATTCTCCCGCAAGCATTGCTCGATGTGCCGCGCCACGGCTGCCTGAACGTCCACACGTCGTTGCTCCCGAAGTATCGCGGGGCCGCGCCGATTCAGTGGGCCATCCTGAACGGTGACGCCGAGACCGGTGTGACCATCATGAAGATGGACGCGGGACTCGACACCGGAGCCATCGTGAGCGAAGCACGCACGTCGATCGCGCCCGAGGACAATTCGCAGACGCTCCACGACCGCCTCGCTCAACTCGGCGGCGCGCTGCTCGTGCGAACCATTCCCGATTACCTCGCCGGAAAAATTCTCCCTCAACCGCAGCCCGCCGAGGGCGGGAGCTACGCGCGCAAGATCAAGAAGGAGGACGGACGCCTCGACTGGTCACAACCTGCGGGCGTGCTGTGGAACCGCGTGCGTGGACTGACGCCGTGGCCGGGGACGTTTTCCCATCTGCACGCGGATGGCCCGCCGATGCTGCTGAAGATCTGGCGCGCGGAAATGACCGACGGCCAGGGAACGCCAGGGAAAATTCTCTCCGCCGCACGCGATGAGTTGATCGTCGCTTGCGGCACCGGCGCGCTGCGCCTGCTCGAAGTGCAGCGCGAAGGCGGCAAGCGCATCACCGCCGCGCAATTCTTGGCCGGCCACCCACCGGGCGCAAGCGCGCGCTTTTCGTAGTGGTAGGTCTTGTCGCCGCGCGACCATCGCGTAGTGGGGCAGGCGTCCCGCCTACCGCAGTCATTTGGCCGTCCCGGCTGAAGAATCACCAGCCGTGACGGCCAGTGGACTCATGGCAGCCGAGACGGCTGCCCCACTACGGTTTGGTCGCCGCGATACCAAACCCACCTCCAGGATTTCATCGGCGTTGCCTATTTTGCGACGCCGGCCCTAGGGTTGCGCCGGGGCCGGCGCGAATTTTTTCCGGCCCGCTCCGTCGAATTCCGCCAACGAACAAAACTATGAAACTTCTGCTGCTCCCGCTCGCCGTTCTCGCGCCGGTTCTCTTCGCCGCCGATCCCGCGCCCACCAAGCCCGCCAAGCCCGCGCCACCGGAGGCGAAGACCTACACCACCGCCGCCGAGGCCGACCCGGACTATCTCGACCAGGGCGAATACAAAAGCGGCTGGGGCGGTGCGCAGGTCATCGCGCTGGGCGAAGATCGTTTCCGGCTGGTGACGTATCGCGGCGGTCTGCCGGGCGACGGTTGGGACAAGGAGTTCAAGCAGGAGATCAACGGCCGGCGCGAGGACGGCAAAATCATTTTCACCGGCACCAATAATTTCCGCGCCGAACTGGCGGCCGGGAAAATCAGCATCCGCAGCGACGCGGGCGGGCCGTGGACGATGGAGAAAACCGCGCGCACCAGCCCGACGGAAGGGTTGAAACCGCCGGCGGGCGCGGTGGTGCTGTTCGACGGGAGCGGCGTGGACGAGTGGAAGAACAGTCATCTGGACGCGCGTGGTTTGTTGCCGGCGGGCACGAGCACGAAAAGGATCTTCACGAATTTCACCGCGCACTTTGAATTTCTTCTGCCGTTCAAACCGCTCGGGCGCGGCCAGGATCGTGGCAACAGCGGCGTGTATCTGCTCGACCGCTACGAGTGCCAGGTGCTCGACAGCTTCGGACTCAAGGGCGAGAACAACGAGTGCGGCGGCTTCTACCAGCAGGCCCGTCCGGCGGTGAACATGTGCTACCCGCCGTTGACCTGGCAGACCTACGACTTCGACGTGACGGCGGCAAAGTTCGACGAGGCCGGGAAGAAAATTTCCAACACCCTCGTGACCCTGAAGCACAACGGCGTGATCATTCACGACCGGCTGGAATTGAAAAAGGAGACGCCCGGTGGCGGCATGAAGGAAGTGGCGAAGGGCGGCGGCTTTCAGTTGCAGGGCCACGGCAACCCGGTCTTCTACCGGAACATCTGGGTGCTGCCCAAGCCGTGAGGCGGGGCGACGCCGCGCCGGGCTGACCACGGAGGACCCGCTTGGAATACGCCTCATTCGTGGAGCGACGCGGGCACGCATCAAGTGCTCATGAAGAACAGCCTCAACGCCTTGAGCGCTGCGTCGCGCGACTACGTTAGGGCGCGACCGCGCCGGTCTGCCGCCATTCTTCCGTGGCTCCCCATAAGTTGAGCGGGGAGAGCGACTCGCCGAAGCGCAGGTAGCGCGCGCTGCCGTCCACGAAAGCATAGTTCGCCCCGCCCGACCGCACGTTGCTGCCATGCCGCTGCTGCGCGATCACCTCGTAGTCGTTGTTCTGGTAATAATCCATGTGCCGGTTGTTGTTTCCGGCTTCCAGTTCGCCGAACAGGATGGTGTCGCTGGTATGGGTGACCGCCGACTCCGGCAGACCGAGCGGGTAGTTGTGCGCCATGTAATCGGTGAACTCGTTCGCCGGGAGCGTCTCGTTAAAATAATCGTTCCACCCGTTCATGATGTAACTCCTCGGATGCGTGGCCAGATCCGTGGGGCAGTGGAGCAGATTGGTGTTCAGATAGTAGGGCAGCAAACGGTCGGGCCAAAACGGCGCCTGGCGCGGGGTGAACCGGCCTTCGTTGTCGTCCGCGAACATCTGCTGCGAAAGCCCGAGCTGGCGCAGGTTGTTCACGCACGAGATGCGGCGCGCGCTCTCTTTGCCCTTGGCAATCGCGGGCAGCAGCATGCTCGCGAGAATCGCGATGATCGCGATGACCACGAGCAACTCAATCAACGTGAATCCGGCGCGCGCGCGCGGGACGTGGACACACTTCTTCTGTCTTTGTTTCATAGGAATTTTCTCCATCCCGGCCTGGGTGCACCGGCTTGATTTACTTCCAACGCTTTTCACAGACCCCGATCCTGTCGGCACTATTCAACGAAATCCTGAGCGGGGGAAAAATTCCCGCCGCCGGTGCCTTCGCGCCAACGTGTGGTCGCGGCGTTATTCGGGGCGCGGCGCGCGGCCGGCCCGAAGCTGGGCGAGTTCCTGGGCGAGCAGGTGGTTGAAAAATTTCTGCGTGTGCTTCTGCCGATCCTCCTTGGTGGCTGCCGGTTGGCGGATCTCCGACAGTTCACCGCCGTCGAGCCAGATGCCGCCACAGCTCGGGCACTCGTCCACGAGAACCGGTTTCTCGCGGCTGAACTTGTGTTGCAGCATCGTGAAGCCGACGCACTTGGGACACGGGCGCTTCTCGGTCAGGACAATGTCGGTGGGGTTGAACTCCATGTGCGCGAGCGCGGTGCCGAGCTGCTCATCGAGCGCGTCCACGCGTTGCAGCTCGAAGTTGTCGAACCAGAGGCCGCCGCAGCCCGAGCGGCAGACATCCACGACGAGAGATTCCACTTTCAACGCTTCGAGCGGTGCGGCGCACGCGGGACAATTCATGGCGAATCCTTTTCGCGCGAGGGCGGTGAAGTCAACGGGAACGTCAGGCTGAAGAGCGCAGTCCGCTTAGTCCGCGCGATGCTGTGCCTGGATGCAATTCAAGTTTGCGTGCTTGTCCGGTTGGTTGAGAAAAGCAGTCCGTGCTGTAGCGCCGAGCATTGCTCGGCCTGATAACACTGCGTTGCCAAACGAGCCGAGCCATGCTCGGCGCTCCTTTGTCAACCAACCGGATGTGCAGTTGAACTTTGGGTCAAAAGAAACACGCGGACTCGGCGATCCGCGCTCCGCTCTCAGCGATGTGCCCAGCCGAAGCGGCTCGGGCGTTCCTCGCCGTTGAAGGTCGTGCCGCCGATGGGCCAGTACACGAAGAACGATTTGCCGATGACTTTTTCCTGCGGGAAGTCGCCCCAGTAGCGCGAGTCGGAACTGTTGTAGGTGTTGTCGCCCATGACGAAGTAATGATCCGGCGCGATGGAGAATTTCCGTCCATCGGCGAGCTGCATCAACTGGCCGTGGCCGTGGTAGTGGTTCGTGCGGTAGGCCATCGTCTTCTGCCCGCGCGCCAGTCCGGGGAACGAGTAGAGATTCTCAAAGTGCGGCGTGGCAGCGGTCAGCTCGCGACCGTCCACCGTCAGATGACCGGCGGGCGCATCGTCCAGTTTTTGCACACAAGTAGAGAAGTCGAAATGCCCCGGCGCACCGGTGATGATAGCGTCATGCTTCAAATGCAAGGTCTCACCGCCCAGGCCGACGAGGCGCTTGATGTAGTAGGTGTCTTGCTGGTCGCGCGGCAGGGCCGTGATGCCGTGCGTCTCGAAGACCACGACATCGCCGCGCGCGGGGCGGCGGAAATTGTAAGTCACGCGATCCACGAAGAGATGATCGCCGCTGATGCTGCGGAGCTTGATGATGTCGTCGCCGGGCTGGAAGACCCGCGACGTGCCCTGGCCGCAGCCGTCCACAAGTCCGGCGCGCTTGAGCAGGCCGTCCGGCGGGAACCAAATTTTGTAACTGGTGGCCCCGACCTGGATGTCCTGCCAAAGATTGAACAGCACGAGCTTCACCGGCTCCTTGGCGTTGGTGATCTGACCCGCCGTCTTCGCCACGATGTGCTGGTACGAAACGCCGTAGAACCAGTATTCGAGCAGGCCCGCCAGCGCGTTGGGAAATTTCACGTCCGCGCGCCCCGCGTAATTCTCATCCGTGATGCCGTAGAGCGTCGGTTGCATCGAGCCGGTGGGGATCTTGAACGGTTGCAAGACGAACGTGCGGATGCCCATGGCCACGGCGATGGCCACGAGTGCGACCTCGATGTTCTCGCGCCATGCGGCGTGCGGATAGGGTTTGAGGTTTTCGTTGGCGAGGGTCTCCAGTTTGCCGAGGGCGACGCGGACTCCGTCCGGGTCGCCATTACGGCACACGTTGCGCAAATCATTGATGCCGCCTTGCACCGCTGCGATGGCCGGGGGCGCGAGCAGGTCGCGCTGATGATGGAGGATTTTTTCAACATGATTCGCGGCCTGCCAGGCGTGGCGGACGGAGCGGGACGTGAACCAATTCAGGAACAGCATAGTTTGAGGGCGGAAGATTCCGGGTGAAGGGGTTGAATGCAAGGTCGGAGTCCTCGCTGCGGCGGGCCGCGGTGCATCTTGGCACTGTTACTGTAGCGGCGGGCATCCTTGTCGGCCAGTGAGCCGTGGCTTCCAGCCCGGCGGGCCAGGCCGCTCTGCGCCGAGACGCCGAAAAGGTTCGAGCACGGCGGGCTTATTCACACTGGGGCCGGGCGGCTGGAAGCAGACCCTCACTGGCCGGCAAGGA
>JAYVQC010000199.1:0-18583 GCA_043757045.1 Akkermansia sp. | reverse complement strand
GTTCGAGTTACCCTGTCTGGCCCGTGCGGCCCTCACCCTTCCGCCGGGCTGGTAGCCCGGCGGCACAGGCTGGTAGCCTGTGCTACCCATGTTTGATTGAACAAACGTGCCGCCTTCTCGTGTTCGTTCCTTTCGCACTTTGAGCAAAAGACGACAGCGCGGCCCACACAGAACAAAGCAGCATCGGAAGCCGCTTTTCCCTCTTTCACTCGGTGCTGCGCCCAGTTTGCCTTCCACACGGCCAATTCTTGCTGAATGAATCTTTTTCAGTCGTTCGCCCGAAAGTATTGAACCAGCCTGATTCCACCAACGCCCGATGGCACACGCCCCGCTAAGTGCAGGAGATGATTTGGATTTGGAACCACGGCGATCCGCGAACATTGGTCCGCCGACGTCAGCATGAGCGCGCGTAACGATGTCCGACCGTTCTCTCATTGATGAACTGCTCGCCGACCAGCAGAGCCTCACGGCGGTCGAGAAATTTTCGCGTGCCCATGACGCGCTCGCGCCGGGCGCGCAGCGTTATCGCGATCTGATTCCGCTCGAAGCGCCGCGCGCAGGCGAGCAATACGCCTTCGAGGTCGCGCTCGACAAATGCTCCGGCTGCAAAGCCTGTGTCACCGCCTGTCACAGCTTGAACGGACTCGACGACAACGAAACGTGGCGCGAGGTCGGCCTGCTCATCACGCCGCCGAAACGCCAGGGCTGGCACGGACGCCTCGCCACGGATGTGGAAGGCAGGTTCGAGAATCTCCGGCACGCCGCTCCGGTGGTCCGTGAACTTCGCCCCGCCATCACTTTGCAACACGTCACCACGGCCTGTCATCACTGTGTTGATCCCGCGTGTCTGAATGGCTGCCCGGTGCTCGCCTACGAAAAGGATCCCATCACCGGCATCGTGCGCCATCTCGATGACCAGTGCATTGGCTGCCAGTATTGCGTGCTGAAATGTCCGTACGACGTGCCGAAATACAACGCGCGCCTCGGCATCGTGCGCAAGTGCGACATGTGCTCGAGCCGCCTCGCCGTGGGCGAAGCGCCGGCGTGCGTGCAAGCGTGTCCGAACGAAGCCATCCGCATCACGAAGGTGAGCCCGAGCGCGGTGACGATTGAATTTCGCGAACGTGGAAAGGAATTCCTGAGCGGCGCACCCGTCGGCGGCTACACGCTGCCGACGACGCGCTACACCGTAGCCGCGTCTCGTGAGAGCGCGGCCATTCAGCCCGTGGACGCGGCGAATGGATCAGCCGCGCTCTCACGAGACGCGGCTACGAGGCTCATCGCTGCCGACGCGGCTCACCTCCAACCCCAACCCGCGCACTGGCCGCTCGTGATCATGCTCGTGCTGTCGCAGGCGTCCGTTGGCGTCATCACGCTGGCCGCGCTGCTCAAGCTCGTATCGCTGCCGATGCTGCTGCTTTCGTTCGCACTGATCGCTGTCGGTCTGGGCGCGAGCATTTTCCATCTGGGCCGCCCGTTCGGAGCGTGGCGCGCGTTCCTGAATCTGCGCCGCTCGTGGATGAGCCGGGAGATCGTCGTCTTCGGAATGTTCCCGCCGCTGCTCATGGGCGCGATTGCACTGAGCTTCGGAACGCCGGCTTCCAGCCCGGCGCGTTTGTTCAGCGTCCTGCGCGCCGGGCTGGACGCCGGCGCTCCACTGATGGGCCTGCTCGGCGTCTTCTGCTCGGCGATGATTTACTCCGACACGCAACGCCCGCTCTGGCACTGGCGGCGTAGTGTGCCGCTGTTCTTCGGCACGGCGGTCATCCTCGGCGCGGCGGGCGCGGCGATGATTCAACCCTCTTCCACGCTGGCGGGAATCGTGATGGTCGGCGTCCTGCTCAAACTCGCCGGCGAAATTTCCGTGCTGCGCCACGGCACTGACGCCGAATTCACGCCGCTCAAGAAGACCGCGCTGCTCGTCACGGGGAGATTTCAATACGTCACCATGCTGCGGCTCGCGTGCGCCATGCTCGGCGGCCTGTGCCTGCCGCTCTTGCTCACCATGCACTTCATGCCCGCGCCGAAGCTGCTCGCAGTCGCCGCGTTCGCGCTGCTGCTCGTCGGCGAGTTGCTCGAACGCTTCTTGTTCTTCACCACGGTGGCCGCGCCGAAAATGCCGGGAGGGTTGCCGACATGAACTTTGCCCGACCACTTTTGCCTCACGCCAAGGCCGCAAAGGGCGCAAAGGAATCTGCGATTCACGGGTGGGGCGAGACTCCGTCGAGCCGAGCATTTCGAGCGCAGCGAGGCGAGCACAGCGTGCATGTCCCTCTGAACGCCAGCTTCAGCCAGAGATGCTCGCTCCGCTCGCGCCTCCTTCGTCGGCCATTTGGGTTCGACAGAGTCTCACCCCACCGCCCGGCGGGCGGGACGCCCGCGCTCCAAATCCTTTGCGCCCTTCGCGGCCTTCGCGTGAGGCATTTCGGAACCCCAACATGAACGCCGTCACCAGCAAACTCGCCCCGCTCCTCCGTCAGTGGCATGGCCCGCTCACGCAGGAACTCGTGTTGCATCCCGGCGAATTCGGCCTCGGCAAAATCCCCGCGCGTCTCCAGCCCGACGCCACCACCACGATCGTCTGCGGCTTCTGCTCGACCGGCTGCGGATTGAACGTCCACTTGCGCGACGGCCAGGCCATCAATCTCAGCGCGTCGGTGGATTACCCGGTGAATTTGGGCATGGCCTGCCCGAAAGGCTGGGAGGCGCTCACGCCGCTCTCCGCGCCCGACCGCGCGACCACGCCGTTGCTTCGCGATGAACACGGCGACTTGGTCGCGACCGACTGGGACACCGCGCTGCAAATTTTCACCGTGCGCATGAAGGCCATCCAGGATCAGCACGGGAAAGACTCCGTGGCGTGGATTGGCACCGGGCAGATGCCGAACGAGGAACTGGCCTTCCTGGGCGCGCTGGCGAAGTTCGGCATGGGCGTCGTCCACGGCGACGGCAACACGCGCCAGTGCATGGCCACAGCGGTGACGGCGTACAAAGAATCCTTCGGCTTCGATGCGCCGCCGTACACGTACAAAGATTTCGAGGAGTCGGATGTCATCGTGCTCGTTGGCTCGAACCTCTGCATCGCGCATCCGATCATGTGGCAGCGCGTGCTGATGAATCCGCATTCACCGGAAATCATCGTCGTGGATCCGCGCTGCACGGAGACGGCGACGGCGGCGACGCAGCACTACGCGCTGCAACCGAAGAGCGATCTCGTGCTGCTCTACGGACTGGCGAGAATCTTGATCGAGCGCGGCTGGGTGGACCGCGCGTTCATCGAGAAGAATACGCGGAAGTTTGAGGCGTTCGCGACGTTTGTGCAGAGCTTCGACGTTGAATCCGTGGCCGCCGCCACCGGGCTTTCCATCAATCAACTCAACCGCTTCGCGGAAACAATTCACGCCGGCCAACGCGTTTCGTTCTGGTGGACGATGGGCGTGAACCAAGGCCACGAAGCCACGCGCACCGCGCAGGCCATCATCAATCTCGCGCTCATGACCGGGAACATCGGACGCCCCGGCACCGGCGCGAACTCCATCACCGGCCAGTGCAATGCGATGGGCTCGCGGCTGTTCAGCAACACCACGAACTTGATCGGTGGCCACGACTTCACGCAGGCGGAGCATCGCGAGAAAGTCGCGCGCGCGCTGCGCATTCCCGTGGAGAATATTCCGCAGCGAAACAGTTGGGCCTACGACCAGATTCTCGACGGTATTCAAGCCGGCAAAATCAAAGCGCTTTGGATCATCGCCACGAACACTGCCCATTCGTGGATGCAGCAGGAGCGCACGCGACATCTGCTCCGCAAGCTCGACTTCCTCGTGGTGCAGGACATGTACACCACGACGGAGACGGCGCAGCAGGCGCATCTGGTGCTGCCCGCCGCCGGCTGGGGCGAAAAGAGCGGGACGTTCATCAACTCCGAGCGGCGCATCGGCCTCCTGAAAAAAGTCTCGCGCGCGCCGGGACAGGCCTTGTCCGACTTCAAAATTTTCCAACTCATCGCGCACTACTGGGGCTGCGCGGAACTGTTCCGCAAATGGACTTCGCCGGAGGCCGTGTTCCAACTGCTCAAGCGCGTGAGCGCGGGCCAGCCGTGCGACATCACGGGCATTGAAGACTACCGGATGCTGGACGAATGCGGCGGCGTGCAGTGGCCGTGGGCGGTGGCGGCAGGCTTCCAGCCTGCCAGTGAGGGCGGCATCCTGCCGCCCGGAACCGCGTCCGCCCAACCCAACGCACTCGAAAATTCTCACGCCAACTCCGCCGGGCTGGAAGCCACGGCTGACCGGCAGGCTGGAAGCCTGCCGCCACAAGAGCGCCGCCTGTTCGCCGATGGCAAATTCTTCCACGCCGATGGCCGCGCGAAATTTATCTTCGAGTCCCCGCGTCCGGTGCCGGAGCCGGTGTCGAAGGATTATCCGTTCGTGCTGCTCACCGGGCGCGGCACCTCCGCGCAGTGGCACACGCAGACGCGCACGGGAAAATCCGACGTGCTGAAGAAACTGTATCCAGCCCGCGCTTACGTCGAGGTCTCGCCCGAGGATGCGGAGGCGTTGCGCCTGGAGATGGGCGCGCGAGTGCAGGTCAGTTCGCGGCGCGGCGCGATCGAGGCGGCGGTGTTTGTGTCGTCGAGCGTGGCGCCCGGCCAGGTCTTCATGCCCATGCACTACGCGGAGACGAACGAGTTGACCCTCTGGCATGTGGACCCGTACTCGCGTCAGCCGAACTACAAATCCTGCGCGGTGAAGCTGGCGAGGATTTGACGCGGGCCTCAGCTTGGTTGGTTCGCGAGCAGGACGTTCAACTCTTCCAGCCCCGCGTGCGAGCCGATCTCGTAGAACCGCTCCCTCACTTCCCAGCCCGCCATCTGGCGGCGCTCGACGAGCCGCGTCATCACAGCGGCGAGATCGAAGGGTTGGTCGTCCGGCCATTCGTCAAAGGCGCGTTTGTTGAATACGCTCAGGCCGTAATCAATGTGCCGCATCTCCGGGAGCCGCTGCTTCTTGTCGTAAAGTTTTATTTCGCCGTCGCCGAAGACCACGTTGCTCGTGTCGTATTGGCCTTCGTTGTTGAAGACCGTCATCAGTCCGAGCTTGCCGCTGCGCAGGAAAAAATCCGCGACGGGCAGAAACGGCTCGGTCAAATAACTGTCGCCGTAGAGCACGAAGAAATTCTCGCCGAGCTTGGGCATGGCTTGTTTGAGCGCGCCGCCGGTGCCGAGCAGCTTCGGGCCGTCGAAGGAGTATTCGAGCTGCATCCCATGCGCGCGTCCGTCGCCGAATTGCTCCACCACCCTCTCGCCAAGATGCCCGAGGCACAGCACGACGCGCGTCAGCCCCTGCTTCCGCAAGAGCGCGAGCTGATGTTCGAAAAACGTTTTCCCCGCCACGGAGACGAGCACCTTGGGAATTTTCTCCGTGATGGGACGCAGCCGTGTGGCGAGCCCGCCGGCGAGCAAGGCGACAGTTAAGTTTGAATGGTTCACGAACTGACGAGCTTCGTGCCTTCAAAGTCGAAGCGGAACCGCACTTCCTTTAAGCCCGCACTGCGCATGGCGTGTCGTAGCTTCGACTTGTCCTCCTCCGCGTAGAACATCAGGAAGCCGCCGCCGCCCGCGCCGATGAGCTTGCCGCCGAGCGCGCCGTTCGCGCGGGCGAGGTCGTACCATTCGTTGATCTTCGGATTGCTCATGCCGCCGCTGCGCGCCTTCTTGCGTTGCCAGTGCTCGTCCATGAGCCGCGCGAACTCGCGCAGGTTGCCGCTCTCCAACGCGCGCTGGCTGGCGTAACCGATCTCCTTCGTGCGATGCAGGTTCTCCAGCATCGCCGCGTCGTCCTGCTTCGACTTGTCATTTTGATCCTTGAGGATGCTGCCCGCGCTGCGGCTGTAGCCGGTGAAGAACATCACCAAATTGTCTTCGAGATTGTAGCGCGTCTCCTCGGAGATTTTCGCGGGCCACGCTTCGGCGCGGCCGTCCTTGTGGAAATTGAAACAGGTGATGCCGCCGAGCGCCGCGATGTATTGATCCTGTTTGCCGACCGGCTCCTTCAAGCGGGTGATCTCGATGTCGCACGCCTGCGCCGCGATGTCCGCGTTCGGAATCAAATTACGTTTGTGCGCGTGCAACGCCTTGAGCAGCGCCGTGGTGAAGCTCCCGCTGCTGCCGAGGCCGGTGCCGGAGGGAATGTCCGCCATGCTCGTCAACTCAAGATAGCCGCCGTCGATGTCGAGCATCTTGAACGCCTCGCGAATGATCGGGTGCTCGATCTGTGCCGCCTGCGCCACGCGCTCCAGCTTGGAATACTTGATGATGAACTCCGGCACGAAAGTTTCGTGCAGCGTGATGTAAATGTATTTGTCGATGGCCGCCGTGACGAGGAATCCGCCGAAGCGTTCGTAATACGACGGCAAATCCGTGCCGCCGCCGCCAAGGCTGATGCGAAGTGGTGAACGTGCGATGATCATTTGTTTGCGGGCGAGGTTGTAATCGGCGCAGCCCGGCTTGAGCAAGGTTGCCTTTCGAGCAGGTGGTCCCTCGCCCCGCGCCCGTCGTGCGCCAAAAGTAACTGTTACCCGGACAGCGGGCGAAGAGGCTTCGTGGCGCCAGAATGGGTGTTACCCATTGCTCCCTTAATTTGGAACCGAAGGAAGCCGGGAACACCTCGGTCCGTCCGGCCTCCCTCGTTCCGTTTCTGGGGGTGGGGAAGGCTTACGGCTTGGCCCGGGCGCTTTCAAGCCCGCCGTAAGCGCCGCGCCTCAATCTCCCTTTTCTGCCGCTCGATCTCCCGGCCCAGTTGGAACGGGTTGAGGCGCGCGTGCAGGGTCTTTAACTCCGCTTTCTTCTCCGCCGTCACTTCGGCCGCCGCCAGCACCCGCGCGTAGGGCGTCTGCGCCGGGCCGTAGATGCGCAGCTCCGATTTTCCCTCCCGCTTTTTCTTCTCCTCCAGTTTGTGCGTGGGCAGGTAGTGGTTGAGCAACTGCCCCAACGCTCCCTTGCACAAGTCATTGAGCAGCGGCACCACCGCCGGCTCGTCGTAGCGCTCGTAACCGAAGCGCTGGCGCACATGCGTCCAGTTGCGCTGCTCGACGTGGGCGTTGTCGTTGGAGCGGTAGGGCCGGGCGCGCGTGAAGAGCACCGGCACGGGCCGCTCGCGCAGCCAGGCCACCAGATGGTGGTTGATGAACTCGCCCCCGTTGTCGCTGTACACCCCGCGCAGGGCAAAGGGCAGGCTGGCCTCCAGATCCTTGAACTGCAAGAGCGTGGCGTGCTGGCCGCGGTTGGCCAAAGCCCGCTGCTCCGTCCAGTCGGTGCGGATGTCCACCGCATCGAGCATCCAGGCGTGGAGATCATCCAGCGCCCCGCCGCACAGCGCGACGGTGTCCACCTCCAGCCAGCCCGCGCCCTCCTCGGTCCACTGGCCGCGCACCGGAATGCTCGCGCGCAACAGGTTCCCGGGCCGGGTGCCGCCGCGCCGCCGCAGGCTCACCCGCAGCGGGGCCAGCAAGCGGTCGAAGGTGCGCGCGCTGGCGGCCAGCACACACTCCCGCAGATCAGGATCGAGGCGGCGATGGTCTTGTTCATAGGCCGGCAGCCATTCGGGCAGGAGCGCCTGGAAGCGCGAGCCGCACGGCTGCAACGCGGCGAACCAGATCGGTTTGAGCACCGGCAGGAGCCGGTGCGGATTATACTCGCGTGGCCGCCCCAGGAGCACGGCGGTCGAGCGCGGCGGCGGCGGCTGGGCACGCAGCGCGCGGATGGCGGCCTTGCGATGATAGCCCAACAGGGCCACGGCCTGATCGAGCAGTTGACGTTTGTACGGCAGACCGGCGCGGGCGTATGGCCGGCGCAGTTTGACCAGCACTTCTTGTTTGGTTTGGTGACTCATGTCGTTGTTCATGTCGGGTAACACCGACTTTTGGCGCAACGACCCGTTCACACGAACCGGTCAACCCGCTCCGGGTAACAAAACTTTTGGCGTAGATCGCGCCGCGCGACCTCTCGACTCCCGCATTGACTCTGGCTGCCGCTTCTGCCTTCGATGCAGCGACCCAGAACCATGAACCATCGTGACGATATTTCGCGGTCGGACGTGCCGCCGGGCCAGCCGGTCGTGGCCGGCGGTGCATTCAACACAACGCATTGGAGCGTGGTGCTGCTGGCCGGGCAGGAGACTTCTGCGGAATCTGCCTCAGCCTTGGAGCACCTTTGCCGCACCTACTGGTATCCGCTTTACGCTTATGCCCGCCGTCAAGGTCACAGCCCGCCGGGCGGGCAGGATTTGACGCAACAGTTTTTCGCCGGGTTTCTCGAAAAGAAATACTTTGGTTTGGCGAATCCTGACCGGGGCCGGTTCCGCTGTTTTCTGCTCGCGAGTTTCAAACACTTTCTGACCAACGAATACAACCGCAGCCAGACGGTCAAACGCGGCGGCGAGTACGCGTTCGTGTCCTGGGAAGAGACCTTAGCCGAGAAGTACTACGGCCACGAGCCGGCGCACGAAACCAGTCCGGACAAGTTGTTCGAGCGGGCATGGGTGCTGACGCTGCTGGAAAAAGTGATGAAAGATCTCCAGCAGGAGTATGTGTGCGCGGGCAAGGAAAGGGTTTTCGACGCGCTGCAAGTTTTTCTCTCCGGCGAGAAGTCAGAGTCCACTTACGCGGAGATCGGCGCGCCCCTCCAAATGAGCGAGTCGGCCGTCAAGATGGCGGTGTCGCGCCTGCGTCAACGGTATGGCGAAAAGCTCCGGAGCGAGATCGCGCAGACAGTGACTGGTCCGACCAACGTGGAAGACGAACTCCGTCACTTGCTGGGTGCATTGAGCCGGTGAGGGTGTTCGGGGCGCAATCGGGCCACGCACGGTGGAGTCAGGCGTCTCGCCGGACGTAGAGGGCTTGGCGTCTCGCCGCCCGGATCGGGTTGCAAACTTTTCCGTGACTGGCGCGGGACGAACGCGAGTTCCGCCGGGCGGGACGCCACGGCTCTACGGCAGGCGAGACGCCCGCCGCCACGCTTTTGGTACGGGTGCGCCTGCAACGAGTTGTTTGCCTGTTACCTTTCGGAACGTCTCTTGTAGTAAAGCCCGACAACCTTTGTCGGAATCAAAATGCCTGCGATGCGCAAATGCCGTGGCTGCGGAGCGGAGATACCGGGTAATGCCCCCTTTGGCCATTGCCCGAATTGTCTTCTGGGACTGGGCTTCGGCCCTTCGCCGGATGAGACGGGAGGGTCGTCCCCACCCGATGCCAGCGGCGGGCGCACCTTCGGCGAATACGAACTGCTGGAACAGATTGGCCGCGGCGGCATGGGCGTCATTTACAAAGCCCGCCAGCTTACCCTCAACCGTCTGGTCGCCCTCAAAATGATCAACGCGGGCGAATTGGCCTCGCCGACGATGATTCAACGCTTCCATCTCGAAGCTGAATCCGCCGCCAATCTGCACCATCCCAACATCGTTCCCATCTACGAGACCGGCGAACACCAGGGTCAGCATTTTTTCAGCATGGAACTCATCGATGGTGTCGGGCTGGATCGGCACATCACGGGCGGCGGTTTCTCTGGTGATCAGAAATCAGCAAAGGAGAAGCCATCGCCTCGCGGACGCCAGGAACAGATTGCACGCATCATGGCCAAGGTCGCTCGTGCTGTGGACTACGCGCACCAGCACGGCATCCTGCACCGCGACATCAAACCCAGCAACGTGCTCCTCGACCACCGGGGTGAACCGCGCCTGACGGATTTCGGTTTGGCGAAAGTGGTCGGCCACACGGGCAGTGGCCTCACTGCCAGCGGCGCGATCATGGGCACGCCCAGTTACATGGCTCCAGAACAGGCCGCAGGCGAGGGTAAGCGCGTCACCATCGCCGCCGACATTTACGGCCTCGGCGCGGTCCTCTATGCAATGCTGACCGGCCATCCACCGTTCCACGCTGAAACTCCGGTCCAAACCTTGAAACAAGTCGTCGAGGATGAACCCAAACATCCGACCACGTTCGGCGAAGGCATTGACCACGATCTGGCAACCATCTGCATGAAGTGTTTGGAGAAAGAGCCGCAGCAGCGGTACTCCTCCGCGACTGCGCTGGCCGAAGACTTGGAACGATGGCTGCGCAAGGAACCCATTCACGCGCGGCCCGCCGCCACAGGCGAACGCTTCTGGCGCTGGTGCCGGCGCAATCCGAGGGTGGCAGTGTTGGGGGCATCGGTGGCGGTGTTGCTCGTGGCCATAGCGTCGCTTTCGACAGTCGTGGCGATCCGCTTCGCATCCAAGAACGAGGACATTAGAGCGCAGGCGCGCCAGGTGGAACTGGAGGCCAAAAAAAAGCGCGAAGCCCTTGAAGTCCTCCAGCGCAAGTTGATCCACTCGCTCGAACAGATGTGGGTAACCGCGAACCAGAAGTTTGTGACCATAGATTCCGACGAACTGGCGGCCCTGCGCGGAGAGCTTTCGGCCGGCGGTCAAACAGACACCAACCGGCTCAATCTGATCTTCGCGGTTTATACCCATGAGAAGCCTACGACGATGCAGTCAAACATTGCGCCCGTTCTGGCCATCCTGGAGCGCAGCATAACACGAAGCCTGTCCCGTCCAGTGCAGATCGATCTGCGCATCTATCGCCAGTACGACGTCGCCAAAGACGCGCTCGTGCGTGGCGAAGTGGATTTTGCGCGTTTCGGTTCGGCCAGCTACGTCGAAGCCAAAAAACTCAATCCACAGGTGTCACTATTGCTCGCGCAGAACGGCAAAGTCCGCGGCTACATCTTCGCCCTTGCCGATTCGGGCATCCGATCCCTGACCGACCTGAAAGGCAAATCGGTCGCCTTCGTGGATGACAGTTCCACGACGGGCAATTTCCTGCCCAAACGGGCTTTGTTCGTGGCCGGTCTGACGGCAAAGGATTTGCGCGGTGGCAGCACGAACTTCCTCGGTTCGCACGACAGCGTCGTGAAAGCAGTGGTAGAGGGTAAGTTTGGCGCGGGAGCTTGCAACGCCAGCATCGTAGACAAGTTCATGAAGGACACCGGTATCAAGTTCCACATCCTGAATGAGGACCGTGAGGCCAAGGGGTTGCCTTGGGTGGCCGGCCCCACGCTCGATCCTGCCGTCGCCGAGAGCATTCGCGGGGGATTGCGATCCATCCGGGCCAAGGAGGACCAGGCTGTGCTGGAAAGGCTGAGAAACGAAACCACCGGTTTTGAAAAGGCTGAAGACGCGGATTACAACCCGATTCGGGACGCGATGAGGGAAGCGGGAAAGTTTGACGGCGGTCCCCCGCGGCAGCCAGCCACTCCATGACATCCAGCAAACAACCTCGAACCTCGAAACCTATCTCGCTTATGAAAGCATCCACCTCGTTGAATGGCCTCGTGATGGCAGCCCTCATGATGTTGGCGGCACATGCCGCTTTGGCCGATGAACGTGACGACCGCATCCGTGCTTTGGAAAAACGCGTCGAACAACTCGAGAAACTTTTGCAAGGGCGGGAAGCGAAAACCGCCGTGACCGGCGAGTCCGCGAAACCTGCTGAATCTCCGAAGCCTCTTACCACCGTTTCCATTGGCTCTTCCGGTTTCACTATGCGCTCGGCGGACACCAACTTCGCCCTGCGCATCCGCGGTCTGATCCAGTTCGACTCGCGTTGGAGCGACGACGACAACATCAACGACAGCTTCGTGCTGCGGCGCGCCCGGCCCATTATCGAAGGCACCGTGTTCCGCGATTTTGATTTTCGATTCACGCCGGAGTTCGGTGGCTCCTCGCCCGTGATTCGCGATGCCTGGCTGAACTATCGCTACAACGACGCGCTGCAACTGCGCGCCGGCAAAATGAAACCGCCCGGCAACCTGGAACGATGGCAAGCGGTCGCAAACATTCCGTTCATCGAACGTAGCGCCGTCTCGCTCCTGTGGCCCGTCCGCGAACTGGGCTTCATGCTCCACGGCGAACTCTGGCCGGGCGACGAAAGTGTTACGAAGTCACTCGCTGCCGACGGTCTGGTCAATTACGAGTTGGGCATCTTCAACGGCACCGGCGATGCCCGCGCCGCGAGCAACAGCGACTTCGACAGTGACAAGACCGCCGCCGCCCGGTTGTTCTTTCATCCCTTTCTCAGAAGTAAAATGAAACCACTGCAAAAGTTTGGCGTGGGCGTCAGCGGAACTTACGGCGAGATGAAAGGCGATGCCGGATTGCCAGACGATTTCACCTATCGCGGTAGCACCACCGCCGACGGACTCCAGTGGCGGGTCGGACCACAAGCCTACTGGTATTTGGGACCGTTTGGGCTGCAAGGTGAATACGCGATCTCCTCCCAACGCCTCGAACGCGACACCGCGCCCTTCGCCTCCACGCGTGCCAACAACAGCGCCTGGATGGTCACCGCGTCGTGGATGCTGACTGGAGAAGATGCGACCTTCCGCGCGGTCACGCCGCGAAAGAACTTCGACCCGCGCACCAGCGGATGGGGCGCGCTGCAAGCCGTCGTCCGTTATTCCTGTCTGGACCTCGACGATGACCTCTTCCCGACCTTCGCCGATCCGGCAGAACTTCCCACGCGCGCCGCATCGTGGGGTGTGGGCCTGAACTGGTATCTGAACCGCAACGTCCGCGCCTCGTTCAACTTCGACCACACCGACTTCAAAGGCGGCCAGAGCGGCAACGTGGGCGACTTCGGTGAAAACGTTTTCTCCACCCGTGTCCAGTTGGCATTCTGATGGTGTACGGAAAAAGGTGGATGGCTTCGCGCTGCGAGGCCATGCGCTCGCAGCGCGAGCGCTTCTACCTGATGATTCGTGAGAAGGCTCTGACTTCCCGTTCCGCATTCCGCGCTCCGCTTTCCGAATTTCCGCAAATTCTCTGTGACCCTTCGCCGGATTTCTTTCAGTAAGAGATTGAGATACGATGAATACAAAATCCGCCCGCCTTTTTCTCGCCGCCATCATCATGACCGCTGCTGTCACCCATGTTCGCGCAGCGGTGCGCTACGTGAATGTGAACAGCGCCAGTCCCAGTTCACCCTACACGAATTGGACCACGGCGGCGGTCACGATTCAGGATGCGATTGATGTGGCCGCAGACGGCGATGAAGTGGTGGTGACCAACGGCGTTTACCAGACCGGTGGGCGCGTGGTGGATGGAGCGATAACAGACCGGGTAGCGGTGACGAAGCCGCTCACGGTGCGGAGTGTGAATGGACCGGAGGTGACGGTGATTCGTGGCAACGGCGCGCGTTGCGCATACCTTACGAACGGTGCGACACTGGTCGGTTTTACGCTGACCAACGGGTACGCGGACAATGGCGGTGGCCTGTGGTGCGCCTCGGCCAGCGCGATAGTATCCAACTGTGTGCTCAGCGGAAATTCGGCTTACGACGGCGGCGGGGTGTACGGAGGAACGCTAAACAATTGCACGCTCACAGGAAATTCAGCCTACTACGGCGGCGGGGCGATTTCGTGTATACTCAACAACTGCGCTCTCACGGGCAATTCGGCGAGGGGTTACGGCGGCGGGGCGGCTTACTGCACGTTGAACAACTGCGTGGTCACGGGCAATTCGGCGCCTGGACGCGATCAAGACCATCCGGGTTCGGGCGGTGGGGCCGCTTTCAGCACTCTGAATAATTGCACGGTCGCGTTCAATTCGGTAGGCGACGACGGCGACGGCGGCGGGGCGTACGGAGGCACGCTCAACAACTGCATCGTGTATTACAATGATGGAGGAAACTACGCTTCAGACCCGCGGGTCTGGTACTTTGAGTCAATTACTCTGAACTACTGCGCTACAACACCGCTGCCAATTAAAGGCACCGGCAACATCACGAATGAGCCAGTATTCGTGGCTTGGGATGACGAAGAAGATGAAATCGACCTTCACCTGGCTTGGAATTCGCCCTGCATCAATGCGGGCAACAACGCATACGCTCCCAACGGTTTTGATCTCGACGGTCGTCCACGTATCGTCGGCGCCACTGTGGACATCGGGGCCTACGAGCTTCAGGAACCATACACAGTCGGCGCCACTGTGACCGAGGGTAATGCCGGAACGACCAACGCCGTGTTCAGCGTCCACTTGGCCACAAACCATTCCGAAATGGTTTCAATCGATTTCACCACGGTCGATGGCAGCGCCACGGCGGGAAGCGATTATCTGGCGACGAGCGGCACGCTGGTTTTCAATCCCGGCGAAACCAACAAGCCCATCACGGTGCCCGTGCTGGGCGATATTCTTGATGAAGCCGACGAAACGTTTTTCGTCCGGTTAAGCAATCCTACCAACATCAGCCTGGTCAACACACAGGCTGTCGGAACCATCCTCAATGATGACACGGTGCCGTTATCCATCGCCGGAGTAACCGTGATCGAAGGGAACACCGGGACGACGAATGCGGTGTTCACATTGCACCTCGACCGTCCGCATGTTCTGCCCGTGTCCGTCGCTTTCGGGACAGCGGACGGCAGCGCCGTGGCGAGCGCGGACTACATCGCAACCAACGGAACGGTGACCTTCGCTCCCGGCGAAACAAACAAGAGCATTACAGTTTTGGTCAACGGAGATTTGGTGGACGAAACCCACGAGGCATTCTTCGTCAACCTCAGCAACCCGCTTCATGCAGTGCTGACTTCCGTTCAGGCAACCGGAACCATTCTTGACGATGACACGGTGCCGTTGTCCATCACCGGAACCGCCGTGTTTGAAGGCAACGCCGGGACGACGAATGCCATATTCACGTTTTACCTCACTCGACCGCATGTTTTACCCGTGTCCGTCGATTTCGCGACGGCAGACGGCAGCGCTGTGGCGGGGTCTGACTACATCGCGACCAGCGGGACTGTGATCTTTGCTCCTGGCGAGACGAACAAGAACATCACGGTTTTAGTCATTGGTGACTTGCTGCATGAACGGGATGAAACGTTCGTCGTGAATTTGAGCGCCCAAGTTCATGCGACACTCGCTGCCACTCGAGCAAGCGGGACTATCCTCAACAACGACACGGTGCGGCTGTATGTGAATCTAAACAGTCCCAGTCCCGTACCGCCTTATGCGAGCTCGGCCACAGCGGCGACGACGATTCAGGACGCCATCGACGCCGCGTTAGATGGCGATGAAATCGTGGTCACGAACGGAGTTTATTCAACCGGCGGGCGGGCAGTGTTTGGGACTATGACCAACCGAGTGGCGGTCACCAAACGATTGATTCTGCGAAGTGTGAATGGCCCGGGCGTGACGGTGATTCAGGGACACCAAGTGCCGGTGAGTTTGATAGGTGATGGTGCTGTACGGTGCGTTTACCTCACGAACGGCGCTGCGCTCATTGGTTTTACGGTGGCGAACGGGGCCACGCTCCAGGATTTTTCCCTGCGTCTGGGAAGTGGTGGCGGGATCTGGTGCGAGTCGGTTAGCGCGCTCGTTTCTAACTGCGTGCTCACGGGTAATTCGGCCTATTACTCCGGCGGGGGAACCGTTTCAGGCACCCTGAACAACTGCACAATCACAGGCAACTTGGCCTCATCCTATCAGGGGGGCGGCGGGGCGTTGGGAAGCGCACTAAACAATTGCACCCTCAGCGGCAATTCTGCCGGTTACGGCGGCGGCGCGGCTGGCGGCACGTTGAACAACTGCACCCTCACGGGCAACGACGCAAAATACAGCGGCGGCGGGGCCCACTCCTGCACGTTGAACAACTGCGCTCTCATTGGCAATTCCCAATCCTTCTCCGCCTGCGGCGATGACGGGTGCCCTAACTTCGGCGGAGGGGGGGCGGCTTACAGCACGCTAAAGAACTGCACGCTCACTGGGAACACTGACAATGCCGCTTTTCGATGCACGCTGAACAACTGTATCGTGTATTACAACGGTCCTGTTTTTTTTGGATCTGTAAATAATCATTACGAAAGCAGCTTGAATAATTCTTGCACCACTCCGCTCCCACCCGGCGGCGTGGGGAACTTCACCAACGCGCCATTGTTCGTGGACCAGGTGCGCCTTCAGCCCAACTCTCCCTGCATCAACGCGGGGAACAACACCTACGCACCGGCTGGACTCGATCTCGGTGGCACCCCCCGCATCGTCGGCAGCACTGTCGATGTCGGCGCGTACGAGTTTCAATCACCGCAGTCACTTATCTCCTACGCCTGGTTGCAGCAATACGGTTTGCCCATCAACCCGGCGACCGCCAGCGCGGACCCCGACGGCGACCGCTTGAACAATTACCAGGAGTGGCGCGCGGGCACTGATCCGACCAATGCGCTCTCCGTCCTGCGCCTGCTCGCACCCGTGTCCGGCGCACCGGGCGTGATCGTGAGTTGGCGAAGTGTGAACTCGCGGAATTACTACCTCGAACGCGGCACCAACCTGGGAACGCCGCCGCCGTTCCTGCTGCTGAAAAGCAACATCGTCGGGCAGGCCGGCACGACCACTTTCACGGACACCAATGCCGTCGGTGCCGGTCCGTTCTTCTACCGCGTGGGCGTGCAGGAATAGCGCGAGTCCAGGCAAAGGCGACCCTGAAACATCACCTCGCCCACGGTCAGCTACTGGGTCACTACTTCTCTGCCATTGCAATGACCGAGGGCGGGTTTTACAACGTCACCACACCATTATGAATCGCCTGACATGCTTTGCCTTCGCCGCGCTCACCATTGCCGCCGCCGTTTCCTTCACGGGCTGCGCGAGCGGTCCACTCACTTTCACCCCGACCAAGGAATTGAAGTATTCCGTCGCGCCGAACTTTTTTGACGCGAAGCCCGGCGACCAGGCCATCGGCCCGTGCCACGGCGCGCTGCTCATTGACAAGGCGGGAAATTCTTACGTCACCACCGACACCAAGCGCGGCATTCTCGTCTTCTCGCCGGCGGGGAAGTTTCTGCGCGCTTTCGGCCCGTCGCACATTCACGGCGCGGAACTGCGCGAGGAGAACGGCGTGGAATACATTTACGCCGCGCGCCCTTCGCAGCACCAAGTCCTGAAACTCACGCTCGCGGGTGAACAGGTCTGGGACATCAGCTACCCGTCCGAGTCAGGCATTTACAAGGACGCGAAGGGCTTCAACCCCTGCGCCGTGACCGTGGGGCCGGACGGCGCGATCTTTGTCGCCGACGGCTACGGCGCGAACTACGTGCTGAAGTTCGACGCGCAGCGGAAGTTCGTGAAAGCCTTCGGCGGCAAAGGCGTGGAGGAAGGCAAGTTCAACACCTGCCACGGCATCGCGCTCGACACGCGCGGCGCGAAGCCGTTGCTGCTCGTGTGCAATCGCAACAACAACCGCGTGGAGCATTGGGACCTCGATGGCAATTTCGTGCGTGTCATCCAGAAAGATTTACGGATGCCCGCCGCCGTCCACATTCGCGGCGCATATGCCGTGTTCCCGGAGTTGCAAGGCCGCGTGACGGTGCTGAACGCGGACGGCTCCATCGCCGCACAAGTCGGCGATAATCCGAACGAGAAGCAGCGCGGCAACTACGGTCTCGCGGCGGACCAGTGGAAGGACGGCATCTGCAACTCCCCGCACGGCGCCTCGATGGATGCGGACGGCAACCTGCTGGTGAACGAGTGGAGCGCGCTCGGACATCTGCATAAATTTGCGCGGCAGAAGTAAGTGCCAGCGGCGGGGCAACTTTCCCTTGCGAGGCGAATGACCTTGCCTATTGTTGCGCGCGTTCATGGAAGGCGGGGTAGCCAAGTGGTAAGGCACGGCTCTGCAAAAGCTGCATCGTCGGTTCGATTCCGACCCTCGCCTCCACTCATTTTCATTAGGAAATACGAATGAAAATGAGCTCGGAGGGCCGTTTGGGCCGGGATCTTCAACGAAACCTTCAACAACTTGGCCGCTCCACGAGTGTTCGGAGCGTGCTCTGCGCTCGTTCCCTGCGTGTTCGATAACACGCCGCACGTCGCCTGATTTAGCCTCACAACTTGTGAGGACTGAAATGAAGCAACGGTATCGGTTGTTCCGGCGTTCGTGGGGCATGTTCTACTGGATTGACGACACCACGGGCCAACAGGGGAGCTTGAAGACCAAGGAGTCGGCTGAAGCCAAACGGCTGATCCACGCCAAGAACGAAACGGTGCATCTGCCCTCGTTCAACCTGAGGATGGCCCGCGTTTATCTGCAAGCTTCCGATCCGAAGGCGGTCACACGAACCTGGCAATACGTGATGGACCAAATCATCGCGGCCAAGAAGGGAGACACGCAGCATCGTTGGAAGACGGAAGCCAAAAGCAAAGCCTACGATTGCCTCCGTGACGTGCTCCTGGTTGAAACTCAGGCCGAACATTTTCTCCGCGTCCTGACCAGTCCAAAGGTCTCAACCAACGTGCATCTGCGTCGCATCCACAACTTCGCCTTGGACATGAACTGGCTGGGCTGTGGTCGTGGTAGTGGTGGTTTGTTTGGACATGTTGGTCCTTTCTTCGGTTGGCACCGGCTGAGTAGTTGTTTCAGCAGGTGTGGTTGTGGTTGTCGTTTCGCTGGCGTGGCAAGCCCCCAATCTTTGATCCAGTTGCTATGAGAGTTTGGGTTCATGGTTGTTTGGTTTCCGCGCTGGCGTGCGCTGGGTGGGGCGGAGCCCCGACCGGAGCGCGCC
>JAYVQC010000198.1:0-18596 GCA_043757045.1 Akkermansia sp. | reverse complement strand
GGCTGGGTTTTCGCGAGAGCAGGCACAGCACTTTTACAACGAAAACAAATGACATCCATGCCTCGTTATTCTTCCGCTTCTCCATCTGCGTGTTACGCAGTAGCGCAACGAAGTTGAACGTCTGCAATTCAGTCGGGATTTGTTGATGAAATAGAAGCCTGTTTGGATTTCTGTCAGGCCCGCACCGCGCCCGGCGGTTCCCGATCAAAAATCATCAGCATCTCCACGCCGCGTTCCTGCATCTGTTCGCAGGTGGTGAGCGCAGTGCGGAGATCGGGAAAGTCGAACGCCTCTTCCTCGGCGCGCACCCAGTCGCCACCCGGCGACAAATACAGCCCCGATTCGATCTCTCGAATCACGCGATGAGGCGGCAACACTTGGGCTTTCATGGAACGGGTATTCTGTGGCCTAAGCTCTACCTGTTGGCCGGAGATGCAACCGTTTTCTTCCGGGCATTTCTTCAGGGCCGACGCAGCCAAAATTAGAACGGCTCGCGTTGCGACGAGCGGAGCGCGGGGGATGGTCAGAGAGTGCGTGGGTTCCGTTCGTTCCGCCCGCACGGCGCGTGCTGGTTCGGTCGCAGCGCGACCAAACGCCCGGAAAATTTGCACAAGCCCGTCATCTACCCGCCGCCCGACGTGATGAAGCGTCTGGAATTCCTCCAGCAACTCGGCAAGGGCACCAAGCTCTACGACGAGGTGTGGACACAGGCGAAGGCGAAGTGGCGGAGCGCGGGTTTTCAACCCGCAGCAACGTGCGATGGGGATTAGCCCTCGCAAGTTCCTACGCCCCCGTACTTGTGGACATTGCTGCGGGTTGAAAACCCGCGCTCCGTCACGGCGAGCGCACGCGGTAGAAGCGCATCGGGAAATTCGTGCCGTCGTGATCGAGGAATTGATACACGCCCGCGCCGTCCGTGGTGTTGGTGAGAATGGGCTGCCACGGGATCGGCACGTTCAAATCCGCCGTGGCTTCGAGCACGTAGGGCACGCCCGGCAGTCCCACGCCGTTGAGCACCGGCACGCCATTGTTGAACGTGAGCGGCTGAATCGTCGAGGGCGGTGCGCCGACCACGCGCGTCAGCGTCACGTCGTTGCCGTCGCCGCCGGTGTAACTGATCTGGTAGCGGACCGCGCCGCTCATCACGAGCGCGCCGGACGGCAGGCCATTGAACGTGCCGGTCACCGGGTCCGCTCCATCGTTGTTAATGATCGTGAAGCTCACGCCGGGGTCGGGATTGAAGCCGCTCGTCACCACCAGGCTCGCGCCCGTGAGCGTGAGCGCGCCGGTCACGTCGAGTTGATCGTAGTCCGCCAGACCGTTGATCCGCGCGCGCAGGGTCGCGCCGGACGCGAGCGTGACGCCGGACGAGTGCAGCACGCCGGGCGTGGCACGCGAACCGGGATTGACCTCGCACCCCGCGCACGTCGCCGAGATTTGCCCCACCGTGCCGGTGCCGCTGAGGATGCCGGTGTTCGTGAGCGTGAAGGACACGGCGGAATGGTCTCCGTTCACAAAGACCCGCGCGCCGCCACCCACGCGGAACGGCCCGGTGAAACCCGTCGGGCTGTTCAGCACGAGCGAGCCGATCCCGAGCGTCTGCCAGCCGCCGCCGGAGAGCGGCCCGTTCACGACCAGCGTGCCCGAGTTCAAGGTGTCGAAGGCTGTCTGCGTTCCCGCGAGCGTGACCGGCCCGTTCCAGATGTTCGTCACCCCGAGCACGACGTCCACGCGGCCCGCGAGCGTGACCGGTTCCTCAATCGCGCCGCCGTTGGGCAAATTCATCGAGAGACGACCGGCCGTACCGATGAAAGTAGGGGCGAGCGTGGAGCCGAGCGCCGAGGAGCTTTGCACGTTGAGCGTGCCGGAGTTCACCGTGACGGTGCCGGTGAAATCATTCGTGCCGGAGAGCGTGAGGATGCCGCTGGAGTTTCCCGACAGTCCGCCCGCGCCCGTCACGCGCGCGGTGAACGACAGATCGCCCGCGCCGCCGTGCGTGAGGGTGGCGAAACTCAAGTCCACCGGCCCGCGCTGGATCAATTGCGCGCCCGGATGCGTGATGGTCCACACCTGATTGTTCTGGAGCGCGACCGGGACGAAGAGATTGATGAGGCCGGTCTGGTTCGTGGTGGTCAGCGCGCTGATCAAGCGCAGCGAGTTTCCCGCCGCCGCGTTGAGGTTGTAAGCGCAGCCCAGCAGCAGGGTGTTGTAAGCGACGTTGGTGCCGGCATCGAAGAGCGGCGCTTTCAACACCGGGCCGGGCAGCACCACGTCGTCGCCTTGTTGCGGCAAAACATCGCCGGCCCAGTTGAACGGGTTGCTCCACAAATTATCCGCGCCGCCGCCATCCCACACGCGGGTCACACCCGTCGGCACCGCGATGCGCGTGAGCACCACGTCGTTGCCGGTGCCACCGATGTAGGTGAGGCGCGCGACGACCGCACCGTTTGTGATCGTGGAACCTTCCGGCAGTCCGGCGAAGGTGCCGCCGACGGGATTGCCGCCGTTGTTCTGGATCAGCAGGAAGGAATCGCCAAACGCGGGCGTATAGCCGAAGGCCAGTCGCAGCACGGAGCCGTTCAGGAAAACGTCGCCGTTGATGACGAGTTGATCGTGGCCGCTGCCGGGTGTCGGGCCGTTGATTTCAAAAAAGTTGGTCGTGCCGAAACCGGCGCTGAAATTTCCCACCACCGTCAGCGTTCCGGGACTCGCCCCCGGACTGATGGTGCCGACGTTGGCGGTGACGGTCCCGACCGTGCCGGTGCCGCCGAGCACGCTGTTCGCGAAGCTGCTCAGGGTCACGGGGCTGGAAGGTTGCGCGCCGTTCACGAGAAGCGTGCCGCCACTGATCGTGGTGGTGTTGGTGTGCGTGTTGTTCGCGTTGAGCAACAGTCGGCCGGCCCCGTTCTTGGTGAAGCCGCTGCCGGAGAGCGCGCCGTCCACCCGCAGTTCGCCGGCGTCCACTTGCAACAAGGCGGCGTTGTTCCCGGCCAGGACGATGGGACCGGTCAGGGTGTTGGTGGCCGAGGGATTGTACAAAATGCCTTCCACCACGAACGGCTCGGCGAACACCCGCCCGCTGCCGAGTTGAATTCTGCCCGCGGGAAAAATGGTCGTCCCTACAGACACGCCGCCCAGCGCGGCATCGGTGAAGGCCACGACGTTCCCCGTCTGCACTTCGGTCAGGCCAGCGTAGGTGTTCGTGGCGCTGAGGATCAGAGTGCCGCTGCCGCCCTGGATCACGCCGCCGGCGCCGCTGATCACGCCGTTCACGAGGTGCGTGCCGGCCCCGGCGAAGGTCAGCGTGTGCGGGCCGAGATTGATCGCGCCGCCGAAGGTGAGGCTCGCGCCGTTGCTGACGAGCGCGGTCTGGCTGGCGTTTAATTGCACGGCCAGGTTCAACGTGGTGCCGACGCTGTTCGTCACTCGCAGGCCGCCATTCAGCATCACCGCCGCACCACCCAGCGTGTAGGCCCCGCCGCAAGTGAGGGCGTCGAAGGCGGTGAGCGCGGGGAAATCATTCACGTTGTTCAAGCGCGCCGCACCGGCGGGGAAGAACAACGCGTCGCCCTCGACCGGCGCGATGTCGCCCACCCAGTTGGTGCGGTTGGTCCACGAGTTGTTCGCCCCGCCGCCATCCCACACACGCGTCACGCCCGACGCGAGGAACTGCCGGGTGAGCGTCACGTCGTTGCCGCTGCCGCCGGTGTAGCTCACGCGAAAGGCGAGTCCGTTGGTCGTGAATGTCGTGCCCTCGGGCAGTCCCGCGAAAGTGCCGAGCACCGCGTCCGCGCCGTCGTTGTCGATGATTCTGAAAACGTCACCGAAGGCGGGCGTGAAGCCGGGCGCGAGCACGAGCGCGGCGCTGGCAAGGTTGATCTCGCCGCGCACGGCAAGTTGATCGTAGCCCGCTCCGGCCACGATCCCGTTTAACTCCACGATGAATTCCGAGGCCGCGTTCAGTGTGACATTGCTGGCCGTGAGCAGGCCGGGACTCGCGCCGGGCGCGACCCGCGGCGGCGGCGCGATGTTTGACATGGTGACGTTCGCCACCGTGCCGGTGCCGCCGAGCGTGGCGGAGTTGAGGATGGAGATGTTGCCCACCAGCGCGGAGCCGTGGACGAGCAGCGTGCCGCTGCCGATTTGCGTGCCGCCGGCGTGAGTGTTCGTGCCGAGCAGTTCGACGACGCCCGTGCCGGTTTTGAGCAGTTGCGCCGCCCCCGTCACCGGCCCGGCCACGATCAGGCGCGCAGGCGTGCTGAGGTTGAAAGTTCCAAACGCCGCCGGCAGGCGGACCTCGGCATTGATGGTGTTGGTTTGCACGGCGACCACCGTGCCGGTCACGGAGAGAAATGATTTCGTGAGGCTGAAACTGCTGTCGAACAAAAGCTGCGCACCCGAACCGACGAAGACCGCGCCCGAAGCCGCGCCCAACGCGGAGCCGTTCAGCGTGTGCAACAGGCCACTGGCCACGGTGCAAGGCCCGGTGAAAGTATTCGTGCCGGACAAGGTCATCGTCGTGGTGGCGGGCGCGGCGTGCGTCAATCCGCCCGCGCCGACGATGGGTCCGGCGAAGGTGAGGAGCGCGAGATTGCCGCCCGTGGTGGTGAGCAGGAAACCGTTGTTGTCCACCTGCGCCTGGAAATTCATGCCGCTGTTGGTGCCTCCGTTGAACGTCTGCGCCGCCAGCAGGCGCAGCGGACAAAAGAACTGGTGCGTCTGGCCGTTCTGCACCCCGGCCTGCATCCCGCCGAACAGTTCCACGAGATTGCCGCCGAGCGTGTAGCGAATGGGCAGGTTGGAACCCGTGAACAGGATTTGATCCGCCGTGAACGACGCGAAGTCGTTCGTCGCGAAGTTGCGCGGCGCGGTATCCGGGAAGGCCAGCGTGTCGCCCGGCTGCGGCACGACGACACCCACCCAGTTCGAGGGGTTGCTCCACAGACCGTTCGTGCCCAGCCCCGACCAGGTGGCGGTGACGCCCGTGGGGAAGACCAGGTGCGTGAGCGTCACATCGTTTCCGTCCCCACCGACATAACTCAGCCGGTAGATAGCCCCATTGTTGGTCACGAACGACCCCTCGCCCATCCCGAAGAAAGTTCCGACGACGGCATCGACTCCGTCATTGTCGATGATCGTCAGGATGGTTCCGCGGGGCACGAGTGCCAGGTTGGTGATCTCCAGACCCGCCCCGTTGTTGGTGATGGTGCCGTGGACGGCCAACTGATCGTAACCGGTGCCGGGGGCGGTGCCGGCGATCTCGACCCGGTACGTCACGAAAGTGGTCCACAAAAGATTGCTGCTGGTCAGGAGGCCGGGGCTTTCGCCGGGAGCCACGGACGCCGCACTCAGATCAGGTGTCATGGTTCCGACCACGCCATTCCCGCCGAGCGTGCCTCCCGCCAGCACCACGGCGTTGCCGGGCTGCGAGCCATTGATGATGCAGCGGGAGGCGAAGTTGATCGTCCGGCTGTAGTTGTTGGTGCCGTTGAAAACCACGCGGCTGCCCTGCACGGTCACATGCGTGCCGGGCTGGGCTTCCGTCACCGGCGCATCCAACACCAGCGCCGCATTGTTGGCCGCGCTCATCGTCACGTTGGTGCCCGTCAGGGTCACCGCAGCCTGGATGCGGTTGGTGCCGGAAAAAGAAGAGAGTGTCCCCGCCACGGAAAGCGGTTCCGTGAGCACGGTGTCAATGATGGAGTCCAACTTCAGCGTGGCACCCTCTTCAACCGTCGTGCCGCTCGCGGTGTTCCCCAGTCCGGTGGCCCGGCGGACTCGCAACGTGCCCTGCGCCACCGTGACCGGGCCGCTGAAGGTGTTGGTGGCGAAAAACACCAACTCTCCCGCGCCGGTCTTCACCAATCCGCCGGTGCCGCTCAACACCGCCTGGACCGCCCAAGACACCGGCCCTTGATTGGAAATCGTCAACAGGCTCGCGCCAAGATCGACCGCTGCGGCCACCGAAAAAGTGTTCGGCCCTTCCTGGCTGAACGTCTGCGCCTGACCCAGCACCAGCGGCATGTCCACCGTGATCGGGCCATTGGTCGGGGCCGCACTGATGCCGGCGAGCAGTCGCTGGGCGTTGCCGCCGGTCATTTTATAGCCACCGTCCACGATGCTGATGGAGTTGATCGTGAAGCCCGCCGCGAAGTCGTTGACGTTGGTCCGGCGGAGTGCGCCGTTCGGAAACACCAGATCGTCACCATTGTTCGGCGCGACATCGCCCACCCAGTTGGTCGGATTGGACCACAGATTGGTTGCGCCCCCGCCATCCCAGGTGCGGGTCAAACCGGTGGCGGCGTAGCCCGCCACCGTCAGCGTCACGTCGTTGCCGTCCCCGCCCACATAGCTGATGCGGAACTGGATGTTGTTCACCGTCTGCGTCGCGCCCTCGGGCAGGCCGCTGAACGGCGTGCCGGTTCCCCCCCCCGTGTTCGTGACGATGATAAAAGTATTTCCGACCAAGGGGCTAAAGCCGGGGAGCAACACCAGCGAAGCGCCCGAGAGCAACGGCGAGGAAGATTTCAACTGATCGTAATCCGTGCCGGGCACCAGCCCGTTCAGCGTGAACCGCAGCGTGGAGCCGGGCAAAAACGTCGTCGTGCCCGCGGCGGTGAACACGCCCGCGCCGCCACCGCCCGATCCGCCCGGACTGACGGTGCCCGCGCAGGTGAAGGACACCACCGCACCCGTGCCGGAGAGCGTGGCTCCGTTGGAAATCGCCAGCCCGCCCGTGTAGCTGCCGTCCATTTGCAGCGTCCCGTCCTGCACGTTCAATTGCGTCATGACCGCCGCGCCGTTGAGTTCCAGCGTGCCGCCGTCGGTCTTGTTGAGCGTGGAGGCCGCGCCGCCGTTGAGCGCGCCGTTGATTTCAATCTTGCCCGCGTTCGACAGCGTGAGCGTCACGTTCGTGAAATTCAAATTACTCGAGAGGATCAGCACCGACTTCGTGGACGTCACCCACGTCGCGTTGGAGCGCGCCACGAGATGCGCGCGAATGGTGTTCGTGACGTTCACCGCCGCGACCACGTTGGTCAGGCCGTTGGTCAGCACGAGCGGCGTGTGCGCGACAAGGACATAGTTCGAGCCATTGATGGTCAGCGAGCGCAAGTTGATGGCCGCGCCCGACAGGCCGGTGTTCGTCGCGAGCAACTGCGTCGGCCCGGCGGGAAAGAACAGCGCGTCGCCATTCGTGGGGCGGAAGCCTGGGTTCCAGTTCGCCGGGTTGGTCCAGTAACCGTTGGCGCTGCCATCCCAAGTCAGCGACGCCGCGTGTGCCGCGCCCAGCGCGAAGATGCAGGAAAAGAAAACAGTGATGGAGCGGCACGGGAATCGAAGTTTGATTTTCATAAGCAAATCCCAAGAACGATGGATCAACTGTCTGAAGTATGGGCTACGGAATTGACCGTGCCAGTATCGCTCCGGACAGGCTAGAGAATTTCCTGTCAAGGTGGAGGCCGAAACACAACCCGAGCATGGGTGTTTGCAGCCATCAAACCGGGGCGAATAACCGCATGGCCAGGCGCGCTCCTGGGAAATTGGCGTTGCGTCCCCGCCTGCGGCTGTCCAGCATCCGACCACTTAGCCATGAAACGATTCACCCGCTGCACTCTCGCGCTGCTTGTCGCGCTCACCTTCACCATCACCACGCCCGCCGCGTCGCTGGACATTCCCGCGACGGACGACGGTTTGCCGGGCGCGGGACCTATTCGCCGCGCAGAGTGGTTCACGAAGTTGTGGACCTCGAAACGCAACGGCTGGGTGAAGCGCGTGGAACAGGACCAGGGCGCGCTGGTGTTCCTTGGCGATTCCATCACGCAAGGCTGGGGCGACAACATCGGTGGCGCGTTCCCCGGCGCGAAGGTCGCCAACCGCGGCATCAGCGGCGACACCACGCGCGGGGTGCTGATCCGGTTGAAGGAGGACGTGCTCGATTTGAATCCAGCGGGCGTGGTGCTGCTGATCGGGACGAATGATTTGGAGGAGAAGGCCGAGCCGGAAACCATCGCGGAGAATTTGAAACTCATTATCGCCGCGTTGAAGCAACACAACGCGAAGATGCCCATCGTGCTCTGCCAGGTGTTTCCCAGTTCCGCCACCAAGGCCCGCCCCGCCGACAAAATCAAAAAGGTGAACCAGCTTTACGCCGCCGCCGTGAAGGGCGACGCGCAGGTCACGTTCATCGAGACGTATCCACTCTTCGCCGACGCCCAGGGCGACGCGAAGAAGGAAGAAATGCCCGACCTGCTGCATCCGAACAAAGCGGGCTACGTGAAGTGGGCGGCGGCGATTCGTCCGGTGCTGGAGACGCTCAATCTCGTGAAGGTGGACGCGGACACGTTTCAGAACGAGCCGGGCTTCGTGAGTCTGTTCAACGGGAAAGACCTCACCGGCTGGGGCTACAAGACGAACAACTTCGACGGCCAGACCGCGAGCATGGAAGGTCGTTACGTGGCGAAGAACGGTCGCCTCGTCGTGACCACGCCGCCGGAGGGCCGGAAGATTGCGCAGCTCTGGACCACGAAAAGTTTTCCGAAGGACTTCGTGATGAAGCTCGAATTCCGCGCCACGCCGAACGCGGACAGCGGCGTGTTCCTCCGCAGTCCGCAGTTGCAGTGCCGCGATTACTTGCTCGCCGGCCCCTATACGAATCTCACGCAATACAAGGCGCAGGACTGGAATGAAATGATCGTGGCCGTGACGAACAACGTGGCCTACTGCACCTGCAACGGCGAAGTGTTGAACGCCGCCTTCAAGCTGCCCGCCACCGGACCCATCGGCCTCGAAGGAGATCGCGGGCAGATGGAATACCGCCGGATTCGTTTGCAAGAACTGCCCTGATTATTTCAACCACGGATGGACACGGAGAAACACGGATGAAGGCGGTGAGGAAAATTTCAGCGGAGATGGGATGCAAGGGCTGTCCCGATTCACGCGCGTTGCTGATGAGAGCGCCTTCCCCCTCACCCCAGCCCTCTCCCGCCGGGAGAGGGAGCGCGTCATTCAGACTGCCTTGCTTCAAGCGCGTCCATCGTCATCCAACGTCGTGTGACTTTCTCCCTCTCCCCTCGGGAGAGGGCCGGGGTGAGGGGAACAACGCGCCACTTCATCAGACGGCCAGAGAAATCCCCAGCGTGGTGGGGCGCGGTGTCCTCATCGTGCCGCGCTGGAATCGAGGAGACGGCTGGAAATTGCCTAGCCCTCACTTCGGCGCGCTGAGGACAGCGACGCCCTACCATCTTCGGTATTGTCTGCCTGCTCTCATCCGTGTTTATCCGTGTTTATCCGTGGTTAATAAATTCTGAACTATGAAATCACTCGTTCTGAACCTCGCGTTGCTGCTGGCCGTGACGGTCTCCGTCCACGCCGCATCACTCTCGCGCTCGCTCGATACCATTCGCGCCGTCGGGCCGGAAGGGAAGGGCAACGCCGAGGCCACCGCTGCGTGGAAGACGGTTTCTGCTGCGGACTCGGGCGAACTCGTCACCATCCTCAAGGCCATGAACGGTGCGAACGATCTCGCGGCCAACTGGCTGCGCTCCGCCGTGGACACCATCGCGGCGCGCGAACTGGACGCAGGCAAGAAGCTGCCCGTGGCCGCGTTGCAGAAATATCTCGCCGACACGAAGAACGATCCGTCTGCGCGCCGGCTGGCCTACGAGATCATTGCGCGTGCCGAGCCGGCCACGGGCGAGAAGCTGATCACCGGAATGCTCGAAGACCCCGGTGCGGAACTGCGACGCGACGCCGTTCAGCGACGTATTGATGCCGCGCTGGCCGCGCGCAAAGCGGGGAACTCGAACGACGCCGCCTCGCGCCTGCAGTTCGTGTTGCCGTCGGCGCGCGACGCGGAGCAGGTGGAAACGATTGCCAAGGAGTTGAAGCAGCTCGGCCAGCCCGTGGATTTGCCGAAGGTCTTCGGGTGGGTGTGGGACTGGAAAGTCATCGGGCCCTTCGACAGCGTGGGTGGCGTGGGCTTCGACAAGGTGTATCCGCCCGAGGAGAAAATTGATCTCGCGGCGGAATACGACGGCAAGAACGGCAAAGTGCGCTGGCAGAATTTTTCGGCGAGTGGAGATGGTGGCTTGGTGGATTTGAACAAGCCCTGCGGTGCACTGAAGGGCGTGGCCGGCTACGCCTACGCGGAGTTTAACTCGGACAGCAAGCGTCCCGTGGAACTGCGCCTCGGCTGCAAGAACGCGTGGAAGGTCTGGCTGAACGGCAAGTTTCTCTTCGGTCGTGACGAATATCATCGCGGTATGGAGATCGATCAGTACCGGCTCGCGGGCGAATTGCAGAAGGGGAAGAACGTCATCCTTGTGAAGCTCTGCCAGAACGAACAGACCGAGCAGTGGACGAAGGAATGGGAGTTCCAACTGCGCGTCACCGATCCGCTCGGCGCGGTGGTGGCTTCGGCGAAGAAATAGTTTCTAGGGCGACCGCCAAAATTATTTACGACTCGCCAAGTGAACGCGCCTTTCCCCTCACCCCGGTCCTCTCCCCAGCGGAGAGGGAGCACGGCATTCAGCCTCACTGACTCCGAGCGCGTCCGTCGTCACCCAATCCAATATGACTTTCTCCCTCTCCCCGAGGGAGAGGGCCGGGGTGAGGGGAACGCGGCCCAATTAGAACCAGCAGTTTCCAGATTTTTATCACGGTCAAATTTTCAAACCACACGCATGAAAACGATTCTCACCTGCGCCGCGTTGCTCGGCTCTCTCACCTTCGCCAGCGCGGACTGGCGGCAGTTCCGCGGCCCGAACGGCAATGGCGTGGTCAACGACCCCGCGCTGCCCGTGCAACTCGACGTGAAGAACATTCAGTGGGCGATTGACCTGCCGGGGCGCGGCTTGAGCAGTCCCATCATCGTCGGCGACCGCGTGTATCTGACCGCCGCGAGCGGGCCGAAACAGGACCGGCTGCACGTCCTTTGCTTCAGCGCGAAGGATGGGAAGAAACTTTGGGAGCGTCAGTTCCGTGCCACGGGCCGCACCATGTCGCACGAGAAAACCTGCGTGGCCGCGCCCACGCCGGTCAGCGATGGCGAGCGCATCTTCGCCTTCTTTTCCTCGAACGACGTGCTCTGCCTCGACCTTGACGGCAATCTGCTCTGGCTGCGCGGACTCACGCACGATTATCCGAACGCCAGCAACAGCCTCGGCATGTCGTCGTCGCTCACCGTGGCGGACGGCGTGCTGATCACAATGGTGGAAAACGACAGCGAATCCTTCACCGCCGGACTTGACGCGAAGACGGGCGTGAACCGTTGGAAGCTCGCCCGTCCGAAGATGGCGAACTGGACTTCGCCCGTGCTGCTCGAAGTGAAGGGCCAGCCCACGCTCGCCATTCTGCAATCGGGCAAAGGCCTCAGCGCCGTGGAGCCAAAGACCGGCCGCATCGTGTGGGAATACGGCGACGGCGCTTCGACCATTCCCTCCGCGACGCCGAGCGACGGCGTGCTCTACGTGCCGTCGAAAGGCGTGACCGCGCTGGAACCGTCAGCGGAAGGCAATTCTCCGAAGCAGCTCTGGCGCAACGGCCAGTTCGCCCCGGCCACGGCGAGCGCGGTGATCCTGAACCAAAAAGTGTTCACGCTGAATGGCGCGGGTGTGCTCACGGCGGGCGATGTGAAGGACGGCGCGCGGCTCTGGCAATTGCGGCTCAAGGGACCGTTCAGCGCCACGCCCGTCGGCAGCGGCACGCATCTCTACTGCGTGAACGAGAAGGGCGTGCTGCAAGTCGTGGACACCGCCGCGCCGCAGGGAGCCGTGGTCAGCGAACTGGATTTGGGCAAGGTCATTCTCAGCACACCGTCCATTGATGGCGGCGCGGTTTATGTCCGCAGCGATGGGAAGCTGTGGAAGCTCGGGAAGTCGTAGGAGGATTTAGGCTGTCGGGCGAAGCGCGAGTGGCTCCTCTGGATCGTGCCGCAGCCGCAGGGGCTGATCCTCCTGCTGGCGAAAGATGTTCGGACCCTCCCCGTCCGCACTGAGCGACGAGGTTTGACAGGTTGCGCGCTGCACGGCACAACCTCCGCGCATGGAATGGCTCAACTGGCTCAGTTCGCCCGAAGCGTGGATCAGTCTCGTGACCCTCACGGTCTTGGAGATTGTGCTGGGCATTGATAACATCGTTTTTATCTCCATTCTCGCCGGCAAGCTCCCCGCGCATCAGCAGCAGAAGGCGCGGCAGCTCGGCCTCACGCTGGCGCTCGGCACGCGCATCCTGCTCCTGTGCGGCCTGGCCTGGATGGTGCAGTTGACGAAGCCGCTCTTCTCGCTGCCGCTCTTCGGCAAGGAGTGGGGTCTGTCCGGGCGCGATTTGATCCTGCTGATCGGCGGACTGTTCCTGCTCTACAAGAGCACGCACGAGATTCACGAGAAGCTGGAAGGGGAGGATGGCGAGAAGTCGCAGCGCGTCGCGCCCAGCTTTTCCTCGGTCATTTTTCAAATCCTGTTGCTCGACATCGTGTTCTCACTCGACTCGGTGATCACGGCGGTGGGCATGGCGAAGGATTTGCCGGTCATGATCATCGCGGTCATTATCGCCGTCGGTTTCATGCTCTTGATGGGCGGCAAGATCAGCGCGTTTGTCGAGAAGCATCCGACGATCAAGATGCTGGCGCTCAGCTTCCTGCTGCTCATCGGCGTGGCGCTGGTGGCGGAGGCGTTCCACCGCGAGATTCCCAAGGGCTACATTTATTTTGCGATGGCCTTCAGCGTGGGCGTGGAGATGTTGAACCTCAAGTTGCGGAAGAAGGCGACGAAGCCCGTGGACCTGCACCAGCCGTATCGCTGACCCGGCGCGCCTGTTTCCAAACGGGCGCGATGTTCAGGGATTCCCGCCGCGCCAATTTGCCAATCGGCGCCCACCGGTTTCAGCCCGAACTCCGAAATCGGAACGGGTGGAACGGGCTACCAGCCCGTCCCGCGCGGCTACCAGCCGGGCGGAATGGGAGGGAGCTTGGTTTGGAACTGAAGGCCCGAAACTTTTCCATATCCTCCTCCGTTCCGCGCGGCTGGTAGCCGCGCGGCACAGGCAGGTTGCCTGTGCTACCCCGGCGGCTGCGCCGCCGCCACTTCGGAGTTCGGTTTCAGGCCAGCACGCCCTTCACCACCTGGCCCGCCACGTCCGTCAGCCGGAAGTCGCGGCCGTTGTAGCGGTAGGTGAGCTTTTCGTGATCGAAGCCGAGCAGCGCCAGCAGCGTGGCGTGGAGATCGTGGACGTGAACTTTGTCCGTGATGGCCGCGCCGCCGAACTCATCCGTCGCGCCGTGGACGTAGCCGCCTTTCACGCCGCCACCCGCGAGGACAGTGGTGAATGCCTTGTTGTTGTGGTCGCGTCCGGGATTGTCGTTGCCATTCCGATCCTTCACCGGCTTGCGGCCAAACTCTCCGCCCCACATGACGATGGTTTCATCGAACAAGCCGCGCTTCTTCAAGTCGGTGAGGAACGCCGCGAACGGCTGATCAATCTCGCGCGCCTTCTGCGGCAGACGATCCTCGATGTCCTGATGATGATCCCAGCCGCCCGCCCAGACCTGCACGAAACGTACCCCGCGCTCGATGAGTCGGCGCGTGATGAGCAGTTGATTGCCCTGACTGGTGTTGCCGTAAGCCGCGCGCGTCTCGGCGGATTCCTTCGAAATGTCAAAGGCGTCCGTGGCCTCGGTCTGCATCTTGAAAGCCATCTCGTAGGCTTCGAGGCGCGCTTCGAGCTGCGCTTCCTTCTGGAGATTCTGACTGTGCAACTCGTTCAACTTGTGGACGAGATCGAGCTGACGCCGCTGCTCGGGCAGCACCGTGTATTGGTTGCGAATGTTTTTGATCAACTGATCCACGTTCGTGACCTGCGTATTGATCCCCACGCCTTGGAACACGCCGGGGAGAAAAGAGGAACTCCAGTTGGAACTGCCGCCAATGGGCGGGCCGCCGGGCCGCAACGACACGAAGCCCGGCATGTTCTGATTCTCGCTGCCGAGTCCGTAAAGCACCCACGAGCCGATGCTCGGCCGCGCCACGCGCAGCGAGCCGGTGTTCATGAAAACGGTCGCCACGTCGTGCGCGGGAATGTCCGTGTAGCAGGAACGGATGATGGAAAGCTCGTCCACATGCTCGGCGAGTTTCGGGAACACTTCGCTGACTTCGATGCCGGACTTGCCGTGCTTGCTGAACTTGAACGGCGAAGCCATCGCCACGCCGCCCTGGCCGGGAATGGTCTGGCCGTCGTGCTTCGCCAGCGCCGGCTTCGGATCCCAGGTGTCCACATGCGAGGGCGCGCCCTGCGCGAAGATGTGGACGACATGCTTGGCCTTCGCGGGGAAGTGCGGCTTCTTCGGGGCGAGCGGATTCATCATCTCGGCGGCCATCGCTTCCGCCGGTGAGAGCAGCGAGTCACCGAACAGCGACGCGAGACTGAGCGCGCCGAAGCCCATGCCGGCGCGCTGGAGGAACTTGCGGCGCGTGAGAAAGAAGTCTTCGGGCTGCGCCGAGTGCTGCGCGCGGTATTGGTCGTTCGTTTTCATGACATCCAAGGTTACGGGACTGGACGAGATGAAGTTGAGAAAGGTTTCCGGGGGAAACCAAGCTCCAAACATCAAACTCCAACCCACGCCAGCACGCTGGAACCAGGCCGTCCTGTCCATCCCCCTGAATTTTCCCGCGTTGTTTTGGTGTTTGAAGTTTGGAGCTTTTCTGGCGCTTGGAGCTTGGTGTTTGGAGCTTCGACGACGATTGCGCCCACCGTTTTTTTGCGGCATTGATCCGTCCGTGGCCGATACAAAATTTCTCAAATGCCCCTGCGATCATTGCGGCGGGCACATCGAATTCCCCGCCGACGGCATCGGGGCGACCATTCCTTGCCCGCACTGCGCGCGGCCCACGGAACTGGCGCTGGAGATTCCCGCCCACCTGATTCAACGCCCAGGTCGTGGACGGAACTGGTTCATCGCCGGCACGATCATTCTCGTCGTTGGAGTTGTCGCCATCGTCGCCATCCTGATCACGGCGCAACGCCTGATGAAAAAGACGCGCGAGAAAAATGAGGCGAGCCGCAGCGGTGTGCCACCCGCAGTTCGCACCAACTCGGTGACCAGAAGCGCGGCACCGTCCGCGCCCGCCCAGATCATCAGCGAGTTTTCCTCCTCGCCCGTGACCATCGAAAAGTCATCAGGCAGTTCCATCGCCTACGCCACCGGCACGTTGAAAAATGCGACGGATCGACAACGCTTCGGCGTGAGCGTGGAGTTGGAAGTCTGCGACCGCGCCGGAAACAAAATCGGCACCGCGAAGGACACCGCGCAGATCATCGAACCGCACGCCGAGTGGAAGTTCCGCGCCTTGATCGTGCCGAAGAACGCCGCCTCCGCGCGCGTGGTGAGCCTGAAGGAACAGGAATAAAGCCCTGCTCACACTTGCTACTTGCGCACAGCATGTAAATGCGAGTACCAGCCTCAACAATGATGCGCGCAACCATGTCCTTCCAATTTGCCCTCCTGCTGATTGTTTCCGGCCATTGCCTGGCCACCCAGAATCTTTTGGTCAATGGCAGCCTGGAGCGCCCGAACGGCGTCAACAATCAATATGATGAACTTCCCTCTGGCTCATCCGCGATCCCGGGATGGACGGTCGGCGCGCAAGGCGGCGTTGACGGCATTCGCTTCTACTGGCCCGCCAGTCAAGGGCGGGACAGCGTGGATTTGCACCATAGCGTTCTGGGACCAGGTTCCATCTTTCAGGACGTGCTTCTGACCAATGGCGTGCGCTACCGGCTCTCATTTGACACGGCTTTTAATCCAGATGTGGGGCTGCCCGTGTCCTTGGGGGTTACCATCGGAGGCTTCTCCAACATTTTCACGCGCAGTATCAGTTCTGCGTCTCCTTTCTGGCAGCACCGCAGCGTGACTTTCATAGCGACCAACACCGGGATGACCAGGCTTACTTTCTCGGAAAAGGGACTGACTCCGACGGGTTCACCCGAGGCCGCCCTCGACAACGTCGTGCTCGAAGTGGAATCGCTCGCACTCACCATTCGTGTTTCGCAGGTGGAGGTGTGCTGGAATTCGGAGACCAATGTGCTTTACCAAGTGGAAGGACGTTCCGAGGTTTCAACGAACTCTTGGTTCGCCGTGGGAGCGCCGGTTCAGGGAAACGGCGGTACCAATTGCCTCACCGACAGCGTGGGCTTGGGCCAACCACGGCGGTTTTATCGAGTGGTGACTGTGCCATAGCCGACAAAGCAGTTTTCAAGGGCGAGGTTTCTAACCGGCCTGCTTCAATCGCGGCCCTTTCGGCGTGTCTTCGATGACCCAGCCTTTGGCTTTCAACTCGTCGCGGATGGCGTCGGATTTTTTGAAGTCCTTGGCCTTGCGCGCGGCCTGGCGGTCCTCCAACAACGCGAGCAGTTCCGGCGGCGTGCTCTCTTCAGGCGGCTGGCCGAGGCCGAAGATGGTGTCCACCCGGTTCCATGCGGCGAGCGCGGCGGCGGCTTGTTCGGCGGAAAGCGCATTCGCAGCCAGCGCCTTGTTCGTGTCGCGAACCCAATCGAAGACCGCGGCCCAAGCGGCGGAAACGTTCAAGTCTTCATCCAAAGCGGCGGTGAAAGCGGTGACCAAAGCATCATCCGCCAGCGGAACGCTGGCGGCATTTTGCCCGGCGCGTTCGCGCAACTTGCTCAAGCATTCATCAAGGCGCGCGAGCGAAGTGCGTGCACCATTTAAGCCGTCGAGGGTGAAGTTGAACGTCTCGCGGTAATACGCCGAGAGTAGCAGCGCGCGCACTTCGCGCCCGGTGAAACCTTTCGCCAGCAAATCCCGCAGCGTGAAAAAATTGCCGAGCGACTTGCTCATCTTCTTGCCCTCGACGAGCAGGTGCGCGCCGTGGAGCCAGTATTTCACAAAGTGTTTTCCGGTCGCGCCTTCGCTCTGCGCGATCTCGTCTTCGTGATGCGGGAACGCGAGGTCTTCGCCGCCAAGATGCAAATCAAAGCTCGGCCCGAGCAGCTTCATGCTCATGGCGGAACACTCGATGTGCCAGCCGGGGCGGCCTTCGCCCCACGGGCTGGGCCAGAACACTGCGCCGTCGTCCGGCACGCGGGCTTTCCAGAGCGCGAAGTCGGCCAACGATTCCTTGTCGTATTCGTCGCTGCTCACGCGCGCGCCCACGCGCATCTCGTCGAAGTTCAGTTTCACGAGTTGTCCGTAGTGGCAGCCGCAGCCGCGATACTTCTCGATGCTGAAATAGACCGAACCGTCCGCCGCCTTGTAGGCCAGGCCTTTTTCAAGAAGCGTCTTAATCAACTCAATGATCTCCGCGATGAAATCCGTGGCGTGCGGCAGATCGTGGGGGCGCAGGCAGCGCAGCTCGTCGAGGTCTTTCAGGAATTCCTGTTCGTAAAAGCCGGTGTAGTCGCGCAACATCTGGCCCGTCTCGCGCACGCGCTTGATGATCTTGTCCTCCACGTCCGTGATGTTCATGACGTGGCGGACTGTGAACTGCTTGAACTCGAGATAGCGCCGCACCAAATCCGAGAAGACGAAGGTGCGAAAGTTCCCGATGTGCCCGTAGTCGTACACCGTCGGCCCGCAGCAATACATGCCCACGGATTTTCCGTCCGCATCCAGCGGCGTGAACTCCTGCACCGAGCGCGACAGCGTGTTGAAAAACTTTAAAGCCATGAATGGCGCGAGAAATTATCGGCGAGGCGGGGAATGTGAAGTGGAAAGTCGCGCGCGGGCTTGCGCCAGCACGCGTCGCCGCGTGGCGTGCGCGCACGTCAACGACGCCTGAAGTCATCTATGCGAAGTCATCAGCGGCGGCGGGCGTTTCTGCGCAGGTGGCACCGCCCACCCCCAGCAAGGCCCAGGTGCCGGGTTCAGGCACGGGCGAGCCGTAGAAGTTCAGGGAATAGTCCAACTGCCGGAAGTATCGGTCTTCCTGCACGTCGAAGTAGTCATAGAAATTGTTCACGCGGAAGCCGATCTGCGTGATGTCGTAGCCCGCTAAGTCAGGGAAAAGTGCTGAACGCCCAAGGAAACTTTGCTCGGACCAGTCCTGAAATGTACCGGGACTTCCTTGCTGGAACCGAAAACGTCCGTTCACCCCATCTGTAAGGTTTGCGACGAAACCGCCAAATTCTGGTTCATTGAAGGTATTGGCAAAAAAAGTTTGCCCCGAAGCATTGGTGCTTAGGCTCATGGAAAAAATTGTCGACACGGACGGCCTGCCGAAGCGTTGCCGAAAAAAATTTGCCAACTCCCGCCCGGGAAACCCCCGCTTGGGGCCGCGATAGTGTTGCCGGCCGAGTGATTTACGCTCCAAATTACTCCCTGTGCATAGAGTTCTAGTGTCATCAGCAAGACGAGTGCGAAAGTAGTGAGAAATTTCATAGTAATCAGCACTGCACACGAAGTCATCCTCGTGAGCGTCGTTGGACAACAGCAAATTAGGTCAAGTCTTGGCGGATGTGTTCTTACTTTTTCTCCAGAAGCGGAAAAATCTGATGAATCTTCAGCAAAATTGAAATGGTGGGTTGGCAGGGACTCGAACCCTGGACCAATGCCTTAAAAGGGCACTGCTCTACCAACTGAGCTACCA
>JAYVQC010000197.1:0-4791 GCA_043757045.1 Akkermansia sp. | reverse complement strand
TGAGGCGTTGTCCTGTTCCACCTTGTCCTTCCGACTTCAGGCCCGGCGCGCGCGGAGCGACGACGCCCTACCCGCACTCGCTATTCTCAAGACCACTTTCCAGAGGCTCCCCTTGGAGTTTGATATTTGGAGCTTGGAGCTTGTTTGGATTTTGATTTTTGGGATTTGGAGTTTGTCTTTGCCCCGCACACTTCAGTCGGGTGTGATTAGAAGTGGCGGGCACTCCACCAGGAGCGCGGGCCTCTCGCCCGCCGGAGCGCGCGGAAGGTTTTCCGCCGCCCCACGCGGTCCGGGTGAAACGGCCTCTGGTTCCATTCAGGCGGGCGGGACGCCCGCGCTCCTGCCCGCCACTTCCAATCACACCCCTTCAGTCCACTCACGGGACAGCCGCTGGATAACCTGCATTATGTGGTCCGTTGCCGAGCCGACGCGGCGTGTGCTCACGCCGCCCGCCAAGAGTCCCGCCGTTGCGGGGCCGCTCGCCTCCTTTCAACTTTCCCTTCTCGACCGCGCGCATCAGCAGGCCGCGGTGGCTGCACTCGGCCAGGCGGCGCTGACGGGCGTGGACTTGCGGACGCTCGTGGAGCAGGCCGCCATTTTCGTCTCGCAAACGCTGTCGCTTGATCTCTGCGGCATCTACGAACTGGACGAGGACCTCATCACGCTTCGCATGATCGCGGGCCACGGCTGGGACAATGACGTGGTCGGCACCACGATCTGGGCGGAGACGGACTCGATGGCGGCGTATGTTTTGCAATCCGCCGAGCCGGTCATCGTGCGGGACGCGGAAACCATCACGGCCTTTCGGATCCCGGAAATGGTCCGCGCGCATGGCGTGGTCAGCGGCATCAGCGTGGTCATTCCCGGCGCGCTGCGACCGTGGGGCATTCTGGAGGCGCAGAGCCGGCGCGCGCGGGTGTTCGTCGAGGATGATTATCACTTCCTGCAATCCGTCGCCAACGTCATCAGTTCCGCGCACGCGCGACGCCAGAATGAAACTGAGCGCGAGCATCTTGCGGCTTTCGTGCAGCACAATCCGAATCCCGTCATGGAATTGGACGCGCTCGGCTCCGTGCTCTACTGCAACGACGCCGCGCGCATCGTCACAGGCGGACTACACAAGACGCTGCCCGGTGAATTGCTGCCCCTGAACATCGCCGACCTCACACGGCATTGTCTGGAGCACCGCATCAACGTGCTGGACGAGAAGGTCGCCGTGTCCGGGCGCACGCTCTCGTGGTCATTCTTTCCGCTCGCCGGCGAGACGCGCGTTCACGCCTACGGCGAGGACGTGACCGAGCGTCTGAGCCTCGAAGCGCAGTTGCGCCAGTCGCAAAAGATGGAGGCGCTCGGCCAGCTCGCCGCCGGCGTGGCGCATGATTTCAACAACATCCTCACCATCATGCAGGGCCTGGTGCGGCGGCTCGGATTGAGCGCGTCGCAGGAACAGGGCGTGATGCTGGATCAACTGTTCACGACCACGGAACGCGCGGCGAGTTTGACGAAACAGTTGCTCACCTTCAGCCGCCGCCAGGTGTTGCAACGCAGCGTCATCTCGCTCGGCGAGACCGTGACGACGATGAGCCGGATGCTGGAACGGTTGATCGGCGAAAACATTTCACTCGTCGCCGAGCACGCGCCGGACGCGCCGGCCATCGAGGCCGACCCTTCGATGATCGAACAGGTGATGTTGAACCTCGCCGTCAATGCGCGCGACGCCATGCCGCAGGGCGGGCAGTTGATCGTCGCCACCGACGCGGTGGAGAGCGAGGACGAGCACGGTGTGGCGCGCTGGGTGCGCCTGCGCGTGAGCGACACCGGCACGGGCATCCCGCCGGACGTGATGGCGCGCATCTTCGAGCCGTTCTTCACGACCAAGGAAGTGGGCAGAGGCACCGGGCTGGGACTGGCCACGGTCTTCGGCATCGTCAAGCAACACGACGGCTTCGTGGACGTGACGAGCGAAGTGGGACGCGGCACAACCTTCACCATGCTGTTTCCGGCCTCTGTGCAAATTCTGGAGTCAAAGCTCACCGAGGTCACGGACGGGCCGGTCGCGCCGCGCGGCGGCGCGGGCGAAACAATTTTGCTCGTGGAAGATGAACCCATTCTGCGCGAGCTGGCCCACGCCATTCTTGCCGACGCGGGCTACCGAGTGCTGGAGGCCGAGCGCATCGAGGAGGCGTTCAGTGTGTGGGAAGAGCACGCGCACGAGATTGATCTGCTGCTCACGGACATGGTGTTGCCGGGCGGCTTGACGGGCCGCGAACTCGCGCGCCAGCTCCAGGAGCGCAAGCCGGGACTCAAGGTGATTTACAGCACAGGCTACAGCCAGGACCTGCTCGACTCGGGCGACGAGCCGATCCATTTCCTGCAAAAGCCGTATCCGCCCGACACGCTGGTGCGCACGGTGCAGACGTGTCTGGATGCGGTGTAACGCACCGGTGCTCCAAGCAAACCCGGCGCGGGGTGCGATGAGAAGTGGCGGGCACTCCAGCCGGAGCGCGGGCGTCTCGCCCGCCGGAGCGCGCGGAAGTTTTTTCCGCCGCCCCACGCGGTCGGGGCGAAACGGCCTCTGGTTCCATTCGGGCGGGCGGGACGCCCGCGCTCCTGACCGCCACTTCCCATCACACCCCCGGCGCGCGAGTCTTTGGACTTTTTTCCGGCGTTGCCTAAGCTCGTCCTGTGATTCGCAATGTCATCTTCGACTGGTCGGGCACGCTGGTGGACGATCTGCCAGCGGTGATGGACGCGACCAATCACGTCTTTCGCCAGGCGGGCCTGGCGGAAATGTCCCGCGATCAGTTTCGCGCGGAGTTCTGCCTGCCCTTCAAAAACTTCTACGACAAGTTCCTGCCCAGCGTTTCGATGGAGCAACTGGAGACGTGGTTTCACGGACGGTTCAAGGAATGCCAGGACTCCATCACGCCCCTGCCCCACGCGCGCGAGTTCCTCGAATTCTGTCGCGCGCGCGGCTTGCGCACCTTCGTGCTCACGGCCGTCCACCAAAGCCACTGGCGCGCGCAGGCGGAGTCGGCGGCTTTCGTGGACTTCATTGACGAGGCGTTCGTGGGCGTGCGCGACAAGCGGGAAAAGATTCACACCATCCTCGCGCAGCATCAGCTCGTGGCGGGCGAAACACTTTTCATCGGCGACATGCAACACGACATCGAAACGGCGCGGCATGGTGGTGTCCATTCGGTGGGCGTGCTCACGGGCTACAACGATCTGGCGCAACTGCGCGCGGCGGAACCGGACTTGATCGTGGAGCATCTCGGCGAACTGCGCGGCCTGCTCGCGCGGCAGAACATGGAATTGAAGCCCGCCATGAACGGCGCGATTCCGCCGCCCATCGTCACCGTAGGCGCGGCCATCTTTCATCCGCGCACCGGCGAGGTGCTGATGTTCCGCACGCACAAGTGGTCGGGGATGTGGGGCATTCCCGGCGGCAAAGTCCACGGCGGCGAGTCCTGCGTGGACGCGCTGCGCCGCGAGCTGATGGAGGAAACCAATCTCGCCGTGGACGCCATCGAGTTTGTGCTGGTGCAGGACTGCATTGGCTCCAAGGAGTTTTATCGGGACGCGCATTTCGTGCTGTTGAACTACCGCTGCATCGCGCGCGAGCCGCTCGACGTGATACTTAACCACGAGGCGCAGGAGTTTCGCTGGCTGCCGCTGGCGGAGGCTTTGCAACTGAACCTGAACACCCCGACAAAGATTTTGCTCGAAGTCCTTCGTCATTCGTCCTTCGCCATTCGTCATTAACTATGGACACCATCACCATCACCGACCTGGAAGTCTCCTACTGCGTGGGCGTGCCGGACGCCGAGCGCGCCACGCCGCAACGCCTGCTGCTCACCGTGGAGATGACGCACGACTTCCGCGCCGCCGCCGTGGAAGACGAGCTGGGGGGCACCATTGACTACTACGCGGTGACACAGCGCCTGCTGAAGTTCGGCGACGGCGTGCATTGGAAACTCATTGAGACGCTGGCCGTGGACCTCGCGCAGATGATCCTCGAAGACTTCGGCCCGCGCCGCGTGACCGTGGAGGTGAAGAAGTTCATCATCCCCGAGGCCCGGCATGTGTCGGTGCGGGTGAGGCGTCCGGTCGAAAAAAGTTAGCGCTGTTTCCGGCGTCCAGTTGAGACTCGTTCAACAGACAGACGGAGCGCGGGCTTTAGCCCGCTTCAACTCTCCATGAGTTGAGACCCAACCAGCCCTACGCCTTCAACACCTCGATGAACGCCTCCTGCGGGATGTTCACCGTGCCGAGGACTTTCCTTTCTTAATCCAACTGCAATTCACGTTTGACCTGCGACCACGGGATGCTCGGTTTGTTGGCGTTGGCCCGTTTGGCACGTTCAATGGTGCGTGCGTCCTCAATGTCACGCACCGTCTGGTTCATTTGACGCAGCAACGTTTTCGCCTGGACGAGTTGCTTGTTCAATTGCGTCCAGTTCCCCGGCGGTTTGGTAGAAACGGAAGTGGCGTTACTCATAAATGTCTTTTCTGTCGCCGACATCGTAAATCACGAGACGGGAGCCTTCCAACTCAAAGAGCACGCGGTAATTCCCGGCGCGCAGGCGATATTTATTTTTGAATCCCTGGAGCTTCTTGATGTCGCCGCCCAAACCATGCTGCGCCCGATCCAACTTCGTGCCAATCAAACGCCGCGCTTCTTTGGGCAGTGGGGCGCATCTTGACAGTACCGCCATACTGGCGGCGTGAACGGTTCCTCTCCGAGTGAGTAAAACCTTGAACCAGGAGTATGAATGCAAAACTCGGACAC
>JAYVQC010000196.1:0-4825 GCA_043757045.1 Akkermansia sp. | reverse complement strand
TTGCTGACACTCTGAGCATGTCCGGGGGGGGGGGCGTCAATCTATTTTCTAAGTTGCTGTCGCAAAATTTTCTCCCTGCTTTCGCAAGCGCGTTCGGATTCACTCGCCGCGTGACCCGAAACTTTTCCCGCGCGTGAAAGGCTGGCTGAAAAAACTGCGCTTGAACGCCTGGCTGCTCGCCCTCGTCGTGGCGGCGCTCGGGTGGTTCCTGCACGACTTCGCGTTCGGCTCCGGGCTGGTCAATCTCAGCTACGACCTGCTGCACATTCTCCGGCAGAACAAGATTCCCGCGAACGAGGCGGTCATTGTTTATCTCGACGAAAAATCTTACCTCGATCTGAAGCAGCCGCAGAACAAGCCGTGGGACCGCGCGCTCTACGCCGCGATGATCGACCGCCTCACCGCCGCCGGGGCGCGCGCTATCGTGACCGACGTGGTCTTCAGCGACGCCAACCCCGAGGCCGCGGCCTCGGATCGAATGCTCGCCGACGCCATGAAGCGCAGCGGACGTGTCATCATCGGGATCGAACATGTGCCGATCAGCACGCAGGAGAAGCAGTTCATCCCGCCGGCAGAGGAACTGCGCACCAACCTCGCGGACTACGGCTCGGTGGAAATGTGGCTGAGCCGTGATTTAATTTTGCGCGCCCACTCGCCGAACGAGCAGGTGGCCAGCTTGAGCTGGGCGGCGGCGAAATTTCAGTCCGCGCCCGTGACCACCAACATGGAGGCGGAGGCTTTTCAGCCCTCGCTGGATGTGCTCCAGCCCAATGCCTGGATTCACTACTACGGTCCGCCGAACTGGCTGCCCAGCGAACGCTTCTCGGACGCGCTCGACCCGGCGAAAGTTCCCGACGAAAAGTTTCGCGGCAAAACGGTTTTCATCGGCGCGAAAGTCATCACCAAACTGGCTCACGAACGCAACGACGCGTATCGCAACCCGTTCTCCTTTTGGGGCACCGATAAAAACGACACGCCGCTCATCTTCGGAGTGGAAGTGCAGGCGACGATGTTTCTCAACATCCTGCGCGGCGACTGGCTGCGCCGGCTGCCGCTGCGCTCCGAGAGTTGGATCATCATCGTGCTCGGAGCGCTGGCCGGATTCGGGCTGATGCGGCTGCGCCCGGTCTTCGCAATTGGCGTGGCGGTGCTGGCGCTCGCCGCCGTGGTGCTGATCAGTCGCGAGGTGTTCATCCGGCAGTTGCTCTGGTTTCCGTGGCTGATTCTCTGCGTACAAATCGGCTTCGCGCTGCTCTGCTCCGTGGCCGTCAATTCCGTCCGGCTCTACGTCGAGAACCGCATGTTCGTGCAGTCGCTGGAAATGTATTTGTCGCCCAAGCTCGTGAAAAAATTCGCGGCGGACAAAGACCGCAAGCTGCTCAAGCCCGGCGCGACCAAGCAGAACCTCACCATCCTGTTCAGCGACATCGCGGGCTTCACCACCGTCTCCGAAGGCATGGACTCCGACGAACTGGCCTTGATGATGAACGAGTATTTCCAAGGCGCGGTCGGCGGCTGCATTCACCCCACCGACGGCACGGTGGTGAAATACATTGGCGACGCCATCTTCGCGTTTTGGAACGCCCCGGACCCGCAGAACGATCACGCGGTGCGAGCGTGCGAGGCGGCGCTGCGCTTTCGTGAGCAGGGCAAAATTCCCGTGCGCGGTCGCAACCTCATCACCCGCATCGGCCTGCACACCGGCATCGCCAACGTCGGCAATTTTGGCAGCGACACCCGCGTGGATTACACGGCGCTCGGCGAGAACATCAATCTCGCTGCGCGCATGGAAGGGCTGAACAAGTATCTCGGCACCGACGTGCTCATCACCGGCGACGTGAAGAAGGAAATTGGCGACCGCTTCATCACGCGTTACCTCGGACGGTTCATTCTTAAAGGCTTCGAGAAGAGCGTGGATGTTTATGAGTTGGTGGCCCTGCGCGACCGCGGCACCGCCCCGCAGTGGCACGGTGAATTCGAGACCGGGCTGCGCCACTTCCAGCAGCGGGATTTCGGTGCCGCCGCGATGTCCTTCGAGCGCGTGCTGGAATCGGCCAGCGCCGAGACCACGACGAAGTTTTATCTCAAGCACCTCAAGGAAGTCGTGGACACGCCGCCGCCCGAGAATTGGGCGGGCGAGGTGGAGTTAAAGGAGAAGTAGGACAGCACCCGGAGCGCGGGTTTTCAACCCGCAGCAACGTGCGACAACCGGGTGCGCGGGTGTCGAGAGAAGGCTTCCGGCTGTTGAACGTTGCTGCGGGTTAAAAACCCGCGCTCCGTGCCTTACGGAGGCAACCAACTCGCACGAATCTCCTGCGGTTCCTTCCCTTCCGCCCGCAGCGTGCGAAGACTCAACCCCTCATGCCGTTTCGCCAGCCGCTCGCCCCGTTCATCAAGCAATAGCGGGCAGTGGAAAAAGTCCGGTACCGTCAGCCCGAGCGCGCGGTAGAGCAACAGTTGCCGCGCGGTGGACACCAGAAGGTCCGCGCCGCGCACCACTTCCGTGATCTGCATCGCCGCGTCGTCGGCCACACAAGCCAGTTGGTACGCCGGGGCGTCGTCCTGCCGCCAGACCACGAAATCGCCAAAATCTTTTCCGGCGACGAACTGTTGTTCGCCACAGTTTCCGTCCGTGAACGAAATCGTCTCGCCATCCGGGACGCGGAAGCGCCAGCAGAATTTGCGGTTTGAAACTTCAGATTCCAGATGGCCGCGGCAAGTGCCGGGATAAACCGGCTCGTCGCCTTCGGCGTGCGGCGCGGTGGCGGCCTGCTGGATGTCGTTCCGCGAACAGACACAGGGATAGATGAACTTACCCGCGCGGAGTTTTTCCAACGTGGCGCGAAAAAAACTCATCCGCTCACTTTGATGATACGGCGCGAACGGGCCGCCCACGTCCGGCCCTTCGCTCCATTGAAATCCAAACCAGCGCAGGTCTTCGATCATGTCAGTGACGAATTCCATTTTGAAGCGCGTGGCATCCAAATCCTCGTTGCGCAAAATCAAAACCCCGGCGCGCGCCCGCGCCCGCTGCTGTGCGATCCAGAACGTGCGGGCGTGCCCGAGATGCAGATGCCCCGTGGGCGACGGCGCGAGGCGGCCGCGATAGACAGGGAATGCGGTGGTCATATCGCACGGGCAGTTTTGCCGCAGAGGCGCAGAGACGCAGAGAGGCAGAGGAGAAAGAACAATTCACTCTGCTTTATTTTCTCTGCGCCTCTGCGCCTCTGCGTCTTTGCGGTAAAAATCACCGCTGAAGAAAACAGAATCCAAAGAATGAAACGGACACCCATGAATCAAATCTCCACGCCTGAAGTCTCCGCCAGCCACGCGCTGAACTTCGGCAGCGGCGTGCGGAGGACGCGTTGAATCTTGCTGATGTCCACGGAGCAATCAGGCGAGCGGCGTGGGCCGGTGAAGGTTTTCACGGAGTCGCGTTCGAGGCGCGGCTGAAGCTGCGGCCAGCGCGCGGCAAGCAGTTCACCAATCTCGTAGCGCGACAACCGTTCCGCCCCGGCGAGATGATAGAGACCGGGTTGCTCCGCCGCCGCCAGTTCCCACACCGCGCGCGCCGTGACTTCCGCCGCGATGGGGCAGCGGAATTCATCCGTGAACAGCGACAACGCTTCGCCGCGCTGCCAGACCGCGCGCCACTGTTCGTTGAACGCATCGCCGCGCGTGGTGACGCCCGCGTTCAACGAAGTGCGAACGACGGTGTGACGCGGATTCGCCAGCACGATGCGCTCGGCGTCGAGCTTCGTGCGGGCATAGACGTTGAGCGGATTCGGCGGGTCGAGTTCGGTGTAATTTCGACGCGTGCCGTCGAACACGAGGTCGGTGGAGAAAAAAATCAGTGGGATGTCCGCCGCCAGTTCGCAGATTACGCGCGTGACCTCCACGTTGTTTAAGCGGGCGAGTTCCGGGCTGGCCTCGCACGCGCCGGTCTTGCTCATCGCCGCACAGTGGATGACGAGTTGCGGACGCTCGCGCTCGAACGCCGCGCGCACGGCGGCGAAGTCCGTGAGATCAAAATCCGCCCGCGTCAGCCCGCGCACCGTCCAGTCACGCGGCACCGCGCGCACAATCTGCGAGCCGATGAGTCCGCCCGCGCCGGTGATCCAGGCCAGGGATTTCATTCAACGGTAAATTTCTTTCCGGTCACCAATCGCGAGGATCAGCACCAGCAAAACCGTGTCGTGGATTTCATAGACGATGCGGAAATCACCGACGCGGAAACGGTAGCGATGGTCAAAGCCGGACATTTTCTCCGCGCCCTGACATCGGGGGTTCTCGGAAAGTTTTTGGAAGGCCGCGGCGAGGCGCTGCTGAAGCCGGGGGGCGCGGATTTTCCGCAAGGTCTTTTCGACGGAGGGACGGAGTTCAAGTCGGTAACGGCTCATGCCCAGCCGAGTTTTTTGCGGGCCTCACTCCACGGAATGTTCGCGCCCGGCTCGGCCAGTGCGCGGTCGGCGGCGGTGTGGTCCGCCAAATCTTCCGCCGCGCGTAATTCCTCATCCACAAACCGCAGCACTTTTTTACGCTGCGGCGGGGTGAGTCTCTTGATTTCCGAAATGATTTCGGTCGCGCTCATGGCCGGAATTTATGCCCGAAAACTGGCTTTACCAAAGGGGAATTTTATGCGCCGATGCGCCGGCAGTTTTCATGGCCAAAGTTTTTTGCCTTCAAATCCATCAGCCCAGAATTCCAGCGTTGGCGAACCGTCGGTTGGTTGTGGCCTGCTCCCCTTAAATTGATCCACATGTTATGAGAGTTTCCGGGCGGCGAAGCCGCCCGGGAAAACTCAGCATGAAACGTAAACGACACC
>JAYVQC010000195.1:0-18871 GCA_043757045.1 Akkermansia sp. | reverse complement strand
GGCGGCGCTCTCACGAGACGCCGCTACAAAGAAAAAGCCGCGAGGCTTTGGGCCTCACGGCTTGGGGGAAAGTCTCCGTTCAGGAGTGCGTCCGGCGCTTGACCTTCAACTGCGCCAGCGAATGCGCGAGCGCGGCGCTGACCATCGCCGTGTCTTCGTCATCAAGCTTCTCGGCCAAACGGGCTTCGGCGCGCTGGCGGGCTTCCTCGGCCTTCACTTCATCAATGTTTTCGGCCTTGATCGCCATGTCGGTGAGAATGGCCACGCGTTCGCCGGTGATTTCCACAAAGCCATCACCCACGGCCACCCATTCATCGCGGCCCTGGCGGCGCGCGGTCACTTCGCCGGCGGCCACCTGCGTCATCAGCGAAACGTGGTTCGGGTAGATGCCCATTTCACCTTCGCTGCCGGGCAGCGTCACCATCTCGACGTCCTCGGAGTAGGTCACGCCTTCGGGCGTCACGATTTCCAGTTTGAGCGTGTTGGCCATGTTGAGTTGAAAGTTGGAAGTTGAGGGTTGAGAGCCGGAGTGGTTCGCACCCGGCGCTCAACGAAAGTCGCTCAAGCTTCGTTGATCTCGTCGATGCCGCCCTTCATGTAGAAGTTGCCTTCGCCGACGGCGTCGTGCTTGCCTTCGAGGATTTCCTTGAAGGCGCGCACGGTGTCGGCCACGGGCACCTGCTTGCCGGGGCGTCCGGTGAACTGCTCGGCCACCGTGAAGGGCTGGCTGAGGAACTTCTGAATCTTGCGCGCGCGGAACACACTCGTCTTGTCCTCGGCGGAAAGTTCGTCCATGCCCAGAATCGCGATGATGTCCTGCAAGTCCTTGTAGCGCTGGAGCACCTTCTGCACGCCGCGAGCGACGTCGTAATGTTCCTGCCCGACGATTTCCGGCGAGAGAGCGCGGGAGTTCGAGGCGAGCGGATCGACAGCGGGGAAAATGCCCAACTCGGCGATGGAACGTTCGAGCACGATGGTCGCGTCCAAGTGCGCGAACGTGGTGGCCGGCGCGGGGTCGGTCAAATCGTCGGCGGGCACATACACAGCTTGAAAGCTGGTGATGGAACCGTTCTTGGTCGAGGTGATGCGTTCCTGCAAATCACCCATTTCGGCGGCGAGCGTCGGCTGGTATCCGACGGCGCTCGGCGTGCGGCCGAGAAGTGCGGACACTTCGGAACCGGCCTGCGAGAAACGGAAGACGTTATCAACGAACAGGAGCACGTCCTGATTCTTCTCGTCGCGGAAATACTCGGTCACGGCGAGCGCGGAGAGCGCCACGCGCAGACGCGCGCCCGGGGGTTCGTTCATCTGGCCATAGACCAGCCCGATGCGGGAGCCGGGTTCGAGAATCGGCAGGCCGTCTTCATTGGTCATCGTGTGACCCTTAGCGTCCTTCTTCGTCTTGATGACGTTGGCCTCGATCATTTCATTGTAGAGATCGTTGCCTTCGCGGGTGCGTTCGCCGACGCCCGCGAACATCGAGATGCCGCCGTGCAGCTTCGCGATGTTGTTGATCAATTCCATGATGACGACGGTCTTGCCGACGCCAGCGCCGCCGAACGCGCCGACCTTGCCGCCCTTTAGGAATGGGCAGATGAGGTCAATGACCTTGATGCCGGTGCTGAGCACTTGGGGCGACGTGGACTGATCCACCAGCGGCGGGGCTTGACGGTGAATCGGGTTATACTTGTCAGCCTTGACCGGACCCTGTTCGTCCACGGGGTCGCCGGTGACGTTGAAGATGCGGCCCATGACCGCCTCGCCGACGGGCATGGAGATGGGCGCTCCGGCATCGATGACTTCCTGGCCGCGCCTCAAGCCCTCGGTGGTGGACATGGCGATGGCGCGGACCCAGTTGTCGCCGAGGTGCTGCTGCACTTCGAGCGTGAGCTTGGTCAGCGTGCCGCCGGGCGGGGTGAATTCGATCTTGAGCGCGTTGAAGAGGGCCGGCAACTGCGCCGGAAACTCCACGTCCACGACGGGACCGATGATTTGAACGATTTTGCCTTTGTTCATTTTCGTAATTGCTTAATTCATCGCCATCGCGGCGCTGGTGATTTCCAAAAGTTCCCGCGTGATGTTCGCCTGACGCAGCTTGTTGTATTCGAGCGTCAGGTCCTTGATCATCTGCTTGGCGTTGTCGGTCGCGCTCTTCATGGCGACCATGCGCGCGCTGTGCTCGGAGGCTTTGGCCTCAAGCAAAAATTGATAGACCTGAAAATTCAGGTAGTGCGGGAGCAAGCTGCCCAGCACGGCTTCGGCCCCCGGCTCAAAAAGATATTCCGTGGTGCTCTTCTCCAACGCCCGCCCCGTGCTTTCGCCCTGCACGTCCGCGTCCAAGGCGGTGATTTCGCGGATGGGCAGGAGTTGCCGCACTTCGGGCTTCTGAATCATCGTGCTGATGAAATTCGTGTAGAGCACGTCCACCTGATCCACCTTGCCGCTGGTGAAAAGTTCCTGGGCGAACCGCGAGATGGCCCGCGCCTCGGCAAACGCCGGGTTGTCCTTGTAGGTGAACTCCGCCGCCAACTCGCGCTTGGTGCGTGCGACAAACTGCGACGCCTTGCGTCCCGCCGTGACATGCAGCGTGGTGGCCTTGTCGTACTTCGTGGCTTCGCGCAGCAAGTTCGTGTTCAACCCGCCGCACAGACCCTTGTCCGTGCTGATGATGATGAGCGCGCGCTTCTTGACCACACGCACTTCGATGAGCGGATTGGAGAAATCACCCGCGCCCGCCGACACCGCCGAGAGCACGTTGTTCATCAGCTTGGCGTAGGGCCGGCCCGAGAGGGCGGCCTGCTGCGCCTTCCGCATCTTGGCGGAAGCGACCATCTGCATCGCCTTGGTGATTTGGGCGGTGTTCTTGACCGACTTGATGCGCCGGCGAATGTCGCGTGTGCTGGGCATGGTTATCTTTTACGGGAAATTTTGTACCGGTACGTCGGCGCTTCCTCGCGCATGTGAAAACCCATCTCGCGTTTGGGGTTTTCTTCGGCGGGGGCTTCGAGCAACTGGCGAATTGCGGTGATCAAATCCGCGATCACTGCGTCGTGACCGCCGACGCGCTTTTCCAATTCAACCAGCTTCGCGGCCAACTGAGTGTTGCCCATCAGCACTTCGCGCATCTGCACGAAAGCGCGGACGACGAAAACGCTCATCTCCACGGCGCGTTCACTGTTCAGGTGGGCAGCGAGCATGATTGCTCCGTGTTCGGTGAAAACCCAGGGCAGTTTGCGCCTTCCCCCACGGCCCTTCTTTGATATCGCAAATTGCGATATCAAAGCCGCGTGCTCTTCCTGCGTCAGTTGGAAGGCGAAATCTGCCGGAAAACGTTTGCGGTTACGTTTGAACTGCTCGTTCAACCGCATGGTCGGCACGCCGTAGATGACCGCCAAATCCGAATCCAGCATGACACGCTGGCCGCGAATGAAATGGATTTTGGAATCCACCCCTTCGACCTGCGTCGTTGCTGCTTCGTTGGCCATAAACATCTTGTTGCGTACGTTTGAGATCACAAATTGTGATCTCAAGTATCTTACCGATACGTCTGCTTGAATTCCGTCAGCGCAGCCTTCAGTTCCGCACCGAGCGCGTCACTGAACGCTTTCTCTGCGCGAATCTTGCCCATCAGTTCCGCTTTCCGCGTGCTGAGGAAGTCGGTCATCTTGGCCTGGAAATCTTTCACCTTCTCGACCGGCACGTCGTCCAGCATGTTGTTCTGCATGGCCCAGAGAACCGCGGACTGCGCCTCGACTGGCATGGGGTTGTATTGGTTCTGCTTGAACAACTCCACGATGCGCTTGCCGCGTTCGAGTTGTGCCTGCGTCTTGGCGTCGAGGTCGGAACCGAACTGCGCGAAGGCCGCGAGTTCACGGAACTGGGCGAGGTCGAGTTTGATTTTGCCGGCGACCTGTTTCATCGCCTTGATCTGCGCGGCGGAACCGACGCGGCTCACCGAGAGACCGACGGAAATCGCGGGGCGGATGCCCTGGTAGAACAAATCGGTTTCGAGATAAATCTGACCGTCGGTGATCGAAATCACGTTCGTCGGAATGTAGGCCGACACGTCGCCCGCCTGCGTCTCGATGATGGGCAGCGCAGTCAGCGAGCCGTTGCCGTATTTCTCTCCGACACGCGCCGAGCGTTCGAGCAAACGGCTGTGCAGGTAGAACACGTCGCCGGGATACGCTTCACGACCGGACGGACGCTTGAGCACGAGCGACACTTGGCGGTAAGCCACGGCCTGCTTGGAAAGATCGTCGAAAATGATCAATGCATCCATGCCGTTGTCCATGAACCACTCGCCCATCGCCGCACCGGCGAACGGCGCGAGATATTGGTTGGCGGCGGAGTCCGAGGCCGAGGCCACGACCACGATGGTGTAGGGCAGCGCGCCTTCCTTCTCCAGCGTCGCGATGACGCGGGCCACGCTCGACTGCTTCTGGCCGATCGCGACGTAGATGCTATAGACCGGGCGGAAACCTTTTTCCTTCGACGCTTCGCTCTGATTGATGCGTGCCTGGTTGATCATCGCGTCCACGCCAATCGTGGTCTTGCCCGTGGAACGGTCGCCGATGATCAACTCGCGCTGACCGCGCCCAATCGGAATCATCGCGTCAATTGCCATGATGCCGGTTTGCAAAGGCTGGTTGACGGATTTGCGCTTCACGATGCCGGGCGCAATTTTCTCCACCGGATAAAAAACGTCGGAAGTGATCGGCCCCTTGCCATCAACGGGGAGGCCGAGCGTGTTGACCACGCGGCCGAGCAAACCTTTGCCCACGGGCACGGAGAGCAGCTTGCCGGTCGTCTTGACCTCCTGGCCTTCCTTCACCGAGGTGTAGTCGCCGAGAATGATCGCGCCGACTTCCGTCTCTTCGAGGTTCAGCGCGAGGCCGGTGACGCCGTTGCCGAAGTCGAGCATCTCGTTGAGCATCGCGCCCGTGAGACCTTCGATCTTCGCCACGCCGTCCATGACTTCGCGGACGGTGCCGACGTTCGTGCGCGAGACCTCGGTCTTCACGCCGGAGATCTTCGCTTCAATGTCTTGCAATAGTGTGCTCATACAAATTCGTTAAACTTCCTGCAACTGCGCCAAACGGGACTGGATGCTGCCGTCATAAACATCGCTGCCCACCTGGATGCGCATCCCGCCGATGAGGGCCGGGTTCTGCGCGAAGGTAAAATCCAAACCTGCGCCGTAACGCTTCGTGAGCGTGGCTTTGACGCTGCTCTGCTGCGCGGCGTCCAGCGCGATGACGCTCTCCACGCGGGCGGCGCGGCGGGCGATGTCGAGTTTCAGCAGACGCTGAAAGTGCGAGAGAATGCCGATGTAGCCGCGAGGCTTGCCGGCCAGCACGGCGTCCACCACCTGACGCGCCTTGTTCTCGTCCAACAGGCCGTTGACCTGCGAGGCGCGAAAGAGGTCTTTCGCATCGCGCCGGGCTTGCTTGTTAATCTTCATTCTCTAAAACGCTGAAAGGCTGAAATTCTGAAAAGCTGAAAGCCTTACGCCGCAAGTTGCTTCGTCGTCTCGTCGGCCAGACGCTTCTGATCGTCGAGCGTGAGAACCTTGCCACTGACCTTCGCGGTGGTTTCGGCCACGAGGCGCACCATCTCCTTGCGCAATTCGCCCTTCATGCGAACCAGTTCGGCTTCGCTGGCTTCTTTGGCCTTGGCAACAATCTGGTTCGCGGTGGCGATGGCCTTCTGCGTTTCCTGCTCGTGAACCTTGGCGGCGACGGCACGAGCTTCTTCAATCTGCTTGTTCGCCAGGGCATTGGCCTGGCTCAAAATCTCCTGCGCCTTGGCCTGCGCGCTGGCGAGTTCCTGTTTGATCTTCTCAGCATTGGCCAAGCTCTGGGCAATCGTCTGGCGGCGTTCTTCGAGCACCTTCAGGATCGGGCCGTAGGCAAACTTCTTCAGCGCCAGCGCCACGATCACGAACAGGATGATCTGCGAGATGAGCAACGGCCAGGTGACGCCGAATTGACCGGCGAGTTCACGTATGGTTTCCACGAAACCGCCAGCAGCAAGAACAGGATAGAAATTCATAAGTTAACTCACAAAATTGCGGGGCGCGGAGCCTCTCGACTCCGCGCCCGCAAGATTACTGGCCCTTCGCCAGGAAGATGGCGAAGAAGACCACGCCTTCCGCCAACGCGGCGAAGATGATCGCCTGGTTACGGATGGCACCTGCGGCGCCCGGATTGCGTCCAGTCGCTTCGGCGGCCTTCATGCCAATGATTCCCACACCGATGGCCGACCCGAGGGCGGCCAGACCGATGTGCAGATTTCCAGAGGTACCGGCGGCCTTCGCGACTTCGCCGGCGACTTCTGCCGCTGCAGCCAACATTGGAGTGAACATAGTTATTACCTTTCGTGTTTTTCCCATCCACCCCCGCAGTTTGCCCACGGTCCGGCGGATGAAATTGTTAAATCAATGCGCGTGTTCCTTGCCGTGCTCTTTGCCGTGGCTGTCGTCGTGATGCGCGCACATCAACGCCGTGAACACCGAGGTGAGCAGCGCGAAGACCAGCGCCTGCACGATACCCACGAGCAATTCCAGAAAGTAAAAGGGCAGCGGCAGCAGCCACCCGAACCAGGTTCCGCCCAGATGCATCATGGACTCCAGGATGTTCTCGCCGGCGAAAACATTGCCGTAGAGACGGAAGCTCAACGACACCGGGCGGAAGGTGATGGAGATGACCTCGATGGCCCCGACGAACAGGAAAATCGCCATCATGAAGATGGCCATCGGTCCTTTGCCGTTGTCGCCGCCGGAGAAAATATGCTTGAGGAAACCCACTGGTCCGAGCGACTGGAACGACCACATCACCCACAGGAAAAAGAACACCAGTGACATCGCGAGCGTCATGTTCAGGTCAGCGTTGCCGCCGCGCAGAATCGGATGTCCGCCGTAAGTGATGGTGCCCACGCCCGGAATCAAACCAAACCAGTTGGTGAACAGGATGAATACGAACAGTGTGCAGAAAAACCAGAACGACTTCTTCACCAATTCCGCGCCGAGAATCTCTCCGAAGAAGTCGTACATCCCCTCAACCAACCACTCGACGAAGTTCTGCAAGCCCGACGGAACCAACTGCACCTTCCGCGTCGCCAACTGCGCCAGGAGAATCAGCAACACCGCCACCGTCCAGGTGATGACCATCGAGTTCGTAAACTGGATGGGACCGATGCTGAAAACCGGCTTGGCATCAGCACTGAGACCCTGCTGCTCGGCGTGCGCCCCCGCCGCGCCATGCTCCGCCGCGAAGGCAAAAAAGGGCGTGCCCAAGAGACACGCCAACACCAAAAACTTTTTTAGAAATCGCATCACGCGTTGTGAAAATGCTGTTGGGGAACTCGACTTCCCCGGCTCTCACGCCGGTTGACCGGCCAAAAGCGTGGGCGAAATTGCCGGGTCGTGAAATTATTCACAAGCGATTTTTCTGAAAAACTTTCAGGGCTTCAGGGCTTCATTGGCGAGACCAAGGGCAGGCCGATTTTAGCGTCTAACCGCCCTGCCAATTGCCCTGGCCGCAATGAATTTCGCGCTCCGTGAGAAAGTTGAAAGACCGGGCTAAAGGTTTTTGCACCGGTGCCGATGAATTACCCAGCGTGGTTTTAGAGTTTTGTCCACGCGAACAGAAGCGAACCCGCTCCCCGCCCGGGGGGCGGGTTTCTGTTTTTTCCGAATAAGGCATTATCACGTCCGAACTGGCAGGAGTCCCGGTCCGCTTCACACTCGTTTGCGCCCCGCCCGATGCCTGCGCTTGCCTCACCCCGGAGCTTGCTGGTTAATTCCGCCGATGCCCGATCCGCGACCGAGCCAGAGCGCCGAGGATTATCTGGAAAGAATCCATGAGTTGATCCAGGAGAAGGGCTACGCCCGCGTCGTGGACATCGCCTCTTCGCTGAAAGTGAAGCAGGCGTCCGTGACGAGCATGGTGCAGAAGCTCGACGAGCTTGGGTTCCTAAAATACGAGAAATATCGTGGCCTCACGCTGACCGACCAAGGCCGCGAAGTGGCCAAGCGCATTCAGAACCGCCACGCCACGCTCTCCAGATTTTTCTCCCTCCTCGGCCTGAGCGCGGAGACGCAGCAGCAGGACATCGAGGGCATCGAACACCATCTCAGTCCGGCGACGGTGGCGGTGCTGGCCGACCTCGCGCAGTTTTTTGAAGACAACCCGGCGGTGCTGAAGCGGTTCTCGAAATCCCGCCCCGTTCCCGTGGCATGAACTGGCCGCGCCTCGTCGAACTCGCGCGCGAGGAAGTCACCGCGACCATCGCGGAGCTGCCCGATGATTTGCGCCCGCGCGCGGCGGTGCTGCCGGTGAGCTACGAGCGCGTGCCGAACCCGGCGGTCATCCAGGACGGCATCGCCTCGGACACGCTGGGACTGTTTGTCGGCGGCGAATTCGCGGACGAAGGTCAAGTGCCGCTGCCCGCGCAGATCCTCCTCTACCTCGAAAACATTCATGCGATGGTCGAGGGCGATAAGGAAGAATTTCTGGAAGAAGTCCACATCACCTACCTCCACGAACTCGGCCACTACCTCGGTCTGAATGAAGATGATCTGGATGAACGCGGGCTGCTGTGACCGCGCTTGGCCTCAGGCTTGATCAAGAGCGCGCAGGAATTTGAGCTGCGTAGAAATTCTTCCACCCTTCTTCCGCCCGCTCCGATTTTCCCCTTCCCCACCGCTTCGCCACGCACCTACGCTCGCGCGCATGTCTGAAACAGTTTCCCCGAAACTCCGCGCTGACGGACGCCGCGCCGACCAGATTCGTCCGCTGCGTTTCCAAAATCACATCGCGCCGCACGCCACGGGTTCCACGCTCATTGAGTGGGGCAACACGCGCGTCATCTGCGGCGTGACGGTCGAGGAATCTGTCCCCCGCTGGATGAAGGAGCAGGGCGTGACCGGTGGCTGGATCACGGCGGAGTATTCCATGCTCCCGTATTCCACGCTCACGCGAAAACCGCGTGACATTTCGAAAGGAAAATTGGACGGGCGTTCGTCTGAGATCCAGCGGCTCATCGGCCGGGCCATGCGAGCGGCCATTGATCTGGAAAAGATTGGGCCTCGCACAATTTGTGTGGACTGCGATGTGTTGCAGGCGGACGGCGGCACGCGCACTGCGGCCATCACGGGCAGCTACGTGGCACTGGCGCTGGCCGTGCGCAAGCTGATGGGCGAGGGAAAGTTGAAGGAAAATCCGCTGGCCAAACCAGTCGCGGCGGTAAGCGTGGGCATCGTGGACGGCGCGACGCTGGTGGATTTGAATTACGTCGAGGACGTGGCGGCGGCGGTGGACATGAACATCGTGATGAACGCGGCGGAGGAATACATCGAGGTCCAGGGCACGGGCGAGGAAGCGACGTTCTCACGCACGCAACTGGACGCGCTGCTGGAGGCCGGGCGTGTGGGTGTGCGGCAGTTGCTGGAGGGGCAGCAGCGCGCGTTGGCGACCAGCTAGTCGTAACGGCGGCTCGGTAGAGCGCCGCCATCTGAAATTTAATTGACGGTGCTCTGCCGAGCCGCCGCTACAAGGATTTTGTGAAAACTCAACCAACCAAAACGCTCCAGAAAATTTCGCTCCGCATCACCGCCGAAGCGGAGGATGCGGTGCTGGAATTGTTGGGCGGCATCTTCGGCCAGCCCGCTTCCATCTACGCGGACACGGAAAAGCACACCACCAGCGCGATCATTTACGTGGAGCAATTCACGGCGACGCAGCGGACGCAAGTGCGGGCGGGGTTGCGGCGGATTCGCGAGGCGGGACTGGACCTCGGCTCGGGGCGCATCTCCGTGCGCCGCGTGCCGCGCGAGAATTGGGCCGAGTCGTGGAAGCGTCATTTTCATCCGCTGGAAATTAGTCCACGTCTGCTGGTCCTGCCGAGCTGGAGCAAGCAGAGGCCGAAGCGTGGCCAGGCCGTGGTGATTCTCGATCCAGGGTTGAGCTTCGGCACTGGGCATCATGCGACCACGGCGTTCTGCCTCGCCCAAGTCGCGGCGCGGCGAGAGGACGCGCGCCCGCAGAGTCTGCTGGATGCGGGATGCGGCTCGGGCATTCTCGCCATCGCTGCGGCGAAGCTCGGTTATGCGCCGATCATGGCGTTTGATTTTGATCCCGAAGCCGTGCGTGTCGCGAAGCAGAACGCGAGGGCGAACCGGGTCTCCTTCCGCCTAGCCCAACAAGACCTCACGAAGCTGCCGCGCCGCGCGTCAGAGAAATTCGATGTCGTGTGCGCGAACCTGATTTACGACCTGCTCATCCAGGAGCGCGACCGCATCCTCGCCCGACTCGCGCCCGGCGGGACACTGGTGCTGGCGGGAATTTTGCGGACACAATTTCCAAAAGTGCAGACGGCCTTCGAGGCGGCGGGCCTGCGACTCGTGGCCTCGCGCGCGGCGAAGGAGTGGCGGTCAGGGGCGTTTCAATTCGGGGAAGATTAACCACGGAAGACACGGACCACACGGAAAGGCAGGCATGGAAGTTTTAGGACCATGAGGCCGGGCCAACGCCTCCGCATGTTTGCCATGCCCCGGTCTTCATTCGTCTGCCCCAATTCATCTGCCAGTTTTTCTTTTCGGCAGCGAAGCCGGCAGTTGAATGGGGGCAGACGAATGGAAAACAGATCGGTCGCCCATCCGCACAAGAGATCTCGATCCGCCGCCAGTTCTCTTTCCGTGTGCTCCGTGTCTTCCGTGGTTCAACCTTCCCACCATGTTCAAAAATGATGCAGCCCACCCAAAGCAGGACACGGCCTCGGGGAAACCATTGGGTAAATTTTTTCTGAAAATGGTTTTGAACGAAACGGGGATTTCCGCAATCTACTCACCCAACAGCTTCCGAGTGGCCGGCCAGTGGCTCAGGAGGAAAGTTGAAGGACCACTGGCACATGTTCCGCTTGCGTCGCTGCGAACGAAAGGTAACGAGCTATGATTAAGACGTTAGAACTCATCACCGAAGCCGTGGCGAATCCCAAGAACGCCTTCCGCCAACTCACCAACCGTCCGAAGAAGGCGGAGAAGCATCGCTACGAACGCCGCAAGGTCCGCGAAATCCTGAAACTCGGCGACTGGGAAGAACAAGGCGCCGCGTCGTAAGGCGTCCGCCCACACAAAATTCCGTTAGAAGAGAGAGCCACGCTCGACGGTGTGGCTCTCTCGCTTTTTGGAAGACGCGGGCGCGCTGAAATCAACACGGGCGGCCACCGGCGTCACCGCCGGACCGGCGCATTCGTCGCCATGAAACCCTGCGACATCTCCAGCAGCGTCGCGTGGATTTTCCCCGCCACGTCCGGGCCCATGGAATTGATCTCGCCGTAATATTTCTTCTTCGCGCCATAGAGCCACGGCGCTTTCCGGTCGAACTCCGTCTTGGGAATGATGTAGCCGATCTCATCGTTCGCCAGTCCGAGGATGAACTTCACCTTGCCCGGCATGAACTCCCGGATGGGCGGCACCTCCACGATGTTCCCCGGATAGTCAGCGCCCTCCGGCACCTCGATGCCGCCGTTCACGATCTCGGGATAAATTTCGCCGGGAATGCACGCGAGACTCGCCGGGCCAATGCCGAGCAGTGCGACCTCGCTGCGGATGCGTTTCCAACCAATGTGTCCGCGATCAATCAGTCCCACCACCGGCGCGAGCAGGAATCCGTTGTTGTCCAAGGGTAGTTCGATGGTCATTGCACGCAGCGAAATCGGAACGTGCGAAAACGTCGGCGCGTTCGTGCTCTCCAGGCGCGGCAGAATGCGCGCCGCCAGCCGGTGCGCCACCGCGCGTGCCTTGTCGTGCGACGGCTCGGTGAATTCGCGTTCGAGAATCGGGTCGCGCACCGTGACCCTCGGCGTCGTGCTCATCAGTCCGCCAATCGCGCCGTTCACATAGAGGTGTATGCCGCCCACGCCCGCGCGCAAGGTGAGGTTGCTCAACGTCACTCCATTCTCCAGCGCCTCGCGCAAGTAGCCGGGAAAGTCGGCGGTGATTTCCGTGTTCTTGCTCCAAACGGTTTCGGGATGGTTCGCCCAGTTGACCACCGTGCCGATGGTCGCGCCGTTCGTCGGACTCGTGAAATGCAGCACGCGCACATCGGCATCAAAAACTTCTGGAGGACGCGTATCGGCCACGAGTCCGTCCGTGAGCATCGGGATTTCATGCACCGCCAGGCGCGCGGGCTGGAGCGCCGCCGCCGCGCGGTCCAGCGCCTTGGCCGCCGCCGAAACCACATTGACCTGATACAAATCATCCACGCCCGTGTGCCAATAGTCGCGTCCCCACAAGCCCATGAGGTCGGGCGTGGAGTGGTTGTGCGTGGAAGTGACGATGGCGTAATCAATCTTCGAGAGCGGATACAGGCGCTTGCGGACCTCAATCACGTCATCGTGGAAAAACCCGATGGCATCGAGCGCCACGATGCCGACGCGCGTGCGCCCGTCATCAATCACACAGGCGATGGCCCAGAGGTCATCGTGAATTTTCGTGGCCACGCGGTTCTGGCTGAACCCGGCGAGGTAAATGGGGCGGTTCGGATCGCGCAGGTCGGGATTGATCTTCACGCGCGCGAAACCCACTTGCAGCGCCTGTAATTGATTGGTCGGAACCTTGTGACCATTGAGGTCGAGGCGGATCTGGTAGCCGGGGTTGCGGTCGCGGAAAGCGTAGAAACAACGCATCACCACGGCGGCGATGACGATGATCAAAACAAACAAACCAATGCGCAGCGCGCGGCGCAAAAGCCGCCGCCAAAGCGGACGTGGATGGGACGGAACAGTGATCGTGTTCATGTCTGGATGCGTTCGGACACTCCGGTCAGTCTTGGAAGTAGCATGGCGCGGCAGCCGGGTTCAACCTTTAGAAAAATTCCGCCGTCCATCCACAGCCTGGGGACGACGAGACTAAAAAGTCTCGCGACCTGCCGACACGAATGTCGGCGCTACGACGTAACGCCAGCTTTCCAGCCGGCAGGTTGCGAGACTTTTCAGTCTCGCGTTCACGAGATATGACCATTCGCTAACTCACGCGATCCGCATCGTCAGCCCGCCGTCAATCGTCATCGTCTCGCCAGTGATGTAGTCGTTCTGCACGAGCGTGAGAATGAGTTCGGCGACCTGCTCGGGCGTGCCTTCGCGGTGCAGCGGGATGCGGTGATCGAGATTCAGGCGGCGCTGCTCCTCGCTCATCGTCTTGTGAAAGTCCGTCCGCACCACGCCGGGCGCAACGCAGTTCACGCGGATGTTGTCGTTGGCGAATTCGCGGGCCAGCGCGCGGGTGAACTGCGGCAGCGCGCCCTTCGCCACTTGATACGCGACGTTGGTGATGATGCCGCGAAGGCCGGCCGTGGAGGAAATGAGGATGACGGAACCCTCCTTCTTCAAGCGCATCGCGGGAATCACCGCGCGGCTGAGATGGAAAACCGCGTGGACGTGGACATCGAACGCGCTCTGCCACTGCTCGGGCGTGAGGTCGAACAGGCCGCCGTTGACCGGCCCGCCGGCGGAATGCACGAGCACGTCCACCGCGCCGAGTTTCGTTTCCGTCTCGCGGACGCAGCGCGCGGCGTCGGCGGGCTGGCCGCAGTCGGCCTGGATGAGTTCGCAGCGGCGACCGAGGGCGGCGATGGATTGGTGGACGACCTTGGCTTCGTCATCCAAGCGGCGCGCGACGAGGGAGACATCCGCTCCCGCCTTGGCGAGCGCGAGCGCGGTGGCCGCGCCGATGCCGCGCGTGCCGCCGGTGACGAGAGCGATTTTACCAGAGAGATTCATGGGCGGTTTGTGGGCCAAACATCGGGCGGCGACAAACAGTTAATCTTTAGCACGCAAAAATAATTGGACGGCTTTGATGAAGGTGGACGCCGTTCCCCTCACCCCCTGCCCTCTCCCGCCGGGAGAGGGAGAACTGCATTCAGTCTTCAACCATGCGGACGCACTGACCGTCACCCGACGCTGGCTGACTTTCTCCCTCTCCTCCGGAGAGAGAGCCGGGGTGAGGGGAAGGCCGCGCCATTTCGGAATGCCGCCCTGGAATTTGTTAGGAGTTTGGGATTGGGAGTTTTCTCTCACTCCATCCCCACCACCGCCGGATCACCGTAGAGCGTGAAGGAACCGGCGCGCGTGATTTGCACATCCATCAATTGCCCGCGATGTCGCTCGCTGCCGTCGAAGACCACGATCTTGCCGCAGCGCGTGCGGCCCATCATGCGCTCGGGGCGTTTGCTCGGGCCTTCGGCGAGGATTTGCACGCGCTGACCAATCAGCGCGCCGTAACGCACTGCGCCGAGTTCGTTGGTGAGCGCGAGCAGGCGCTGGTTGCGCTCGTCTTTCACTTCCTCGGGCAATTGATCCGGCATCTCCGCCGCCGGTGTGTCTTTGCGCTTCGAGTAGCGGAAGATGTAGGCGTTGTCGAAATCCACCTCGCGATAGATCGAGAGCGTCTGCTCGAAGTCCTCCTCCGTCTCGCCCGGAAAGCCCACGATGATGTCCGTAGTGATGCCCATGCTCGGGTTCACTGCGCGCAGTTTGCGGATGATGGTGAGAAACCGCTCGCGCGTGTAGCCGCGGTGCATGGCCTTGAGCATACGGTCACTGCCGCTCTGGAGCGGAATGTGCGCGCTCTCGACGAGCTTCGGCAGGCGCGCGTAGGACTCGACGAGATCATCGCCGTAGCCTTTCGGATGCGGCGAGGTGAAACGGATGCGTTCCAGTCCTTCGATCTCGTGAACCGCTTCGATCAGTTGCACGAACGCGCTCTTACCTTCCAATAACGGATAATCGCGCTTGCCGTAGCTGGTCACAATTTGTCCGAGCAACGTGATCTCGCACACGCCCTGCTCCACAAGCTGACGGCACTCCGCGACAATATCGGGAATGGTCCGGCTGCGTTCCTCGCCGCGTGTGTAGGGCACGATGCAGAAGGTGCAGTATTGATTACAGCCCTGCATGATGCTGACGAACGCCGTCACGGATTTCGCCGCCGAGCCATTGAGCAAGTGCTGGCGAATCTCCGCCTCGCTCCCCTTCTCCGCTTCCACGTCCACGATCTTCGTGCGATGGCCGGCGAGAATCTCGTCAAGGTATTCCGCCGCGCGATGAAACTTCTGCGTCCCGAGCACGAGGTCGACATCGGGCAATTTATCAATCAGCTCTTGGCCACGGCTCTGCGCCATGCAGCCCATGAAGCCGAGCACCACGTCGGGGCGATTCTTCCGCACGTCGGCGGCGAGGTTGGCCATCTTGCCCACGGCCTTGCGCTCGGCCATGTCGCGCACGGAACAGGTGTTGAGCAGGATGACATCCGCGACGTGTTCGGTGGGCGCGAGGGTGTAGCCCTTCGCGACGAGCTGCGCGGCGACGGCCTCGCTGTCACGCTCGTTCATCTGACAACCGTAGGTTTTGATATAGACGCTGGGCATCGCTTGAAACGGGCCGCGAAATTAAAGCAGCGAGGGGCGAATGCAACCGGGGAATCCGACCGAGAATAGCCGTTCCATCAGCCGACCCGCCCTGTTACCTTCCGCCCGTGACCGCGACTGACATCATCGAGGAAATCAAACGCCTCCCGCCCGAGGAACAGGCCGGCGTCATTCGCTTCGCCTACCGGCTGGATGCCGAGAGAAAACTGACGGGGCGCGAACTCTCCGCACTCGCCGAACGGATGGTTCAGGCCGCAGACCCGTCCGAAGCCCTGGCCCTGCGCGAGGAAATCACGCGCGGCTTTTACGGCGGCACCCATGCCTAAAGTCCGCCGCGCCCAGCTTCCGCCCGCGCTGCTGCAACATTTGTTGGATCGCATTCAGAGCCGGAAAATATCCGCCGACCAACTGGCCTTGCTGGCCGACTGGCTCGATGGTGAACATGAAGTCCCGCCCGCTCCCTGGTTCAAACGATTCCCGGGCATGATCGTGTGTGGCGAAGGCGAACTGGTGAAGACGTTTCTTGTGCCGGGACAACTGCCGGTGGGCAAGGAAGTGGTTTGAACTCGGATTAATTCGTCAGTTCGCTCGATTCGTTCGCGCATATTCGACAAGCGCCTCGCTGAAATCATTTTTCCGCACCAGCAACACGTTGCCCTCGCTGCTGGAGGAGTACTGGATGAATGGATGCGGAAACCATGTCCTAAGCGCGACCGTCTCCGCTGGCTGGAGTGTCTGGTTCAGCGCAATCGCACGCGTGTTCAACGCCAGCATGGCCGTGGGGAGGAAGAACAGGGGAGTCGCGAGCAAGTACCCAATCGGCCAAGCCCACAGACCGATGCTCCGGCGCAAACGCCAGCCCATCACAAAATAGATGGCAAGGGCTGCCAGGGGCGCGGGCAGGAGGACTGGAACCCAAGAAAAATTCAGCATTCGAGCGCGCTCTATTTCAGGGACGAATATGCCCGCACCTATCATCAGCAATGGAAAAACCGGCAGGACATGAATGAGCTTTTCCAGCCAAGTCTTTTTGTCGCGCTCAGTTGAATTTTGATTTTCAAATACGTCCACGAATCATTGGGGTTCAGTGCGTTGTTTTGAACACGGTCCTAAATTCACCCCCGATACACCACCAGCACCGCGTAGTCCGTCACCCACGCGCGCGTCGCGAGGTCCATGTGCGTGTAGGCAATCGGCGAGATGCTGATGATGTTCGTCTCGCCGACCTTCTGGAGAAACAGCGAGACGTGGTCATCAAACAAATCCTTGCCTACCTCGACGTGGTCGGAGTGGCGCAGGGTCTTCACCTTGATCTGTTTGTCCGTCTGCTTGGCGGTGACTTCGAGCGTGGCCAGCGGTTTCTCGATGGTGGGCGCAGGCGGCGGCGGCGTGTCGTAAGTCGGCACCTTGAAGTGCGGCTGCTCACCGCGCGCGGCGGCGGAAGTGGCCATCGGGTTCAGGTTGCCCTGCGGCGGCGCGGCAGGCACGACGAGCGCGGCGTTGCAGGTCGGGCATTGGATTTCGACGCCGGCGGCGGAGGCGTCCACGGAAAGCTCCTGCTCGCACTTGGTGCATTTGAAAACGATGTCCATAGGCTTTGGGTTGTTGGGTCTGGAAGATGGGTGAAAGGGCGGCGGGCGAAAAGGTCAAAGCGGCAAAATTTTGCAACACTTCCGAACGCCATAAACACGAACCGTCCCCACCAAAACAGCCGACGCTCTCAGCGTTTCGCCAATTCCGCTTTCAGCCTTTCACCCGTCACCTCGCCTTCCCACCGGCTGATCACCACGGTCGCGACGCCGTTGCCAATCAGGTTCGTGACCGCGCGGCATTCGCTCATGAAACGGTCAATGCCAATGAGCAGCGCCAGCGATTCAATCGGAATGCCCGGCACGGCGGCGAGCGTCGCGGCCAGCGTGACGAAGCCCGCGCCGGTCACGCCGCTCGCGCCCTTCGAAGTGATCATCGCCACGAGCAGCAGGCCGATTTGTTGCGAGAGACCGAGCGGGGTGTTCGTGGCTTGCGCGAGGAAGACGGCGGCCATCGCCATGTAAATGTTCGTGCCGTCGAGGTTGAAGCTGTAGCCCGTGGGGATGACGAGTCCGACGGTCACGGGCGCACAGCCGAGGCGCTTCATTTTTTCAATCATGCCCGGCAGCGCGGTCTCCGAGGAGCTGGTGCCGATGACGAGAAAAATTTCGTCCTTGATGAAGTTCAGAAATTTGAAAATTGAGAACCCACTCCACAGCGCGATGCCGCCCAGCACGAAGACCACGAACAGCGACGCGGTGAGATAGAATCCGCCCATGAGCGCGATGAGCTTCGTCAGTGAACCCAATCCGTAGCTGCCAATCGTGAACGCCATCGCGCCGAACGCGCCGATGGGCGCGACCTTCACCACGAGGCGCATCACGCCAAAGAAAATTTCCGAGACGCGATCAATGACGTGCAGCATCGGCGCACCGCGTTCGCCCAGCGCCGAGATGGCGAACGCCGCGAGCAGCGACACCAGCAGCACTTGCAGCAAATCGCCGGAGACGAACGCGCCGAGGAACGTCGAAGGGATGATGTTCAGGAGAAACTCCGCCGTGGTCAGATGCTGCGCCGTTTGCACGTAGTTCTGCGTCTGCACCGGGTCGAGCGTCTTCGGGTCAATGTTGAAGCCATCGCCCGGCCGCAACACGTTCACCACCACCAACCCGATGATCAGGGCCAGCGTGGAGACGACTTCAAAGTAGAACAGCGTCTTGGCCCCGACGCGCCCGAGTTTCTTCAAGTCCTTCATCGAAGCCACCCCATGCACGACGGTGCAAAAGATGATCGGCGCGATGAGCATCTTGATGAGCTTGATGAAGCCGTCGCCGAGGGGCTTGAACGATTTGGCGAAGTCGGGAAATTGCCAGCCCACGAGGATGCCCAGCGCGACCGCGATCAGCACCTGCACGTAGAGGACGCGATACCAAGGTTTGCGCGTGGGCGCGGCGGGCGGTGCGTTGGTCATGGCTGGCGGGAGATTGGGCGGAAAGGAGGCGCTGAACCAATGGCAAAATCTCGAAGCATCGGAGCGCGGATCGCTGAGTCCGCGAGATAACCTCTCGCCTCAAATTATCGGCTCGTGACGATCATGAACACGCGGACTCGGCGGTCCGCGCTCCGCTGGCGTCACGCCATCGCGCGGGCGATGGAATTCCACCAACCGTCGTACAACTCGGCGAGCGGCGCGCTCAGTTCGCTCTGGGCGGTTTTGATCTTCAGTTCGCTGCCGCCCACTTTGCCGATTTGCGCGGCGGGGATGCCGAGCACCTTCGCTTGGCCGAGAACTTTCGCCGCGTTGTGCGCGGTGGTGGAGATGACGATGCGGCTCTGGGTCTCGCCAAACAAGAGAGCGTCAACGCGCGTTGCAGCGGCGTCTCGTGAGAGCGCCGCATTCTTTTCTTTTTGAT
>JAYVQC010000194.1:0-19037 GCA_043757045.1 Akkermansia sp. | reverse complement strand
CCACGCCCATGTTTTTATGAACCGTGTTCGGATGCGCTCTCCGCGCCTTCCGTCCAAACCTTCCCGTTGCCAGCCGCGTGGGGATGCCGCACAGTTCCACCCTTGAAAACATTGGCCCAGACGTTGGCGCGCACCCTCGCTCTGCGGCCCCCTCAACTGTAAATCGTTATGAAAATTCGAGCCTGTTCCCACGCGTCCGCGAAATCGTTCTGGACCTTCCTGACCGTCCTCGTGGTTTGCAGCACACTGGCTTTCGCCCTCTACAATCTGCGGCCGGAGAAAAAAACCGCGCCGCCGCGCCGGCTCTGGACGCCGCTGGTCATCAACAATCTGAACACCGAGATGATCGTGCCGGACACCCTGCGGCTCGAGTTCTGGACGCCTTCCGCGAAGACGAAAGAGTTTGTCAGCCAAGAGCCGAAGGACGCGGGCGACACGAACCGCAACTGGGAAGTCATCGAGAGCGAGGAGATGGTCGTGCAGTTCGGCCAGCATCTGCGGAAGGACCCGGACGTGGTCGGCTACCGACGCATGGAAGTCTGGGGCCACGGGCGCACCGGGCTGAAGCCGGGCTGGTGGTGGTCCATCACGGTGCGCACGAATTATCCCGTGGCCAAGCTGGCCAAGTCCTACCGTGAGTTCTGGAAGACGCCGAGCAGCGTGTTCGTGGAAGTGATCGACAACCGCGGGCATGACGTGGAGGAGTGAGGTCCTGTGGAGCCGTTCATCCCGTGCTGCATCCCCTCCTCGAAGACCGGATCAAGATTCTGCAGAATCACCGCCCGCACCGCTTCCATCGCCGCGCGACGGTCGGAGGGCAACTCCGCAAGGTACTCACGAACGGTGGCAGCCTGGCTTTGCATGGCCGGAGATTAACCAGAGTCGCGGCCAGCTCACAACGCGCCACTCGCGCCATAGGCGGCGTCAATGCGTCCGCCATTTTTTCATTTCGCCTTTTGAATTTTTAACGTCTCCCGCCCACACTCCTCGCCCATGAAGTACCAGACTCGTTATGGTCGGCTGCCCGCGTCGTTGTTCACTGAAAACCGCGCGCGGTTGAAAGCGATGTTGAAACCCAACTCACTCGCGGTGGTGAACACCAATGACATTTTCCCCACCAACGCCGACGGCTCGCTGCGGCTCGTGACGCACTCGGATTTGTTTTACCTCACGGCCATCGAGCAGGAGCAGAGCATCCTCCTCATCTACCCGGACGCGCACGACGAAAAGCAGCGCGAAATTCTCTTCATCCGTGATTTGCATCCGCTGCTCGAAACGTGGGAAGGCCACAAGCTGACGAAGGAGGAGGCGCGCGCGGTGAGCGGCGTGGCGCGCGTGCATTGGCTGAGTGAATTCCCCGCGTTCCTCCACCGCCTGATGTGCGAGTGCGAGCACGTTTATCTGAACACGAACGAGCACAAGCGCGCGAACATCGAAGTCGAAACGCGCGAGGCGCGTTTCGTGGCGGATGTGGTGCGGCAGTATCCGTTGCATGATTACCAGCGGCTGGCGCGCGTGATGCACCAACTCCGCGTGGTGAAGTCGGAGGCGGAAATCGCCGCGCTGCAAAACGCCTGCGACCTCACGGGGCGCGGCTTCCAGCGCTTACTGAAATTTGTGAAACCCGGCGTGAACGAAGTCGAGGTCGAGGCGGAACTGGCGCACGAGTTCATCCGCGGCGGCGGCGGCTTTGCCTACACGCCCATCATCGCCAGTGGTCTGAACGCCTGCGCTCTGCACTACATCGCGAACTGCGACGAGTGCCGTTCCGGCGATCTGCTCCTGCTCGACGTGGCCGCGAGCCACGCGAATTACAACTCGGACATGACGCGCACCCTTCCGGTGAATGGAAAATTTACGCCGCGCCAGAAGGCCGTGTACAACGCCGTCCTCCGCGTCTTCCGCCAGAGCTGCGACAACCTGAAACCCGGCAAGCTGGTCAAGGACTGGCAGAAGGAGGCCGAGGTGTTGATCGAAAAAGAGCTGGTGGATTTGAAATTGATCACCACGCGCCAGCTCAAAAAGCAGGACGCGGACAGCCCGGCTTTCAAAAAGTATTTCATGCACGGCCTCGGCCATCCCATCGGCCTCGATGTCCACGACGTCGGCCTCACCACCGAACCGATGCAGGCGGGCTGGGTGATGACCGTGGAGCCGGCGATCTACATCCGCGAGGAGAAGATGGCGGTGCGATTGGAGAACACGCTTGTCCTGGGCGAGAACGGCAACCGGGATTTGATGCAGAACATTCCGATGGAAGTGGGCGAGATCGAGGCGGCGATGAAGAAACGGCGGTGACGGGAAGGCGCGGAGCGTTTGGAGTGCGGTCGCTTGAGCGCCGCTTTGGGGTCGCCCATTCGCAGCTTGCCAGCCCGCGCGCCCGGCCTATTCTGCGCCCGCAACCCAATAAATCTTATGGCAAAAGGCCCCGCTGAAATGTTGATCGAGACGGTGAAGATGGAGCTTCCCGACACCAAGACCCTCCACATCAAATGGCCCGAGGCTTACGAGTGCGAGTTCAAGACCGGGCAGTTCATCACCGTGTTTTGGCCGGACACGACCAACTACAAACGCGCCTACTCGCTCTCGTCCTGCGCGCTCGACCAGGGCTCCTTCGAGGTCACGATCAAACGCGAAGGCAAGATGGGCACGCGCATGGTGGATTGGGCGAAGGCCGGCGATAAACTCATGGTCATTCCGCCGGTCGGGAAATTTCTGCCCGTCTATGATCCGCCGGGCAAGCATCTCATCTGCATCGCGGGCGGCTCGGGCATCACGCCGTTTCGTGGGTTCGCGCGCGAGGCCACGCGGCGCAGTCTCGATACGCGCATCACCATTCTCTACAGCGTGCGGACCACGACCGACATCATCTTCAACGACGAGTTCCGCGCGCTCGAAGCGGAGAATCCCAAGTTCAAATTCCTCGTCACCTGCACGCGCCTCGGCGCGGAAGATCCGTGGCCGGGCCGGCGCGGGCGCCTCACGCCGGAATGGGTGAAGGAAATCGTGGGCGACGATGCGGCGAACACCGTCTTCTACGCCTGCGGCCCGAACGCGCTCGTGGACGCCGCCGAGCATCTGGTGTTGCACGACCTCGGCCTGCCGAAGGAACAGCTCAAGCTGGAGAAGTGGGGCTAAGTTCCGAATCGAGTAAAAATTCTCATTTGCCCAAGCGCCATCGCTGCTGAATTCTCCGCGCCATGTCACTCCAACGCACGCCGCTCTTTGCCGCGCACCAGAAGCACGGCGGCAAGCTCATCGAATTCGGCGGCTGGGAGATGCCCGTGCAGTATTCCAGCATCACGGATGAACATCTCTGCGTGCGGAAGTCGGCGGGCATTTTCGATATCTCGCACATGGGCGAGATTTGCGTGAGCGGCCCGAGCGCGGAAAAATTTCTCAACCACACGCTGACCAACAACATCGCCAAGCTCGCCGTCGGCCAGGGCCAGTACACGCTCATGTGCAACGAACGCGGCGGCGTAGTGGACGATCTCTACGCCTACCGCCTCGCCGACGAGGAATTCCTGCTCATCGTCAACGCCTCGCGCATCGCTGCCGACTGGGACTGGTTGCAGGACCAATACGACAGCGGCGCGGTCAGCGGCGAAATCCGCCTGCGTAATTGCTCGGAGGAATTTGGCGCGGTCGCCATCCAAGGCCCGCGCGTCGTCGAGTTCATCAACGAGATTGTGCCGGGCGGCTCCATCAGCGGGACGTTCGTGACGAAGGCCACGGACTTGAAGAAGAACGAACTCGGCGCGTTCATGTTTGAAGCGGCCTCGGTCTATGTGTGCCGCACCGGCTACACCGGCGAGGACGGATTTGAAATCGTCGCCCCCGCCGGAATCATCGAAGCGGTCTGGACGCGCGCCCTAGCCGTCGGCCACATCGGCTGCCTGCAACCCGCCGGACTCGGCGCGCGCGACACCTTGCGCACGGAAGTCTGCTACCCGCTCTACGGCCACGAACTCGACGAGAACACCACGCCCATCGAGGCGGGCGTCGGTTTCTTCGTCGCGCTCGACAAGGGCGACTTCATCGGGCGCGGCGTGCTCGCTGATCAGAAGGCGAACGGCACGAAGAAGAAACTCGCGGCGTTCAAGATGACCGAGAAGTCCGCGCCGCCACGCCCGCATTATCCGATCTGGGCGAACGGCGCGAAAGTCGGCGAAGCCGTGAGCGGCACGCAAAGTCCGTCGCTCAACCTCGGCATCGGTCTCGGCTACATCCCGCCCGCGCTGGCCAAAGCTGGCACGAAGATCGAGATCGAGATTCGTGGCAAACTCTTCGCCGCCGAAGTGGTGGCCAAGCCGATTTACCGGAAGCCCGCGTAGCGGCGTCTCGTAAGAGCGCCGCCATAATTTCCTCGCCCGAATTTTTCAGATGGCGGCGCTCTGCCGAGACGCCGCTACGGAGATGGGAGAAGCGTCTGCGCCAGCTTGTAGCCGCGCCGATCTTCGTTGCCGTGCAGTGCGCGGAACAATTCACCGATCCGCAGCCGCGCGTTGCGGCAGAAGTAATCCGCCAACGACACGCTTGCCTCATCGTGCAAGCTCACCGCGCGCGCACACGTCGCCGTCATGGCGAACAGTTCCGCCGCGATGTCCACGAAGCGGCCGAGCAACAGTTGCTCGCGCTCCAGCTTCGGCCCGCACCGCGCCATCGCGTGAAACAAACTCCGCGCCAGCTTGCGACTGCTCCGCTCCACGAATCGCAAATGCGGACGCAGCGTGCCGCCAGCGTCCCGCTGGCGCTTCGCATCCACATCGCCCCAACGCCAGCGGGACGCTGGCAGCACGTTGGGGAACACAAGCCCTGGATACCACCGCGCGTAAAACATCCCCGCCTTCACCGCCGCCATCAGCCGCGCCTTCATCGGCAGCTTCGTGTTGAAGATCGCGCCGGCAACTTTCAGATGCGGGTCGAGCGCCTCGCGCGCGATGAACAGGCGCATGATTTCGCTCGAACCCTCGAAGATGGTGTTGATGCGGCAGTCGCGCATGAAGCGCTCGACCGGCTCCGCTTCCTCGCCGCGCGCGCGGAGCGAGTCCGCCGTCTCGTAGCCGCGCCCGCCGCGAATCTGCATCGTGTCGTTCACAATGCGCCACGCGGTCTCGGTGCCCCAGAGCTTGCCGAGCGCGGCTTCGAGGCGCACGTCGGCGTGCTTGTCCTGATCCACGAGGCTCGCGGCGTAAAGCGTCATCGCTTCCATCGCGAACGTGTCCGCCGCCATGCGCGCCAGCTTGTCGGCGATGAAGGCGTGACGGCCGATGGGCGCGCCCCATTGCTCGCGCTTGGCCGCCCAGCGTGTGGAAATATCAAGGCAACGCTTCGACAAGCCCACGCAGGCCGCAGGGAGCGTGAGCCGCCCAGTGTTCAACGTCGTGAGCGCCACCCGCAGCCCTTTGCCTTCGCCAAGCAAAATGTTTTCGCGCGGCACGCGAACATCGGTGAAACGGATCACGCCGTTGTAGAGCGCGCGCAAGCCCATGAAGTGGCAGCGGCGCACGACTTCGACGCCCGGCGAATCCATCTCCACGATGAACGCCGTGACCTGATCCTTGCTCGCGCCGTTGACCACGCGCGGCGGCGTCTTCGCCATGACCACGATCACTCCGGCGCGCGTGCCGTTCGTACACCAGAGCTTCTCGCCGTTGAGGATGAACGCCTCGCCGTCCGGCGTCGGCTCGGCGCGGGTCAGCATTCGCGCGGGGTCAGAGCCAACGCCATTTTCAGTGAGGGCAAAGGCGGAAATTTCTCCCTTGGCAAATCGCGGCAAGAAGCGGCGCTTCTGTTCCTCGGTGCCAAACAGAATGAGCGGCTGCGGCACGCCGATGGATTGATGCGCCGAGATGAGCGCGGTGAGGTTGCCGCAATAGCCACCGAGTTTCATCGCCGCGCGGCAGTAGTTCGTCTGCGACAAACCCAGCCCGCCGTACTGCGTCGGCACCTTGATGGCGAACGCGCCGATGCCGGCGAGCGAGCGAATCACTTCGTCGGGAATCTCGCCGTCGCGATCAATGGCGTCCGGGTCCACTTGTTCGTGGAGAATTTTTTTCAGTCTTTGCAGGAAGGCGTCGCCCTGGTCGCGATCCTCGTGGGTCTGCTCGGGGAAGGGCATCAGCTTCGCGAGGTTCGCGCGCCCCATGAACAGGTCGGCGACAAAGCTTTTGGTATCAGACTGCTCGCGGGCCGCCTCCGTCATCTCCATCGCCGCGCGCTGGCCAGCGGACATTTTGGAAGTGTCGATGGTGGCGGCTTCGGGTTCGCGGGTTGCGTTCATACGGAGGTTCCTTTCTTGGCTGAAAATTTTTCGTCACAGGAAGCGGGCGCGAGCGGCAGTGAGTCGCGTTCCCCCTCACCCCGGCCCTCTCCCGCCGGGAGAGGGAGCATCGCACTCAGCGTCTCGCGTGGTCGGGGCGCACTTGATTTGTCGAAAGGCTGCCTGCCTGTCTCCCTCTCTTCGGGGAGAGGGCCTGGGTGAGGGGAACAGGTGCTCACGATTTTCAGTTCGGCATCAAATGTCGAAATCCCACTTTGCATTATCTGTTTCAACAGATCGCACGGCGCAAAGCGCGGCTCGGTCGCGGCCATTCCTTCCAGTGCCGCCACCACGCTCGCGATGGGATACGCCTCCGCGTAGCGCAGCGGCCCGCCGGTGAACGGCGCGAAGCCCGTGCCGAGCACCATCGCGAGATCAATGTCGTCCGCCGACGCGACGCCCTCCTCCACGCAGCGCGCGGCTTCGTTGACCATCAGCAGCACCATGCGACGTGTGAGTTCGTCCTGCGTGAAGCGCGTGTGGCGATGGACGCGGCGCAGCACATCGAGTTCGTGGTTTGGTTTGTCATGCGCGTAGTCGTAGAAGCCACGGCCCGATTTTTTGCCGAGCATTCCCGCGCCGAGCATCTTCTCGATCAGCGCCGGGGCCGTGACTCGTTCGCCGAAATCTTTCGCCAAGGTGCTGACGACGTGCGCCGCGACATCAAGACCGACTTCATCCAGCAACCGCAGGGGTCCCATCGGCATGCCGAAGTCGAGCATGGCCTCGTCAATGTCCTGCGCGCTCGCGCCGGTGTCGAACAGACGCACGGCCTCAACGAGGTACGGCATGAGGATGCGGTTGACGACGAAGCCGGGACGGTCGCGGACCACGACGGGCACCTTGCCGATGCGACGCGCGAACGCAACAACGCGCGCCACTACTTCGGGCGAAGTTTTTTCCCCGGCCACGACCTCCACGAGTTCCATGCGGTTGACGGGGTTGAAGAAATGCAGACCCACCACACGCTCCGGCGCGCTGGTGGCGGCGGCGATTTCTGTGACCGAGAGCGCGGAGGTGTTGGTCGCGAGAATCGTGTTCGGCCCCGTCTGCGCCGCGAGGCAGCGGAAGATGTCCTGCTTGAGCAAAAGTTTTTCTGTCGCTGCTTCAATCACGATGTCCACGTCGCGCATCGGCAGGTCGGTGGCGGCCGCGAAGATGCGATCTTTGCCGTCGCGTGCTTCGAGCGCGGTGAGGTGGTGGCGTTTCACCGCGTCCTCGTAGAGCGAGGAGACGGTCGCCATGCCGCGCACGAGTTGTTCGAGACTTACATCGCGGAGAATCACGGACAGCCCGCGCGCACTGAGCCATTGCGCGATGCCCGCGCCCATAACGCCCGCGCCGATGACGGCGGTGCGCGACATTGGAGCAGTGGGACAGGCGCCCCCGCCTGTCATAGTCGTGCAAGCGCCCCCGCTTGCAGCCGGGGATAGGGGAAAACTGCCGGCGGGGGCGCCTGCGAGACTAATGACAGGCGAGGGCGCCTGTCCCACTACCGCGCGGCTTGCCGTTGCTTTCTTCGCGCGCTCCTTGAGCAGGAACAGCCGCATCAAGTTCCGGCACGCGGGCGTCTCGGCGAGGCGCAGAATCGCCGCGCGTTCCAGCGCCAGGGAATCTTCCAGCGAGAGGGAAACGCCCTGCGTCACCACGTCCAGCGCCTCAAAGGGCGCGGGATAATTGCCGCGCGTCCGGGCGGTCAGGTCGCGCTGGACGCGCGCGTGAATGAGCAGGGCGGAAATGGGATTGTTCGACACCCGATGACTGGGGCGGTGCGCCTTGGGCGGATGCAGGAGTCGCTCGCGCGCGATTTCCAGCAGGCGTTCGCGCGGCACCACTTCATCAATCAAGCCGAGCTTGAGGGCGCGATCCGCCGCGAGAACTTTGCCCGCGAGAATCACGTCGAGCGCCTTGGGGATTCCAATCAGCCGTGGCAGGCGCGTGCTGCCGCCCCACGCGGGCAAGATGCCGAGCAGGATTTCTGGCAGGCCAATCTTGGTGACGCGTTCGTTCGTGGCGAGCCGGTAGCTGCACGCGAGGGCAAGTTCATAACCGCCGCCCACGCACGCGCCGTGAATCGCGGCGACGGTCGGAAGGCGCAACGAGGCGAGGCGATTGAACACGCGTTGGCCGAGTGCGATGAGGTCGTCGAGACCAGCGTGCCGCCAGCGTCCCGCTGGCGATTCCTCCGCACCCTGCCTTTTTGATGAGGATGCCAGCGGGACGCTGGCGGCACGTTGCTCCGCCATGCCGGCCAGTGCGTGCAGATCCGCGCCCGCGATGAAGATGCCCGGCTTGGCGCTGGCGAGGATGACGCCGCGCAATCCGTCCGCGTGCTCGATCCAGTCGAGATGCGAATCGAGTTCGAGCAGCGTGGCGCGGTCGAAAATGTTCGCGGACGAATTCGCGCGGTCGAAGGTGAGTGTGCAGACGCCGTCGGCGTCCACGTCGCGGCGCAAGTTTGGAGTGCGGTGACTTGTCACCGCCTTTTCCGCTGACGACTTGTCGTCAGCGGCGGCGCGTTCCAGGTTCAGTTCAGTTTTCATACGTTCCTTTCCAACCACAACGCCACGCCCTGACCGCCGCCCACGCACAACGAGAGGAGCGCGCGGCGACCCTTGCGGCGTTGCAGTTCTTTCAAGCTGGTTAAAATCAAGCGCGCGCCGGTCGCGCCGACGGGATGGCCGAGCGCAATGGCTCCGCCGTTCACGTTGAGCCGGTCGCGGGGAATGACTCCGAGCGGAGCGCGGACCGCCGAGTCCGCGTGTGGATAGTTTCCAAACTCCGCACCCTTCAACACCGCGAGCGTCTGGGCCGCGAACGCTTCGTTGATCTCAATTAAGTCCGCGTTTTCCAGACTCAATCCCGTTCGCTCACGCAACTGTTCCATCGCGTAGAGCGGGCCGAGGCCCATGCGTTTCGGGTCGCAGCCCGTCACCGCGTAATCAACGAGCGCGCCACACGGAGCTAACCCAAGCCCCCTGGCGCGCTCCACCTCCATGACCAGGAGTGCGACCGCGCCGTCGGTGATCTGCGAGGAGTTCCCGGCGGTCACGGTGCCAGATTGTTTGTCGAAGACGGGGCGCAGCTTCGCGAGCGCGGCGAGCGATTGGTTTTCGCGCGGGCCGTTGTCTGAGGTCAGCGCGGGACGCGGAACGCCGGGCGCGGAACAGTCCGTCGGTAGCACGGGGCAAATTTCATCGGCGAGTTTACCGTGCGCAGCGAAGGCGCGGCGGTGGGATTCGAGGGCGAAGGCGTCTTGCTCCTCGCGGCTGATGTGGAATTCGCGCGCGAGCAGTTCGGCGGTTTCGCCCATGTTCATTCCGCATACGGGATCTGTGAGTCCGAGTTGAAGTCCGATGCGCGGCTGGAAGTCACGCGGGCGGAAGGCGGCGAGCGCGCCGAGCTTTTGCGTGAAAGATTTCGCGCGGGCCAGTTTTGCGAACTTGTTCGCCGCGCGCTGACTGAAGAGCAGCGGCATCTGCGACATGCTCTCGGTGCCGCCGACGATGAAGATGCTGCCGCGTCCGGCGCACATGCGCTCGTAAGCCGTGATGAGCGACTCGAAGCCGCTGGCGCAGTTGCGGTGAACCGTCATGGCGGGAACGTGCTCGGGAATGCCGGAGCGCAGCGCGATGACGCGCGCGATGTTCGCGGCATCGGCGGGCTGCGAGACGCAGCCGAAGATCACTTCGTCCACGAGCGCGGGATTCAAGCCGGTGCGTTGCAGGAGATTCGTCACGGCGATGCGGCCCAACTCCACGGCGTCGAGTCGTGCGAGGTCGGTGCCGGCCTTGCCGAACGGAGTGCGGACTCCATCAATGATGACGAGGCGTGTTTTCATGCGGCGTTCTCCAGCGGCGCGCGGACATCTTGTCCGCTGGTTGGTTTAGCGAAGGAACTGGCGGGCAGGATGCCCGCGCCCCCCGTGGCAGGCCGATGATCCACCAGCCGGCATTCCTTCAACTCGGTGCCCACGCCTTGCAGCGCGCGCATTTCGTCGAGCGTGTGAAACTCGACGCGGTTCGGATGAATCTCGGCGCGCGCGGCAAAGCGTTCGCTGAGTTCGCGGGCGAGGGCCGGCTGTGCCGCACCGCCGGGCGCGGAGACGTGGAGGATCAGTTCGTCGAGATCGAGCGGGTCGTCGTGGCGTTTGCGCAGTTCGATTTGCCAGGCCTGCACCTGCGCGCAGTCGTCGAGGATGTGTTCAAGCTCGTTGAAGTCCACGAGCGTGCCTTTGAGTTTGTCCACGCGCATCTCGCGAACCTCGGAGCGCCGCGAGATGTTGCCGACGAGGCGTGGCACACGGCGCCCGCAACTTGGGCAGCGCGCGTAAGTGAGTCCGCCGTCAATCACATCACCGGTGCGATAGCGCAGCACGACGGTGCCGCGCGCGTTGAGCGGGGTGAAGACGAGTTCGCCCGGCGTCTCTGGCGGCTGCACTTCACCCGTGACCGGATCGATGACTTCAAACAACCCGAAGTCGGGATACAGATGATAACCGCACGACGGTTCATCCAGCGCGCGCGGGCATTCGGCGAAAGCCATCTTGCTCTCGGTGAATCCGTAAGTCGCGACGACATCGACCGCACGCGCGCCGAGTTCGCCAGCGAGCGCGACCAGTTTGCGCTTCATGCCTGCGGGAACTTTTTCGCCGCCGAGCACGATGCGTTTCAACGACGCGCAGCGAACGCCCGTCTCCGCCGCCTCATGCAGGACGTGATAGACGAACGTCGGCATTCCGATGAGCACATCGGGCTGAATTTTTTGGAGGAAGCGAATCTGGCCCTCGGTGCCGAGCACCTTGCCGCCGCCGGTGCTGACCATGAACACGCCAAACGCCTCCGCTCCGTAGTGCGTCTGCCAGAAGGCGAGATGCGGCGCGTAGGGAAACATGTTGAGCAGCTTCCATTCGCGCCGCGCGCCGCAGACCTCGAAGAGGCGGCGGCCCGTGATCGCGAGATTCGTGAGGTCATGGCGCGCGAACAGGAAGGGAATCGGATCTGCCGAACGACCGGTCGTGGTCGTCAGCAGCAGGGGGCGGAATTCCGACTCCAGTTCCTGTTGCACGCGAGAGCGTCCGCGGACCAGTGCGCGGAGGACGATGCTGGGTCTCCGGGAAAGCAAGTGTTGGTCCGGGGTGATCAAAAAGTCTTTGGCGCGCTGCGGACTCGACGGCGTGTTGAGCAAGTCCGCCTTCGACGTGAACGGAATCTTGCTCAGATCGTCGAGCGAGCGGATGGAGTCCGCGCTCAAGCCGTTTTCACGAAACAGTTCGCGATAGTGCGGCGAGAAAGGGAGCACCACGTCGCGCAGATAGTGCCGGAGCATTTCCGCCTGGCGTTGGCGGAGCGCGTGTTCAGGCCGCGTTCGCGAGAGTGTCGGGAGCAGGTTTGTTTTCATGCGTGTGTCTCCTGATGAGGGCTTTGATTTCGGCGAGATGTTCCTCGGCGGTGCGACGACCGAGCGCGATGTATTTGCCGGGGCGATGGAAGTCGTGCCAGCGACCGTCGAAGGACAGCGGGCGCAAGATGAGATCGGCGTGGCGGCCCGAGTGTTCGGCCAGGCGCATCTGCGCGCCGAGCATGGTGCGGTGCAGAATGGAGAAGACGTTCTGCGCCTCCATCCGTTCGCGCGTGCGCCGGAAGAGTCGGGCGAAGCGGCTGAAATGCGCGTAACGCGCCGCCTCCTGTTCGCGCTCGAACTCCATGCGGCAGCGCAAGTAGGCCGGCGTGGGAATCACATTCACCGCGATGACCACATCCACGCCCATCTCCCGCGCGACATCCACAGGCAGCGGGTCCACCACGCCGCCGTCGAAGAACATTTCCTCGCCCACACGCACCGGCGCACACACGCCGGGGATGGCGGTGCTGGCCTGCACCGCGAGCGCGACTTCGCCTTCGGTGAAGACGACGCGTTCCAACGTGCGGAGGTTCGTGGCGACCACGCGGAGCGGGCGCGGGAGTTCGTGGAAACAGACGTCGCCGATGGCGCGTTGCAGACGCCGGCGTGTTTTGTCGCCGCGCAAAAATCCTGAGCGCGGGACGAGGAAGGGATCGAGGAGCCGCACAAAACCCCAGCGACCTTCGACCTCCCGCGCAAAATGTTCCATCGCCACGCCGTCATGCCCCGCCGCCCAGACCGCCGCGACATACGCGCCCATGCTGGAGCCAGCGATGGCGTGAATGGGAATGCCGTTCTCTTCAAGCACCTGGATGACGCCGATATGGGCCAACCCCTTCGCGCCGCCGGCGGACAGAGCCAGGACGACACGAGCTGTGGGAGAAGGGCTGACAGGTTGGGAATCAGTCATCAGGAATCCCGTTTCGGACCCGCCCCGTTCCGACCCACCCCGAAGAATGTTAGCTTCAACTTTCATGTCCGTCGCCGTGAGCGGCGGAGAGCCGAAGCGCGTGCGCTACTCTGTAGTGGCGCCGTGCGGCGCTTGCAGCCTTCCGTCCTGACACGGATTCAAGGTTGTTTTGAGACCTGATTTCATTGGCTTGAACCACCCTACTCCCGTTTGTGCGCGCGTCAAATGTGGTGAAGGAAATCGCAAAAAATCTTAGCAAGGACGTGCTTTTCAAAAACCGCGTTGAAGAAGCCGCACCGCTCCGCTACGGTGCGCGCCGTGTTAGAAGATCGTTCCTACATGCGCGCTGATCCACATCGTTCGAGGTGGAGCTCGACGGTGATCCTGATGATCGCGGTGACGGTGTGTTTCGCCTTGCAGCAGATCGCAAAAGTGTACCTCGGGCAAGAGCGGTGGATTGCAAGTCACTTGGCTTTAAGTCCCACAGGTTTGAAGCAATGGTTTATTTGGCAGCTACTGACGTTTCAATTTCTCCACGTCAACTTATGGCATTTAATCGTCAACCTGTTTGGCTTCTGGTGCTTTGGAAGGGCTGTTGAAGATCGTCTTGGCAAATCAAACTTTTTGAAAGTGTACTTCCTTTCCGGCTTGGCTGGCGGGCTATTGCAGGTGGGTCTTGGTTTCGCCGCGCCAAAAATTTTTGACGTCAACACCTTTGGTGCATCGGCGGGCGTGTGTGGTTTAATCGCTGCCTTTGCGCTGATAGATCCCGAGGCTGAGATTCGTGTTTGGGGTGTTCTGCCTTTGAAGGCGAAGCATGTTCTCTGGATCACCGGCGGCATCGCACTTTTCTTCACTTTAGTTCCGAGCGACGATCGCTACGCCCACGCCGCGCACCTCGGTGGTTTCCTCGCGGGCATGGCCTTCATGCGCTGGGACGCGAGCCGTCCGGCGATTTCTTGGAACCCGCTGCAAGGCCGGCGGCGCAAACGTGAACTGGTGCAGGCGGCGGCCAAGATCACACGCTGGCGTGGCCCACGCGAAGAAAGCGCGACCGAACTGCCGCCGGAGGAATTCATCAGCAAGGAAGTCGATCCCATCCTCGACAAAATTTCCGCGCACGGCATCCATAGTCTCACGCCGCGCGAGCGGCAAATCTTGGAGGCCGCGCGCGCGAAGATGGGGAAACGTTGAGTTTTTCGTGCTTCGCTGGCCTCGGGAACTTCGCCAAAGATAATTGATGGCTTCGCGCTGGGAACAATTTGGAACGAAGGTGCTGACCCGGCTGGCGGACGCCGTGCTCCGGCATCCGCGCTGGTTTATCTGGCCGCAAATTCTGCTCTTCGCGGTCTGCGTGTGGTTCACCGTCCTCTCGCCGTGGAAACTGGAATTCGATCCCAGTCGCGACAATCTCGTGGGCGGCGACAAGAAGTATCATCAGAACTACCTCCGCTACCGGAAGGAATTCGTGCTGCCGCGCGAACTCGTCGCGGTGGTCGAGAGCGAAGACCGCGAGAAGAACCGCCAGTTCGTCGAGCGGCTGGGGACAAAACTCGAAGCGGAAACGAACCTCTTCATGGATGTCATCTGGAAAGGGGACTTGAACATGCTCGGCCCGAAGGCGCTGCTCTTTGTGCCGGAGAATGATCTGCGCTTGATGCGCCAGACGCTGCGCGATTACCGGCCTTTCCTCCAAGAGTTCAGCCGTGCGAACAATCTCGCCTCGCTGTTCTCGGTGGTGAACCGGCAGTTCCTCCACGCCAGCCGCGAGGAAAACGCCGAGACCACGGCGATGATCAAATCGCTGCCCGCGCTGGAGCGCATCATCACGCAGGCGAGCGACAGCTTGCGGCGGCCTGGAATGCCGCCCACGCCGGGCATCACGGCGCTCTTTGGCGCGGGCGCGGAGGCGGAGGAAAAGATGTACGTGACCTTCGCGCGAGGCCGCATCTACCTCGTCACGGCCCGCGCTCGGATCGAAAGCCTGGACGAACCGGCGGTGCGCCGCCTGCGCGAACTGGTCGCGCAGACGCAGCTGGAAGTGGGCGGCGTGAACGTGGGCGTGACGGGCGAACCCGCCCTCGAAATGGATGAGATGGTGCAGTCCACAAGTGACACGACAAAGGCCACCGTCATCTCGCTCGCACTGGTCGCGCTGATTTTTATCTTCGGCTATCACGAGACGGGCCGCCCCATCAAAGCGAACGTCGCGCTCATCATCGGCCTGGGTTACACGATGGCGTTCACCACCGCGGTCATCGGGCATCTGAACATTCTCACCGTGACGTTCGCCCCCATCCTCGTGGGGCTGGCCATTGATTTCGGCGTGCATCTCATCTCGCGTTATGAAGAGGAAATTAGCCTGGGGCGTAGCAATGAAGAGGCGTTGCGCAAGGCGCTCGTCTTCACCGGTCTGGGCGTGGTCACGGGCGCGCTGACCACGGCGGGCGCATTTCTGGCGATGGGCGCGACGGATTTTCGCGGCATTCAGGAGATGGGCATCATCTGCGGTGGTGGGCTGATCATCTGCCTCATTCCGATGATGACGATGCTGCCGGCCCTGCTGATGCGCGGGAAACAAAGCGTCGTGGATCACGCGCTCGGGGCAAAGCTTGACCGGCGCGCAGTCATCGAAAACCTCTGGCTTTCACGCCCGCGGCGTGTCCTCCTCGTCACCCTGGTCATCTGTCTGCTAGCCTTGATTCCGGCGAAGAAAGTTTTTTTCGATTACAATCTGCTGGAGATGCAAAGCCAGGGGATGCCCTCGGTGATCTTTGGGGACAAGCTGATCAACTCCGCGAAAAAAAATGTATTGTTCGGGGCCATCGTCGCGGACTCGCTGGAGGACGCGGTGCGGCTGGAAGCGCGGCTGACCAACCTGCCGACCGTTGCCTCCGTGGATCTCGCGGGCATTGATAACATGGCGCGCTACCTCACCGAAGATCAGTCCTGGAAGCTGGAAGTCGTGGGGCAGATCAAGCGCGAGGTGGCGGGAATTCAATTTGCGCCCGAGGACAATTCGCCGGCGAACATCCCCGATCTGGCGCAGGCGTTGTTTTCCTTCTACGGCTACGCCAGCGCCGCGCTCAGTGAGGTGATGCGCGAGGAAGTCTTGTTGCGCGAAACATCGCCGACCAACCAAGCCGCCGGTGTGACGAACAAGACCACGGCGCAAATCGCGGCGCTGACCGACCTCCGCGCGCAGTTGCGTTCACTGCGCAACAGCATCGGCACGTTGAACCTGCAGCTCCGCAGCATGCCGACTAATCAGACCGCGCCGAAGCTCGCCGCGTTTCAGCAGGCGCTCTTCCGAGACATTCGCGACACGTTCAACACTTTGCGCACGCAGGATGATCGCGGGCGCTTGCGCGTCGAGGATTTGCCCGGCCCGATTCGCAAGCGTTTCATCGGCAGCAGCCAGAAGTATCTCGTGCAGGTCTATCCCAAGGAAAATATCTGGCAGCGGGATCATCAGCGGGACTTCGTCGCCGAAATGCGCTCCGTGGACCCGAACGTGACTGGCACGCCCGTGCAGCTCTACGAATACACCACACTGCTCAAGACCAGCTATCAGCAGGCCGCGCTCTGGGCGCTGCTCGCCATCGCCATTCTCGTGTGGCTGCACTTCCGCAGTGTGGCGTGCGTCCTTCTCTCGTTGCTGCCGGTGAGTCTCGGCGCGCTCTGGATGGTGGGGTGCATGGGAATTTTCAAGGTGCCGTTCAACCCCGCGAATATCATGACGCTGCCACTCATCATCGGCATCGGGGTCACGAACGGCATTCACATCCTCAACCGTTTTGCCGAAGAGGCGAGGCCGTCGCTGCTCGCGCGCAGCACGGGCAAGGCGGTGCTGATCTCCGGCCTGACCACCATCGCGGGTTTCGGCAGCCTGATGTTTGCGCAGCATCGCGGCATTTCGAGTCTGGGATTTGTGATGGCCATCGGCACGGCGACCTGCATGTTGGCGGGCGTGACGGTGCTGCCCGCGATTTTGAACCTGTTGAGCGAACGGGGCTGGAGAATAAAAAAACCCAGCGGAGAAAACGCACATTCTTCCGCTGGGTCGGGAGGAACCGAGGTAAAAACCTCGACTGTGAAATGAAATTACGCCAATCGCATTCGATGTCAAATGAGCGTGCGGAAATGTCTGGGGCGCGGGCGTCCCGCCCGCCGGGCGATGAACAGGCGGCGGAAGGCCGTGGGTTTTCCAAAGCTCGTCCCAGTTGGAGTTCGGAGCTTGGTTCTTGGAATTTGTTTGGAATTTGCACCCTCGTTCTGCTCCTGCTTTGCGCTCCCACCACTCACGCTCAAATCCTCGCCGGCCCGGTCTTTAGCGAGTTTCGCCTGACGTTCGATGCCGGCGTGCGCCGGGAAATTCTCGGCCCCGTCTTTTACTCCGAGGAGCGCGAGGAAGTGTCGCAATGGGCCCTCCCGCCGCTCATGAGTTACACGCACGACCGGGGCGTGGACGGAACCGAGTTTGACTTTCTCTACCCCCTCGTGACGTATGACCGCAGCGGCGGAGAGTATCGTTTCCAAATTTTGCAACTGTTCAACTTCTCCGGCGGCGTGAAGGAAGGGGACACGAACAAACACCGTTTCTCGCTCTTTCCCATTTACCTCCAGCAGCGCTCGACCGATCCGGCGGAAAACTACACTTGGTTCCTGCCCATCATAGGCCACGCGAAGAACCGACTGTTCCGCGACGAGATTTCCTTCGTGCTGTTTCCGCTCTACGTCGAGACGCGCAAACGTGACCTGCACACTTACAATTACCTTTTCCCGATTTTCCACTGGCGCACCGGCGATGGATTGAAGGGCTGGCAATTCTGGCCGCTCGCCGGTCACGAGCACAAAGTGCCGACGATTCGCACCAACCTCTGGGGCGATGACGTGGCCGTGCCCGGCCACGACAAAAAGTTTATCTGCTGGCCGCTCTTCTTCGACCAGCGCGCCGGACTCGGCTCCGAGAATGAAGCGCACACGCAGGCGTTCCTGCCGCTCTACAGCTTCACGCGTTCGCCGCAGCGCGACGCGACCGCCGTGCCTTTCATCCTCGGCTGGAGTTCCGTTCACGACCGCGTGAAGAAGTTTCATGAAGTCGGCGCACCGTGGCCGCTGGTGGTTTTCCGGCGCGGCGAGACCTCGCGCACGGATCGCGTCTGGCCGCTGTTCAGCCGCGCGACGAATCAGTTTCAGGAAAGCACCTGGTACGCGTGGCCGATTTACAAATACAACCGCGTCCACTCCGACCCGCTCGACCGCGACCGTCATCGCATACTTTTTTACCTCTACTCGCACACCACCGAGCGCAACACCGAGACGGGAAACGCGAAGCGTCGGCGCGACCTCTGGCCGCTCTATACTTATCGCCGCGACTGGGAGGGCAACGAACGCCTGCAAATTCTCGCGCCGCTGGAACCCATTCTGCCGAACAGCAAAAGCATCGAGCGCAACTGGTCGCCCGTGTGGTCCCTCTGGCGCGACGAGAAGAACGGGAAGAGTGGCGCGCACAGCCAGTCGCTGTTGTGGAATCTTTACCGCCGCCAAACAACCACCAACACCAGCCAGACCGCCGCGCTGTTTGGTCTCGTGCAACACAACTCGGATACCAACGGTGGCCATTGGCGGTTTTTTTGGTGGCCGAAGCCGGCGAAGTAACGGCTCACCGTCGGCGATTATGCTCGTCGCGAGAAAACTTCTCCGCCGCCAGTTGCTGCGCGTGGCGCAGAAGAACTGGAGTGACTTCGAGCGGTTCAAAACGCGCGGCCCATTGCGCTTCGGCGGAGGCGGTCATCGCGCCCTGCCATCGTACGCGCGTGAGATGCTTCGGTGCGGGCTGGATGGAGCCTTGGATCAGCAGGCCGTGCTTCGAGCGGCGCTGCGCGGCACCGGCGATTTTGCTGCCGAACCGGAGCACGTCCGACTTTTCGTAGCCGACGAAGCATTGGCCGGGAATTTCCTTGCGACAGCACGACGCGAGTTCCGTGGCGATGTCCAGAGCAGCGAAGGCGGATTGAATCCAGCGGTGCATTCGTTCGTAGCTCTCGCTGGCGCGCAGTTCGTACCACGGATGATTGGGCGGAACGACGACGCTGTAAGTCCAGTCCGCGGCATGCGGCACCAGACCGCCGCCGGTCGGACGGCGCACCAGCGGGCGTAAAGTGGTGATGCGTTCGAGGTCGGAAATCTTCTGCGAATAGCCGAAGGAGGCGGCGGGCTGAGTCCAGCCGTAGAAGCGCAGCACCGGTCGCTGCAACTCGGGCGCGGATTCCATCAACGCCTCGTCGAGCGCCATGTTGAAGGCGTAATCGCACGAGCCGGAATCGAGTAAAAACCAAGGGTCTGCGGTCGTGGCATTCATCAACGTGCCGCCAGCGTGCCGCGGGCGCGGCGGTT
>JAYVQC010000193.1:0-19409 GCA_043757045.1 Akkermansia sp. | reverse complement strand
GAACTGTGCGGCATCCCCACGCGGCTGGCAACGGGAAGGTTTGGACGGAAGGCGCGGAGAGCGCATCCGAACACGGTTCATAAAAACATGGGCGTGGTGGGGCGCGTCGCTCCGCGCGCGCCGGGCTTGGCAGCGGAGAAGCCTTGCGGAACTTGCTGAAGCCCCACCCCGGCGCGCGCGGAGCGACGACGCCCTACCCAGAACAGTGTTCGGATGCACTCAAGCGCGGACGGGCGGAGCCGTGACCCGGTGGCCGTGTCAGTGGGGCGCGGTTTTCCCGGCCAGGGCGGCGTCAATTTCCGCCAGCGGCGGCGCGTGCCAGAGTTTCACCGGGCGCCCCCGGGCGAGGGTTGGACCCACGGCGAGCGTGGTGTCATCCGGGGAGAGCGCGAGTTCGTGGAGTTCCTCGGCGTCGCGGAGCGCGAGCAGTTCCTGGCCGGTGGCCACGTTCCACAAGCGCAGCGTGCGGTCCGTGCTGGTGCTGAAGAGCGTGCGGTCATCCTGGGAGAAAAGAATTTCGCCGACGCCGTTGCGATGGCCCTTGAGCTGGTGTCGCAGCCGTCCGGTGTCGGCGTCCCAGATGGAAACCAGCCCGTCCATGCTGGAGGCGGCGAACAGTCCGGGACGGTGGGAGAAGGTCACCACCTTGATCGCCCCCGTCAGTCCGGAGAAGACGCGCGCGCGCCGGGTGTCGAGCTGCCACACCACCGGCTGGTTCGCCGAGTTCCAGCCGCCGAGCTGCCGTCCGTCCGGGGAGAAAACGGACATGGTGAGATCCGGGCAAGTCGTGATCCGCTCCAGGGTGCCGAGGTGAAAGACCTCGGTGGCGAGCGCGACCCGCCCGGTGTTGGTGCGTTCGGTGATGATGGCGACGAGGGTGGAATCCGGGGAGCAGTCCCAAGGCCACGCGCGTTGCAGGCCGGTGTGATTCAGTTTCAAAATGTCGCGCTGCTGGCCGCTCCGGGGATCGAGCAGGCGGATGATGTTGCCCTCTGTTTGCGCGAGGACGGTCCGTCCGTCCGGAGTGATGTGTGTGAACTGTTGGGTGAACGCGGCGTTCGTGGGCATGACGTGAACGAGTTCTCGCGTGCCGGTGTCCCAGAATTGCACGGTCGGGTTTTCTCCGATGGCGAGGGTCAGGACGCGCCGGCTGTCGGGCGTGAAACCGAGCGGCAGTTTCGAGCTGGGCAGCGCGGCGTCGGGTGGACGCTGCCGGGGATTCCACACTTTCACCTGTCCGTCTTTGCCGGCGGAGACGAGCCGTCCGCCGTCGTGCGTGAAGGCGAGCGCCCAGACTTCATTGTCGTGGCCTTTCAAGGTGGCGCAGGCCTGCCAGTTGCTGGTGGCGTATAGGCGGATCAATTGATCACTGCCCGCCAGCGCGAGCAGCCGGCCATCGTGGGAGAAGGTCGTGGCAAAGACCGGCCCCTGCTGACCCGTGTCCCAATGCACGGCGGGGTTCGTGCCGCCGGCGCGTTCCAGGACGGGCAGGGACCACACGCTCATCATGCCGTCCCGGTCGCCCAGCGCGAGCCAGCCGCCGTCGGCGAGGGCGAGAGATTCGATCTGATCCACGCCGGTGTCATGTCGCAGCACGCGCTGGCCGCGCGAGAGATTCCAGGCGAGGAGATGGCTGCGCGTGGCCAGCGCGAACCAGCTTCCGTCCGGTGAAATTTCGATCAGGCGGCACTCTTCCGGGAAGACCACGGGCGGCGCGGTTTCCTCGCCCGACCACACGTCCCAGGCCTTCAGGCCCGTGCTGCTCGCGGCTAGCACGCGTCCGCCGTCCGGGGTGAAGGCCACGCTGAAAATGTTGCCCGGCTCGCGCGCGGTCAGCTCGCGCACCTCCCGCAGTCCGGGCCGCGCCAGCCGCACGCACGTCCCGTCGGCCAGCGCCAGCCAGCCGCCGTCGGGTGAGGTGGCCACGGACTTGCGGGAGTTTTGGCGCGGGGTCGTAGGGAAATTCGTCATGAACTGAGCGCGCAGAAAATCCAGCACCCGCACCTGCCCGTCGCGTCGCGCCACCACGGCCAGGGTGCCCTCGGCGGAAAGCGCGAGCGCGGTCACCGGCACGCCCGCGTCGAAGGAGAGCAAATGGTCCGAGGCGCAGCGCGCCCACAAGTGCCGCCACTCCCAGCCGCGCAAGTCGGGCCAGCCGCGCTCGGGCAGATGGGCGCGCAGCTTTTCGCGTGCGTAGGAGAAATTGTTTTGCCGCACCGCCTCCTGCGCCAGATTCATGTCCGCCACGTAGAGGCTCAATCGCGCGGCCCGCGCCTCGCGGCCCGCGCGATCCGCCTGCCAGATCGAAACGGCGAAACCGCTGAGGAAACACAGCATGCCGAAGCTGATGGCCAGGGCCACGGTGGGATTGCGTCGCGCCCAGCGAATCAGTTTTTCGAGGCGGCTGAGCGGGCGTGCGAGAATGGGGTGGCCTTGCGCGAAGCGCGTCAGTTCCTGCTCCACCTCGAGGGCCGTCTCGTAACGCCGCGCCGGCTCCTTCTCCAGGCACTTGAGGCAGATCGTCTCCAGATCGCGCGGGACCAGCGGATTCAACAGGTGCGGGGCCACCGGCTCCGTGTGCAGCACTTGATGCAGCAGTTCCTCGAGTTTTTCACCCCGAAACGGCGCGCGGCCCGTGAGGCACTCGTATAAAATCGCCCCCAGCCCGTACACGTCGCTGCGCCGGCTCACCGTCCCGTGTTCCGACGCGACCTGTTCCGGCGGGACGTAACTCGGCGAGCCGACCATCTGGCCCGTGACCGTGATCATCGAGCCGCCGTCCAGCCGCCGCGCCAGCCCGAAGTCCGACACGCGCGGCTCGCCCGCGTCGAGGAGCACATTCGATGGCTTCAGATCGCGGTGCAGCACGTTCCGCTCGTGCGCGAAGTGAATGGCCCCCGCGACTTTCCTCACGCACTCCGCCGCCTCGCGGAACACCATCGGCTCCGCGCGCAAACGCGCCGCCAGGGTCGGCCCGTCCACGAAATCCATGACGATGAAATGCTGCCCGTCGTACAGCCCGACCTCGTGAATCGGCACGATGTGCGGATGATGCAGCCCGCCCGCCAGCACGGCCTCGCTTTGAAAACGCCGGATGGAATCCACGCTCGAGTGCGCGCCGAAGATGAGCATCTTGATCGCGACCAGCCGCCGCAGGCTTTCCTGCCGCGCCAGATACACCACGCCCATGCCGCCCCGGGAAATTTCCCGAAGCAATTCATAATTTCCAAACGCGCGCGGAAACTCCTTTCCGTCCCCGCCTTTGTCTTCCCACGGTGCGCTGGCTGGATGCGGCCACGGCGTGTCCGACATCACGCAGCGCGGGCACAAGGCGGGCGGGATGCCTGGCGGCAGCTCGCCCCCGCATTGCTCACAGCGTTGAATGGATGAATCGCTCATCGTGCCCCGGACGGCCCCGTCCATAAGATAGAGGGGAATGGCCCGGCAAAAATGACGCTAAATTTTTCTGGCGGCGGGCCGGCGGCAATCCCGCTCCGTGATTCTTTCGCCCTACCGCGCAAACGCCTCCACCAGTTGCCGCAGTTCCGCCTGCACCTCCTGCGGGTCCAGCACCGTCTGCGCGACCTCGCGCCTCAGATGGTTCGCGTAGCGCTGCCGGAACCGCTGCGCCGCCGTGTTCAGCGTCGCCACGTTCAGCCCCAACCCGGCGGCGATCTCCGCGTGACTGCGCGGCCCGTGCTCGCCCGGCTGCAATTCCCGAAGTTGATCGAACAGCGCCAGTTGCCCCTGCTTCACATACCACGCGCGCAACTGTTCCAGCCCCCGCGCCATCACTGTCTGCGCCCAGCGCCGGTCGAACATCTGCTCCGGCGTCAGCTCCGCCGCCGCCAGCGCCTCGCTCTCCCAGGCCTCGCACTCCTCGAAATTCACCCACCGCGCGCCGCCCCCACGTTTCAGCGCGCCGTTCCGTCGCCGCTCGTCCTCCAAGAAATGTTTTAGAAAGGTGAGCAAGAATCCGCGGAACCGACCGCGCTGATCCTGCAACCGCTCCAGCCATTCCTTCTGCACGAACTGGCTGAGAAAATCCTGGGTGAGATCCTGCGCGTCCTCGCGCCCGTGGCCCACGCGTCGCAAGTAGGCGTAAAGCGCCGGCGAGTACGTGCGGCACAACTGCTCCAGCGCCTCCTCGGACTGCGGCCCGCTGCCTTCGCGCGCCGTCAGCACCACGCTCCAGTGCGTGGTGTGAAACACGCCCGCCGGCGTGGGCATCGGGCCGAGATGGTTTGACATAATCGAACTGTGAACGGCACCGCGATTCAGCCAGAACCGCCCGCCCGGCGCAATCCCCGCGCCGACTTGGGTGCGATGGGTATTTGCGGGCCGGAGCGCGGGCGTCCCGCCCGCCTGAATGGAACGACGATCCGTTCCGCCCCGACCGTGGGTGAAGGCCGGCACCTTTCGCGGGAGCCGGCGGGCGAGACGCCGACGCTCCGCCGTTCACCGCACCGTCACGAACTCATTGTGATTGAACAACACCGCCACCAGCGCCTCGCGCGCGCGGACGGCGGAGGAAGTTTTTGCGCGCACGCCGAGAAACTCGTGGCAAAGCTTCAGCTCCTCCGCCGAGGGATGCCGCGCGAGCACCGCTTCGTAAGCGCGCCGCACGAACGCCCCGTCGTCCTGCTGCGCGGAAAGTTTCGTCACCAGCGCGCGCGCCTCGTTCTGCGTCAGCTCGCTGTTCGCCAACGCCAGCGCCTGCTGCGGCACCACCGTCGGACGCCGCGTGTAGCATTCCGTCACCGCCGGGCCGTCGAAAATTTTTAGGAACTCCACCTCCTTCTCCGCCGCCTGCCGCAAGTAGAGGCTCCGCCGTTTCGATTTGAGACCCAGCATGTGATCGATCTCCGCGCCGCCCCGTGCCAGATCGAGGCTGCCGCTCACGTAGAGCAAATTGTCGCGCACCACCTCCGCCTCCATCCGTCGCGAGTTCATGCGCCAGAGAAATTTGTTATCGGGATCGATCCGGGCATTCGCCTCATCCGGCGTGGAAGCCATCCGATACGCGCTGCTCGTCACGATCAGGCGGTGGAGATGTTTCATGCGCCACGGAGGAAATGACGAAGGACGAAGGTCTAATGTCGAAGCATCGGTCGCCGACTCTGTCGGGGCTTGGGCCTTTCTTTCGTCATTCGCCATTCGGAATTCGTCATTCATCAATTCCGCCGCCAACCAATCCAGCAAATGCGGATGACTCGGCGGCTGGCTGGCCCGCCCGAAATCCTGCGGCGTCGGGACGATGGCCTGCCCGAAGTGACGCAGCCAAATCTGGTTCACCGCCACACGCGCCGTGAGCGGGTTGTTCGTGCTCGCCAGCCAGCGCGCGAAGGCAAGACGGCGGCCCGTACTGGTGTTGGGAAATTTCGCTGTGGTGCGCGGCTTGAAATTCGTATCGGCGGCGGCGCTCCATTTCGTCTCCGCTTCGAGCAACAATTTTTCAGCTTCCGACGATTTCTTCTTCGCCTCGGCCAGAGCCGAAACGGTCTTGTCCTCGACGGGTTTCTTGACCGCAGTGGATTGAACTTCATTCGTCGCCTGCGCGAGTTTCGCGGCGGCGGCCTCGGCCTTCTTCTGCGCGTCCGCTAAGTCGGTTTTCGCCTGATGCAATTTCAAACGCGCTTCGGCCACCACGATTTCGCGCTGGCGCAACGAGGCGTTCGTCGCCGCCACCTTCCACGCTTCAGTCCCCTGCTTCGCCGCGTCCTCCAGTTTCTCCACCTCGATCACGGCGGCGAGCGCCGTGCGCCGCGCTTCGGAGACGGTCACGGACAATTCCTGCTCGGTGAGCTTGGTCGAATTGGTCTGGTTCGTCCGCGCCGCCGCCAGTTTTGTCCGCGCGTCCATCAGGAAATAATCCGCCGCCGCCAGCACGTCGCGATAGGCAAAGTCGCGCTTGTCCGGATGGCTCGCGCTCAAGGGCAAGGACACGAGATGAACCTCCAGCGCGCCGCCCAGCGCACGCGGCACATCCGGCATCATCACGCGGTTGGTGTCCGCCTTCCGCTCGTCGCCGCGGTTCAGGAAATAGGTCGGCGGATTCGTGTCCGTGTCGAACACGCGCACCAGTCCGGCGTTCAACGTGTTTGTGTCGCCCGGCACCGCATCGGTGCGCACCCAGTGCGGCTCGAAGATGGCGCGCATCGAGTAATACTCCGCCTGCGAAATCGGATCGGTCATGTGGTCGTGGCATTTCGCGCAGCCCACGGTGACGCCGAGAAACGCCAGCGACGTGTGCTTCACCGTGTCCTCCAACCATTGCTCGCGACTGAGCATCTTGTAGTTACGCACGAGAAAGCCCGTGGCGCGCAGCGCGTTCGTGTCCTCGGGCGCGAGTTCATCCGCCGCGAGCATTTCCAAAATCATCTGGTCGTAACCCTTGTCGCTGTTCAACGACTCGACGATCCAGTCGCGCCATTTCCAGATGTGTGGCTGGCTGTCGCGAATCTGGTTGCCGCCGCTCCAGCCCGCCCAATCGCTGTAACGCCACACATCCATCCAGTGCCGCGCCCAGCGCTCGCCGTGACGCGGATCGGCGAGCAGACGATCCACGATTTTTTCGTAAGCCTCGGGCGACGCGTCCTGTTCAAACGTCATCAATTCCTCCGGCGTCGGCGACAAGCCGATGAGGTCGAAATAAACGCGGCGCAGGAGAATTTCCTTCGTCGCTTCCGGCCTCGGCTTCAGCCCGCGCGCCTGATGCTCGGCGGCGATGAAGGCATCAATCGGATTGCGGAGGGGGAAAGTAATCAGTGAGCCAGTGTTCAGTGAATCAGTCCGAGCCACGCTGGTCGGCTGACTCACTGACTTACTGATTACTGACTTACTGATCCCCGGCACTCCCGGCCGCACCACCGGCTCAAACGGCTGCCAGCGATACGACGCCAGAAACGCGGCGAACTCCGCGCGTTTCGCCACACCGTCGGCCAGTTCTTCGTAGCTCGGCACATCCTTCGCATCGCCGGGATTGTGACCGAGCAACAGCTCCGTCTCGTTCTCCACGCCGTCGCCATCACTGTCCTCGTGCGCGACCAGTTTCAGTCGCGCGGGAATATCTTTCTTCAATTCGTCTGCCCCCATTCGTTTGCCCACTTCTCTCAGCCGCGCCCCAAACGGATTGTGCGGAAACTCCTCAAGGCTTTCGGGATTCTTGTGCTCACTCGGCAGATGGCACGTCGTGCAGCGCGCCAGATTTTTCGCGAGAAATTTTTCGTAATGCTTCTCCAGCGCGGCCCGGTTCGCGGGCGTGGCGTGGAGAGCTACGGGGAAAATAATCATCGCGCCGACGAGGGCGAAGACACGGCAACGATTTGGATGGCGCGCGGTCACGAGCGGAGACTAACACCACGTCGCGAGGTTTGGGAACTGCGATGAGCAGGTTTGGTTTGCGTGGGGCGCACTTTACTTCTTGCGCAGAGTCACTCACGACAACGCAAGCCCGGAGGGCTTGAATATGAATAGCCCCGGGTTGCGAGGCACGAGCGAACCCGGGGTTCAGAACCGCCTGACGTAACAACCCCGGACGGGGTTGAACTGGATGATTTTCATCGCGCCCCCAATTCGACCCCTCCGGGGTCAGACCATGCCGACGCGCTGTTCCCCCGGTTGCACCGGGGGCTATTCACATTCAAGCCCTCTGGGCTTGCCCAGACCGAACGCCGCCGCAGATATTCAAACGCGCCCGCCCGTGCTCCGGCAACTCCTCCGTTGACAACCACCCATCAACTGTCCTAGTGTAACAGGACAGTTACCGAAATGACTTTCCAGATCGATTTCAAAACAGGCAAGCCGGTCTATCTGCAACTGGTGGATCAGATTCGCTACGCCGCCGCCTCGGGCGCGCTCCGGGCCGGCGAGCCATTGCCCTCCATCCGTCCGCTCGCCGAGGAACTGCGCGTGAACCGCAACACCGTCGCCAAGGCTTACGCGGAACTGGAGAGTCAGGGCGTGATCGAGACCGTGCCGGGCAAAGGCTGTTTTCTGAAGGACGGCAATTCGCCGTTCACCAAAAAAGTCCGCGACCAGTTGCTGATCAAGGAAGTGGATGAAGCCGTCGTCACCGCGCACCACTTGCAAGTGGATCGCACGGACTTCATCGCGCTGGTCAAAGAGCGGCTGGATTACTTCGAACGCAAAGTTGCAGCCAACAAGGAGGGGAAGTGAAAAATTCCAAAGTCCAAAATCCAAAGCCCAAACAAATTCCAAGCACCGGGTGGAACGGGCTACCAGCCCGTCCCGCTGGGCAACCTGCCCAGCGGAATGAGCTTGATCCGCCTGGGCTGAAGTCATGCCTGCCCGCAGTGCGCCGCCCTCGATCTTCCGCCGGGCTGGTAGCCCGGCGGCACAGGCTGGTAGCCTGTGCTACCCGGCACGGGCGGTATCATCTGGCCGTCAGAGCTTTTTGGAATTTAGCCCGTTGGAATTTGTTTGGGCTTTGGATTTTGGATTTTGAAATTTCCTCCCGCACCGAAAGGAACCACCCATGAGCACCACCCCCACTCCCGTCATCGAAATCAAAAACCTCACGCGCCGTTACGGCAGGACCGACGCGGTGAACGGCCTGAGCCTCACCGTGCAGCCGGGGCGCTGCTACGGCTTCTTCGGGCGCAACGGCGCGGGCAAGACCACGACCATCAAGTGCCTGCTCAATTTGCTGCGCCCCACGGACGGCACCGCGCGCGTCTTCGGACTCGATCCGCAACGCGACGAAGTGGCCGTGAAGTCGCGGCTCGCCTACGTGCCGGACGCGGTGGCGTTCTACCCGTGGATGACCGTGCGCGAGACGCTGGAATATCTCGCGTCGTTCCGTCGCCACTGGAACCGCGACCTCGAAGCCGATTTGCTGAAACGCTTCCAACTCGATCCCGAGAAGAAAACCAGCGCGCTCTCGAAAGGCCAGCGCACGCAGCTCGCGCTCATCGGAGCCATCGCGCCCGAGCCGGAACTGTTGCTGCTCGACGAGCCGACCTCGGGACTCGACCCCATCGTGCGCCGCGAGTTCATCGAGACGGTCATCGGCGCTTATCAGTCCGGCGACCCGGAGCGGCGTACGGTGTTCGTCTCCACGCACCTCATCTCGGAGTTCGAGGGCTTGATTGACGAATTCACCATCATCGAGGAAGGCCGCGAGTTGCTGACCATGAATGCGGACGCCGCGCGCGAACGGTTCCAAAAGATCCGCGCCCGTTTTGCCCAACCACCCGGCGCGCTCGATCTCGCTGGCGCGCTGCACGTCCGCCAGTCCGGGCGCGAACTGGAAGTGCTGGCGAACGGCGCGAGCGAGCGCTTGCTGGCCGTGATTTCCGCCGCGCACCCCGAGGAACTGCGCTGCGAGGCGCTCTCGCTGGAGGAAATTTTTGTGGCCTCGAAAACTTTGGTGAAAGGAGCGCAGCGATGAAAAACCTGGAGCGCGGGCTTTCCAGCCCGCAGCAACGTCCGACGACAGAACGTGCTGGACTGGATAAAACCGTCTGCACTTTGAAACCTCGCTGCGGGCTGGAAAGCCCGCGCTCCACCCCATGAACGCGCTCATCCGAAAAGAAGTGCGGCTGCTGCTGCCGAGTTTTGCGACGGCGCTGCTGCTGAGTCTTGGGATTTGGCTGATGCCCAACCGTCCGGATGCTCCAAATAGCTGGCGCAACTTCATGACCATCTTCCCATTCCTGCTCTGCCCGGCCATGGTGGTGATGATGGTGCTCAATGCTTTCGGGCGTGAAATAAGCGGTGGCACCCTGCCTCAATTACTGACCCAACCAATTTCGCGTGAAAAAATCTGGCGCACCAAAGTGTGGCTGCTGGCCGGGGCGCTGGTGGTGATTACGGGCGTTTGGATGGTGTCCATTCACTCTTATCTTAACGCCTTCCTGGAGGTGCATGAGGCACGGTGGTATCGGGAGAACATGCTGCTCGCCCCGGCATTGTTCGCACTCGTCGCCTTCTCCGGGGGACTGTGGACGGTGCTCCTCTTCCGCCAGGTCACGGCAGCGTTCTGGTTCACGCTGATTGCGCCGGGGGCAATTCTCCTCACGGTTTCGACCGTGATGGAGAACCATCCCGCACACGCCCGTTCCACCCTGATCTTTGCCCTCGTGATCTACAGCGTCGCCGGATTCATCTGGGCGCGACGATTGTTCCTGAACGCACAGGACATCGTGCGCACGGGTGGCGACATCACCATGCCGAGGTGGCGCGGTCTGGGTCGCACCGGCGAACGACGGCTCTGGCGTCCACGCGCGGCGTTGTGGCGGAAGGAACTGCACCTGCATCAATCGCTGTTCGCGCTGGCGGGCTTGCTCTTGCTGCAGCACCTCGCCGTTCTGGTCGTGCGAAAGTTTGTTCACATTCAGGACTCCTCCGGGATTCTTGATGCCGTGCTGCACATGTTCTGGGTGCTGTGGCTGTTCATGAGTTTGATCGTCGGCTGCACGGCGGTGGCGGAGGAGCGAAAGCTCGGCACACTGGAAGGTCAACTCTGTCTGCCGGTGGCGCGTCGTCGGCAGTTCGTCAGCAAATTTCTCTGCGCGCTTCTGCTCTCGGTGTTGTTCGGCGCGGTGGTGCCGATGCTGTTGGAAGGAAAGAGAATTTTCCCCGTCTTCGATCCTCATTTCGGGGAGTCTGCGGCCAACTATCCGGACGGATATTATTCTCAGTTCGGGCCCTCGCTTGGAGCATTCCTTTCCGTCGCGGTGCCGTTTCTGGCGCTGGCGGGACTGGCCGCGCTGGTCGGTCTGATAGCTTTCTACGCCTCGACGTTTGCGCGGAACACTCTTCAATCGCTGGCCCCGGCAATCCTGGGACTGCTTCTCGTGATGTTGATCTGGAAAGTCGCCGCGAACACCGGGGAACTTTTCGGTGTGGCTTTGTGGCGCGGGCCGCTCATCTACTTGCTCGGTATGCCCGCCTTCGCCCTCGCGCTTGGCGGGTTGATGTATTGGAACTTCAAGCGCGTGCTGGTGGGCGGAATGGTGTGGCGGCGGAATCTTTTCGTGCTGCTCGGCACGCTGCTCGCCGTCACCACGGCTACGGCGGCGCTGTATCATCGGGCGTGGGAACTCGTCTCGAACTTGGAGCCGGCGCACGGGCCGGCGGTTCTCCGTGCCGGCGAGCGCGTCAACCTGCGGATCGAAGGCTGGAAGCCGCTCGTGGAATTGTCCGATGGCCGGACATGGGCCAGCCACGGCGGTCGCTGGAACGAGAAGCTCGGGGTCATTATGAGCGCGGGCGAATTCAACGGTGAATTCCTCGAAGGCACGAATTGGGCGAAGGTCATCGGCACGTATCGCGACTTGGTGGGCGTGCGCCGTGACGGCAGCCTATGGGTCACGGAACAGCCGCAGAAACTTCCCGCCTCGCCTCAGAGTCCGCCGGCGAGCACGCGCTTGATTCGCGTGGGCACGGACAACGACTGGACCAATGTCGTCCCGTATCAATTTCAGATGGCTCTCCTGCTGAAAGCCGACGGCACGCTGTGGCAACTCGGCACCAACCGCTGGTCCACGAACCGGCTGCATCCCGGCCTGCGCGCCTTCACGCCGCAGCGACTCGGCACGAACTCGGATTGGGCGGAACTTTCGATGCAGGGCGGGCGCATTCTTTTTCATCAGCGCGACGGAGGACTGTGGGTGTGGCCCAAGTATTCGAACGTGGACACGAACACGCTGGTGTTGAATGCCGCAGTGACATTGTGCCGCGAGCCGGATTTGAATCTCATGGAATCGTCCACAATGGAGGCTGCGTGGAAGCGAGGCTCGGCGCGGGTCGCGGTGCTGCCGGATGGAACCTTTCGCGCCGTGGGCAGTTGGCGCTCTGCCCCCGACCGTTACGGAAAGCAAAGGTGGGGCCTGCAAAAAGGTGATGCGCGGATCGGGTCGGAAACCAACTGGCTCGCGCTGGCCGGCCATAACTATGACATCGCCGTGACGTTGAAAGCCGACGGCACCTTGTGGAGTTGGGAATTTCCCGAAGACCCCGCCCTTCGCCCGGACACCGCCCTCGCCACACAGATCGGTTCGCACTCGGACTGGGTCGCCGTGACCGCCGCCTGGGCCGGCATCTTCAGCCTCGCCCGCGACGGCAGCCTGTGGCTCTGGCAGTTCGAGAGTCTCCACTGGGATTGGGATCGCCGCGCGCTGCTCCGGCCTTCGCGCCGTCCGCAGCGGCTAGGGAATATTTTTGAGGAGGCGGAGCGAAAATAATTAACCACGGATTTCACGGATGACACGGATTGGGAAAGGAATTGTTTTCATCCGTGTCATCCGTGAAATCCGTGGTTAAAAAATCAGTGCCCGGACTTCCCACCCACTTCGGCCTGCGGATTTCTCCAGCTATGGCCGCGCACGGAGAGCATTTGCTCGGCGGCGACCGGACCCCAACTGCCCGCTGCGTAAAATTCGCGCTCGGTCAATGACTCCTCACCCCAGCCCGCGCGGATCGGATCCACGATGCTCCATGCGGTCTCCACTTCGTCGCGGCGGATGAAGAGCGTGGCGTCGCCTTCGATGGCTTCGAGCAGCAGCCGCTCGTAAGCCTCCGGCGTGTAGGCGCCGAACTCCGTGTCGTAGCTGAAGTGCATCCGCACCGGGCGCAACTGCGTGCTGACGCCGGGCACCTTGCCGTTGATGCGGAGCGTGATGCCCTCGTTCGGCTGGAGGCGCAGCGTCATGGAATTCGCGTCGAGCTTCGCGCCTTCGCGCGCGGCGAAGAGCACGCTCGGGCCGGGCTTGAACTGCACGCGGATTTCGCTCGCGCTCTGCGGAAGGTATTTACCCGTGCGCAGGTAGAACGGCACGTCCGCCCAGCGCCAGTTATCAATGTAGAAGCGCGCGGCGACGTAGGTCTCGACGTTTGAACCAGGCTTCACCTTGTTCTCGAAGCGATAGGCGGGCACGGGTTTGCCATCAATGGAACCCTCGGTGTACTGGCCGCGCACCACGTTGCTCATCACCTGGTTCGGATGTAGCGGGCGGATCGAGCGGAGCAGCTTCACCTTCTCGTCGCGGATGGCTTCGGCTTCGAGTGAGGTCGGCGGCTCCATCGCGGAGAGCGCGAGGACTTGGAGCAGATGGTTCTGCATCATGTCGCGGAGCGCGCCCGCTTCCTCGTAATAGCCGCCGCGCCCGCCCACGCCGAGTTTCTCGCTGACGGTGATTTGGATGTTATCAACGCACTGCCGATTCCAGAGTTGCTCAAAGATCGAATTGGCGAAGCGGAACACGAGAATGTTCTGCACCGTCTCCTTGCCGAGGTAATGATCGATGCGAAAAATCTGCCGTTCGTGCGCGTGCTTGGTCAGGTCGTTGTTCAGTTCGCGCGCCGAGGAGAGATCGTGGCCGAAGGGTTTCTCCACCACGATGCGCTGCCAGCCGCCGCCCGCCGGACGATCCTTGAGCAACAGGTCCGCCGCGTGCAGATGCTCGACGACCTCGGCGAACTGGCTCGGTGAAGTGGACAGGTAGAACAATTGATTCTTACGCAGCCCATCGTGCTCGAAGCCGTCAATCATCGTCTTCAATTTCTTGTAAGCATCGGCGTCCCCAAACTCACCCTGGCAATAAAACAGGTTGGCCGCGAATTCCGTCCACACCGCCGGGTCCACTTGCTTGCTGCGGGAAAATTTCTCGAGTCCCTCCTTCATCTCGGTGCGAAACGCCTCGTTGGATTTCTCGCGCCGCGCGAAGCCAATGATGCGGCAGGGCGTGGGCAGTTGCTTGCCCGCGAGCAGATGATAAAGCGCGGGCACCAGCTTGCGCACGGTGAGGTCGCCGCTCGCGCCGAAGATGACGATGGTGCAAGGCTCCGACTTGCGGCGACCGAAATTCAGCCGGCAGGAGAGAAGCTCGTCGAGTTGATCGGTCTGGGCCTGTTCTTGCATGGGCGAAACGATGGGGAAGGGCAGCGGGGGTTGCAATAAATCTTGCGGCCCATCGGAGCGCGGACCGCCGAGTCCGCGTGTTCAACTGCAAGTAATCAGTAAAACAGTAATCAGTAGGCCGATGCCGAGCATCTGCGCTGTTTTACTGACAACTGTCTCACTGATTACTTTCCGGCCCGCTCCTACTTCCCGATGCAGAACTGGCTGAAGATCGAGTCGAGCAAATCTTCCGTCGTGGTCTTGCCCACGACTTCGCCGATGGCGTTCACGGCGAGGCGGAGTTCCATCGCGGCGATCTCCAAGCCGTGCCCGGCTGCGAAGGCGGCGATAGTGTTCGTCGTGGCTTCACGCGCGCGGCGGAGCGCGTCTTGGTGCCGCGAGTTGATCATCACTTGCAACATGTCCGCGCGAATTTCGCCGGACCAGACTAGGGACTTGATGGCGTCTTTAAGCGTTTCAATCCCTTGGCCGGTGGCGCAACTCACGGCGACAACAGGCGCATCGAGCGAGCACAATTCTAATCGCGCGGGCCGGTCGGATTTGTTGCACACCACGATGCGCTTCTTCCCGGCAAACTCGCGGAGATAATTCGCGTCGGCCTCCGTGAACGGCTCCGAGTTGTCGAGCACATGCAGGATTAACTCGGCGCGTTCGAGGCTCGTGCGGCTGCGTTTGATGCCTTCGATTTCAATTTCATCCGTGCCTTCACGCAAGCCCGCCGTGTCGATGAACACCACCGGTATGCCGCGCACGTTCGCCGTCTCCTCAATCGTGTCGCGCGTCGTGCCGGGAATCGCCGAGACGATGGCGCGGTCATGGCCGAGCAGTTGATTGAGCAGGCTCGACTTGCCCGCATTGGGCCGCCCGATGATCGCGGCCCGCACACCGCGTCGCAGCACCTGTCCCTCGTTCGCCGTGCGCAGCAGTTCGTCCATGAAATCCACCGCGCGCTGAAGCCGGCCCAGCAGTTGCGCCTGCGTGTCCGGCGCGATGTCCTCGTCAGGGAAATCAATGTGCGCCTCAAGGTGCGCGAGCGTGAGCATCATCTGGTCGCGCACTTCGTTGATGCGCTGGGAAAGTTTTCCGGCGAGCTGCTCGTTGGCGGCCGAGAGGGCGAGTTCCGTGCGCGCGGCGATCAAGTCCGCGACCGCTTCGGCCTGCGCGAGATCGATGCGGCCATTCAGGAAAGCACGGCGCGTGAATTCTCCCGGCTCGGCCAGTCGTGCGCCGCTGGTCAGGACGGAATCCAGAACGGACTTCGCCGCCAGCACCCCACCGTGGCAGGTGATTTCCACGCAGTCCTCGCGCGTGAAGGTGCGCGGCGCACGCATCACCGCCACGAGCACTTCATCGATCACCCGGCGCGTCCCTGGGTAGTGGGACAGGCGCCCCCGCCTGTCAGCAGTCTCGCAAGCGCCCCCGCTTGCAGGACTGCAGGCGGGGGCGCCTGCGTCACTAAGACTGGCGAGGGCGCCAGTCCCACTATCTTGCGGCGCGAGAATGTGCCCGTACTGGATCGTGTGCGTGGGTGCGTCGGAAATTTTCTGCGATGACTTTCCGCGCGGCACGAACACCTTGTCCGCGATGGCGAACGCTTCCTGGCCCGAAAGGCGGATGACCGCAAGCGCGCCCTCGCCGAGCGGCGTGGCAATGGCGGCGATGGTGTCGTCCAACATCACCGTGCCGGGGGCGTCTCGCCCCCACCCGGAGTCGGCGGGACGCCGACGGCACGCGCCGGCGGCTCCCACGCGCGCCCCTCAGTATCCACATGCCGGCAGTTGCCCTGCTGGTTCTCCGCGTCCTGTCCTTGGAGAAACAAGCGCGCCTTCTGGTAACTCTTCTTGTGCAGGTAATGCAGCAGCAGCGGGTCAGTGTCCCTCGGCAGCGAGCCGGTCAATTCATCCAGCCGCGCGAACAGCGGCAGCAGATTCGGTTTCGGATTCGCGCGCGGCATGGACTCGACCGCGCGCTCCAGTTCCAGCAGCGCGGCGAGAATGTTTTCTTCAATGACCGTCATGCCCGTTGCATACAGCACGACACGCGCGGCACCAAGTTCTGTATCAGAGTCGAGCGGGTGAATGGCATGCCAGGGGCGTATCTTGAAAGTCACGTCATCATGGGTGCGAAGGAGCGCGGGCGTCTCGCCCGCCCGCATGGAACCAGACGCCACTCCGCCAACTAGGCGTGAGGGCGAGGGAAGATCTTTCGCGCCGTCCGGCGGGCGGGGCGCCCGCGCTCCAATGGCGGTATCGGCAGAATGCGCCCGTCGCGCTCCAGCCCGCGCTGGCCGTCATCCAAATTTTCCTGTAACTCCCCGCCATGCACTGGCAGCGCGACGGCTACGAACTCAGCGACGACAAATCACGCCTCGATCTCATCGTCGTGAAAGCGTTGCTCGACACGACCTACTGGGCGGCGGGCCGCGCGCCGGAGTTGGTCGCGAAATGTGTCGAGCACTCCGTCTGCTTCGGATTGTTTCATCGCGGCGTGCAGGTCGGTTTCGCGCGTGCGGTCACGGACTTTTCCACCTTCACCTATTTCTGCGACGTGATCATTGCCGAGGAACATCGCGGCCACGGCCTCGGCAAATGGATGGTGGAAACAATGCTGGCTCATCCCGAACTGCAAACCGTGACGCAATGCCTGCGCACGCGCGACGCTCACACGCTCTACGAACGCCACGGCTTCGAGCGCACCGAGTACTTGCGGCGCACGCAGCAGGACTGGTCGAAGGAAGGCGCTGGGAATTCCTGATGCCGTCGGTTCCGTCCGGGGAAAAGCGACGCTAAAGCGACCGCACTCCAAACGCTGACGCGAAGCATCCAATGCCTTGTGACTCGCGGAGCGTTTGGAGTGCGGTCGCTTTAGCGCCGCTTTCAAACCGTGAGACCACCAAGATGTGCTCCCAGAAAATTAACTCCGCACCGCCCAACGCAACTTCGCCGATGACGCGCGCGGGTTAGCGGACAATTCCTCGGAAGACGCACGCGTGACTTCATCCGCCACGGCGGAATAGACGCCGTCGCGTTCACCGGCTTGAAATGCCTTCTTCACGCGCCGGTCTTCGCCGGAATGAAACGTCAGCACCGCCACGCGCCCGCCGGGTTTCAGGCACGCCGGCAGATTCCGCAGAAACGTGTCGAGCGCGGAGAACTCGTCGTTCACCGCGATGCGCAGCGCCTGGAAGACGCGACGGATGGACGTTTCAATCTCGCCCGGCGGCAGAATGGTATAGGCGGTTCGGAGCGTCTCACGAATGAGCCGGGTCAATTCCCCGGTCGTGGCGGCGGGCTGCTTCTTCAGCGCGCGGGCCAGGACGACGGCGTGCGGTTCGTCCGAATTTTCTTCGAGCAACCGCGCCAGCTTGTCTTCCGCGAGACGGGCGAGAAGTTGCGCCGCTGATTCGCCGCGCGTGGGATTCATCCGCATGTCGAGCGGGCCCGCTTCCTTGTAGGTGAAGCCGCGCGCTGGATCGTCGAGCTGCATTGAGGACAAACCGAGGTCGGCGAGAATCATGTCCGCGCCGCCGACATTTTCCTTCATCAGCACCTGCGGCAGACCGGCGAAGTTGCTGCGGTGCGCGGTGAAACACTCCGGCCCAAAACCCGCCGCGCGCAACCGTTCCTCGGTGCGCGGCAGTTCCAACGGATCAACGTCCAGTCCCAGCAAGCGTCCGCCGGGAATGATGCGCTGGAGAATTTCCCGCGCATGACCGCCGTAGCCCAACGTGGCATCAACCGCGATCTCGCCGGGCTTCGGGCCCAGCATTTCGAGAATCTCCGTGACCATGATCGAGCGGTGCATCCCGGCGGGTGTCTTCCCCGATGCGAGAATCTTCTCCACGTCCGCGCCGTAGCGTTCGGGGTTCAACTCCTTGTAACGCTCGCTGAACTTGCGCGGATTCTTGCCGCTGTAGCGCACACGGCGTTTGTGAACGGGCGGCGGTGTCGGGACTGGAGTTTCTTCTGACATGTCAAAGTTCTGTGTATTTCGTGTTCGAGCCGCGAGCTTTGCTCACCGGATAATTCACGGCGTTCTTCGCCAACTTGGCGCGGATGGCTTCAGGTAAATTCACACCGGAGTTGTCCGCCATCTCGAACAACAGAATGGCCACGTCCGCCATTTCCTCGGCAATCTCGGTGCGCTTGGCAGCAATGATTTCGTCGCACTGCGCGGGCGTCTTCCAGTTGAAGTGTTCGAGCAGTTCAGCGGCCTCGACGGTGATGCCCACGGCCATCTCGCGCGGGCCGTGAAATTGTTTCCACTCGCGCGCGTCGCGGAAGGCGCGAATCTCGGCGGTGATTTCCTCAATGCTCACGCGGCGAGTCTGTGCGCGAGCGAAGTGGGCGCAAGGGGAATCTCCGTCTCGTAGCGGCGACGCGGCAGAGCGCCGGTGATCTCTTCAGTTGGAATGGCGGCGCTCTGCCGAGACGCCGCTACGCGGCCTTGCGGGCACCCATCCATTTCACGAGACCCTCGAAAATCAACAGGCCATCCGCGCTGCCGAGCAGGCTCTCGCTGGCGCGCTCGGGATGCGGCATCAGGCCGGCCACGTTGCGCTGCGCGTTGCACACGCCCGCGATGTTCTCCAGCGAGCCATTGGGATTGGCGGCTTCTGTCGCCTGACCGCTCGCGTCCACGTAGCGCCAGAGCACCTGGCCGTTCGCGTTCAGCTTAGCCAGCGTTTCCTCGTCGGCAAAGTAGCAGCCTTCGCCGTGGGCAATCGGCACGCGCAGAATTTTGTCCTGCGGAATGTTCTGCGTGAAGGGCGTGCCGTGGTTGATGGTCTTGAGGAAAATCTGTTCACAGCGGAACTGGAGCGAACGGTTCCGCACCAGCGCGCCCGGCAGCAATCCCGCCTCGGTCAAAATTTGAAATCCGTTGCAGATGCCGAGTACCGGCCCGCCTTGCGCCGCGAAGTTCTGCACCGCCTGCATGATGGGGCTGAACCGCGCGATAGCCCCGGTGCGGAGATAATCGCCATAGCTGAAACCGCCGGGCACGATCACCGCGTCAGCGTCGCCGAGCGAGGTGTCCTTGTGCCACGCGTAGCGCGCGGTGTGGCCGAGGACATCGCGCAGGACATGGACGGCGTCTTGATCGCAATTGGAAGCGGGGAATTGCAGGACGGCGAAGTTCATTCGATCTCGAAGCGGTAATCTTCAATCACCGGGTTGCTCAGAATCTTGTGGCACGCGTCATCAATCTGTTGGCGCGCGGCTTCCTTGTCCGTGCCGGTCAGTTCGATTTCGAGATACTTGCCCACATGCACGGCGCCGACGCCTTGGTAACCCATGTGTTCGAGCGCGCCTTGCACGGTCTTGCCCTGCGGGTCCACGACGGCCTTCTTTGGAGTGATGATGATCTTTGCTTTCATGTCCGCGAATTTCGCGAGGGCGCAATGTGCGGCACGCCCAGCGCGGCGGGCGAGAAATTTTTCGGGGCAACGGAGCGCGGATCGCCGAGTCCGCGTGTTCCAAAGATTTCAACCGGGGGAAAAACGCGGACTCGGCGGTCCGCGCTC
>JAYVQC010000192.1:0-5039 GCA_043757045.1 Akkermansia sp. | reverse complement strand
CCGAGCGACCTTTTCCAACGGCCAGTCACCGCCATTTGAAAACCACGCTTTATTCAGCGTCTCCCTAGCGGTGTATGCAGGTTGGGCATTTGCAGTTGGGAGCGCCGTCCTTGGTGTGGTTTCAGTCCGGAGGCAGGAACCGGCACGCCGTGCAGTAGTTATCGGATTGCTGCTCTGTTATTTCCTGCTCCAATTCGTGCTGGTTTGAACAGTTTGCTGTTCTGATTTTTTCCAAACTTTCAGTCTTTGTCACAGCGCGCTTGGCATTGACCGTCTCGCTCCCGGATTCGCCACAAAGAACACAGAGAACGCAAAGACCGAAAAGTTTTTCTCTGTGCTCTCTGCGTTCTCTGTGGCAATTCCTCCCACGAAATGAGCGTCCTTCACCCCAAGTCCCGTCCGCCGCTGGAGCGCATGATGCGCATTCACCACGAGATCGCCTCGGGCAGTTATCCGAACGCGACCAAGCTCGCGCGCGAAATGGAGGTGAGCGTGAAGTCCATCTGGCGCGACATCGAGTTCATGCGCGACCGCATGAACCTGCCGGTGGAATACGACGCGCGCCGCTATGGCTATCACTACACCGAACCGGTGAGCGGCTTCCCGGCCCTGCAAATCACCGAGGGCGAACTGGTCGCGCTGCTCATCGCGGAAAAGGCGCTGGAACAATATCGCGGCACGAACTTCGAGAAGCCTCTCGTGAGCGCATTGAAGAAACTCGCCGACCAGTTGCCCGACACCGTGTCGTTCAACATCGCGGAGTGGGACCAGACGATTTCCTTCCGCACGAGCGCAGAGCCAATCTTAAACCTGGAGATTTTCGACGCGCTGGCGAAGGCCACGGCGACGCGGAAACAAATCCAGTTCCATTACCGCAAGCCCGGCCAGGCGAAGGCGGAGGCACGCGTCGTGGACCCGTATCATCTGGCGAACATCAACAGCGAGTGGTTCCTCTTCGCCTTCGATCATGCGCGGAAGGACATCCGCACCTTCGTCCCCGCGCGCATGAGCGACGTGACGACGACGGGGAAAACCTTTCCGCGCCCCGCGAAGTTCTCGCTGGAGAAGCGCCTGCACGACAGCTTCGGCGTCGTGAGCGGTCAGGGAGAATTCAACGTCGTCATCCGCTTCGACGCGTTCGGCGCGGGCTACATCCGCGAGAAGAAATGGCATCCGTCGCAGGAGTTGCGCGAGCTGAAAGACGGCGGTGCGGAGTTGCAAATGAAGCTGTCGAGCCTCGATGAAGTGCAGCGGTGGGTCTTGAGCTGGGGCGGTCATGCGAAAGCCGTCGCTCCGAAGGAACTGGTGGAGAAAGTGCACGAATCCGCGCGGCGGATTCTGGAATAGCGACGGGCGGGTGGCGACCCATTGAAGAAATTCCCCGCGCATGCCGAAACTAAAGCATGGTTTTGGAAGCAAAGTCAGCCGTGACGCAGGCGCATTCATTCGGGACACTCGTGCAAGTTCAGCCCGACCACCCCGTCACCACCACGGCCAGTTCCCCCACGCTGCCGACGCGCCGCTCGCCTCGCAAAATACTCTGCGTGGCCCTGGCCATTTGCGCGGCGTTTTACGCGGTCACGCACTGGTTCCTCTGGCCGGTGCGGGTGAATGGCGAGAGCATGGCCCCGAACTACGACGACGGCCAACCCACCGTCATCAACCGTCTCGCGTATTTTTCCACCAGCCCGCAGCGTGGCGATGTCGTGGGCCTGCATGTCGGGAATGAGTTTTACATCAAGCGCATCATCGGGTTGCCGGGTGAGCGCATCGCGTTTGAGCGCGACACGGTGCTGGTCAACGGACGTCCGCTGAAGGAAACGTATCCCGTGAAGCCGTTGCTCTGGAAACTCGCCCCCATGCAGCTCGGCGCGAACGACTACTACGTCATGGGCGACAACCGCGCCATGTCCAAGCTTGGTCCCGTGCCGCGCGCGCAGATCATCGGCAAGGCGATTTACTAAATCGCCGGCGCGCGGACTTTCCAGCCCGCAGCAATTCTCGACGAACCGACACGCTGGTCTGGAATGAAGATTTCCTGACGTGGAACATGGCTGAGAGCTGGCAGGCCCGCGCTCCCCTCCCGCACTTTCCGCTTCCAACTTCCGCTCCGATTCCTTGAACTCCCGCCATGACTGATCCGCGCCTGACAAAACTTGCGAAGCTCCTCATCGAATACTCCTGCCGTCTCAAACGCGGCGACCGCATCCTCATCGAGGTCATTGATGTGCCAGATGAATTCGCCGTCGAGCTGATGCGCGCCACGCGAAAGGTCGGCGCGATTCCCATCATCGAAGTGCGCCACAGCCGCGTGACCCGCGAGATCATTCGTGACACGAACGACAAACACGCCGCGCTCGTCAGCCGCATCGAACTCGCGCGCATGAAAAAAGTGCAGGCCTACCTCGCCATCCGCGGCGCGGCCAACGCCAGCGAAAACGCCGACATCCCGAGCGAGAAGATGGCCCTCTACTCGAAGACCATTCGCCCCGTGCAAAATTACCGCGTGAACAAGACCCGCTGGTGCGTCCTGCGCTGGCCGACGCCCAGCATGGCGCAGGCGGCGAGCATGAGCACCGAGGCTTTCGAGAATCTCTACTTCGATGTCTGCACGATGGATTACGCGAAGATGGCGCGCGTGATGTTGCCACTGGAGAAGCGCATGAAAAAAGCCGGCGATGTCCACATCACCGCGCCCGGCACCGACTTGCGCTTCAGCATCAAGGGCATCAACGCCGTCATGTGCGAGGGCTTGCGGAACATTCCCGATGGCGAAGTCTTCTCCTGTCCCGTGAAGGATTCTGTGCAGGGCCACATCCAGTTCAACACGCCCACGATTTACTCCGGCACCAAGTTTGAGAACGTGCGCCTCGCCTTCAAGGACGGCAAAATCGTGGAGGCCACGTCCAACAACACCAAGCGCCTGAACGAGATCCTCGATACCGACCCGGGCGCGCGTTACATCGGCGAGTTCTCGCTGGGGTTCAATCCGTACATCCTGAGTCCGATGTGCGACATCCTGTTCGACGAGAAGATTGCCGGGTCGCTGCACTTCACGCCGGGCCAGGCTTACGAAGTAGCGGACAACGGCAACCGCTCGGCGGTGCATTGGGACATGGTGCTCATCCAACGGCCCGAGTGGGGCGGAGGCGAGGTGAAGTTCGATGGCGAAGTCATCCGCAAGAACGGGCTGTTCGTGCCAAAAGATTTGCAGCCGTTGAATCCGAAGAACTTGAAGTGAGGAAGTTCTTCCAGCACTACGCCATGTAAGGCGGGGCCTTGGACAGCACCCTCGGCGCATGAGCAGTGGCCAGCAGGCGATGGCTGGACGTTCACCGGGCGGGAAAAAATTTTGCCATGCCCGCACCCTTGACCCACACTCGCGCCGACATGACGAAACCGCTCGCCCTGCTCTGCTACGAGAAGCTGCTGCCCGGCTCGCAACTCGCGAACCAGCTCGCGGACACGGGCTGGCGCGTGCAGACGGTGAACGACCCGACCGCGCTCGTCATGTCCGCCGAGGAACACAAGCCGCTCCTTGCCCTTATCGATCTTAGTTCGACACGCACCTCGGTCACGGAGCAGCTCTCGGCGCTGCGGCGCAACCAGGACACCGCGCACATTCCCATCATCGCCTTCAGCGCGGACGAGTCGGCGCATCCGTCCGCCGCCGCCGCCGGAGCGAATCTCGTCGTCACCGACACCGCCATTCTCCAGCACCTCGCGCAGTTCCTTGACCAGGCGCTGCACGAAAGCTGATTACTGACTCACTCATAATTTTTCCAAACCATGACCATCCCCACTGTGAAACTCGACCGCGGCATCCATGTGCTGCATCTCTTCTACTCCATTGACCGCTACTGCTGGTCGCAACTTGAGCCGGAGGAATCCGCGCAGGCGTTGAAGTGCGTCGAGGCGCTCGCGGCGAAGAACAACGCACCCTCGTATCCCAAGCTCCGCAGCTACGCCACCATTGGCGCAAAGGGCGACATGGCCTTCATTCTTTATGCGGCGGAACTCGGCGCACTCGCCCAGATGCATCGTGATTTGGAAAACTGTTTTCCCGCCGGCACGCTCATGCGCGAATACTCCTACTTCAGCGTCACCGAACTGGTCGAATACATGGCCACCGACGACGACAACCGCGCCGCGCTCGTCGCCGAGAAGCTGGAGCCGGGCAGCGAAGCCTACGAAAAACGTTGGGCCGAACTCGCCAAGCGCAAGGCCGACTACGAACTGTATCGCCTCCAGCCCGAGCTGCCCGACTGGGAAGTCATGGCCTTCTACCCCATGTCCAAGCGCCGCAGCGGCGGCGACAACTGGTATTCGCTCGACCTCGACGCACGGAAAAAAATGATGGGCGGCCATGCGCGCATCGGGCGCAAGTACGGCGGACGCATCTCGCAGCTCATCACCGGCTCGACGGGACTCGACGATTGGGAATGGGGCGTGACGCTCATGGCCCACCAGGTGGATGCGCTCAAGGAGATCGTCTATGAAATGCGCTTCGACGAAGTGAGCGCGCGCTTCGGCGATTTCGGAAAGTTCATCATCAATTTGAAGATGGCCCCGGCGGACCTGTGGCCGCACCTGCATTTGTGAGATGCCGCCCAGGATGCCGCACCGAGCGCGCGATTGTTCCGGCGTGGTAGGGCGCGGTGTCCTCACCGCGCCGCGCCGGAATCGGGAAGACGGATGGACTTGCGATCTCCACCTATCCGCTTCGGGCCGGAAATCCAGTAATCCTCGCGGTGGCTTCATCTCGGTAGTTGGTTTGGAAACCGCCGCCAACAATCCGACGACACACTTGCTCTCGGTAGAAAATGGCCTGTCCTGTCTTGTTGAAGGTGACGCGCTCGATGCGGGTATTGCCAGTCAACGCGCCCGATTTGCGCTCGATATACATGATGCGGCCTTTCATGGGCGTGTCCGAGTGGACTTAAGGAAACGCTGATTTAATCCTGCGCCTTGGGTTTTCTGACCGACGGTGGCACGCGGGGGTTCCACACTGCGCGGCATGACGCACCAGACCACCTTTG
>JAYVQC010000191.1:0-5081 GCA_043757045.1 Akkermansia sp. | reverse complement strand
GAGTGCGGTCGCTTTAGCGCCGCTTTTCCCCACGCCCCAAAGACACCAGCCATGCCCCCGGATGCAGTTGCCCCTCTGATTTTATCCTCGCCAAACAGGCCCTCCTTGGCATCCTCCACGATGTCGCGCAACCGGGACATCGCCGACATCGCATCTTATGAAAAACTTTTACGCCGGGATTGGTTTCTTCCTCAGCGCGGGCGTGGCGCAACTTGCGGCTTTTGATTCCGCCTCTTTCTCTCCGCACGTTGAATTCGCCGCCCCGAGCGGTCAGGTCGGCCTGGCCTTCGGCGACCTGGATGGCGACGGCAAGCCGGACGCGGTGGCGGCGAATTATTCCAGCGGCAGCGTCTCAGTGTATCGCAACACCGGCACGATCGGCGTGGTGAAGGCCTCGTCTTTCGCGGCGCGGGTGAATTTCGCCGTCGGCGGCACGCCGGTGCTGGTGCGGCTCGTGGATTTGGATGGCGATGGCAAGCTGGACATCGTGTGCGTGAATCAAAGTGGGAACTCCCTCTCCCTGCTGCGCAACACGGCCACGAGCGGGGTGATCAACAGCAACTCCTTCGCGCCGAAACTCGACTTGAGCACCACCAGCGATCCGCGCTGGGTGACGATTGCGGATTTGGATGGGGATGGTAAACCCGACCTCGCCTCGGCCACTTACAGTTCCGGCAAACTCTCCCTGTTCCAGAACAGCAGCACGCCCGGCACATTGAGTTTCGCTGCGCGGGTGGACCTCACGCCCAGTTCTGCCGCACCCACCATTGAAGCGGGGGACATTGATGGCGATGGCCAGGCCGATTTGCTCGTGACCTACGCGGCCTCGTCGGTGCTGTCAGTCTATCGGAACATCCACGCCGGCGGCGCGCTGGCGACGGGTTCTTTCGCGGCTCCGGTGGATTTCGCCACCGGCTCCGGGGCGAGCCTCGCGTTGGCGGACTTGGACGGGGATGGAAAACTCGATGTCCTTACCGCCAACGCGAGCGACAACACCCTCTCCGTGCTGCGCAACACCGCCACGCCGGGAGAAATCACGGCCAGTTCACTGGTCGCCCGTGTGTCGTTCAACACCGGCAGCTATCCCTACGCGGCGGCGATCACCGACCTCGACGGGGACGGCAAACCCGACGTCGCCGTGGCGGACGCGGGTTCGCACACCATTTCCGTTTTCCGCAACGTGTCAGCCGGCGGCAGTTTCACCACGACCTCGTTGCTGGCGCGCGTGGTCTATTTGACCGGCAGCGGGCCGCGCGTCATCACCACGGCGGATGTGGATGGCGACGGGCTGGTTGATCTGGCCACGCCGAATCTCACGCAGGCCGCGTTCTCCGTGCTGCGCAACACCGGCACCAACGGCGTGCCGCCCGGGACCAATCCGCCCGCTGCGGACTTCAACCTCGCGCGGGATTTCTCGGCCACCGTGAATCCTGCAGGCGCGTGGGCCTACGGCTGGAAGGGCGCGCTCGGCGGCTCGTTCACCACCGACCCCATCCACTTCACCGCCACGAGCGACAATGGCGTGCCGGTCTCCGGCTGGGCCGCGAACAACACCCACGGTTTGCCCGCGCACTACTGCAACACCAGCGGCAGCATGGCCATCATCGGCGGCGGGCAGGGCATTCTGCCGCCGGGAACTTTCTGGATGCACCCCGGCGCGAATGGCCGGCCGGAAAATTTCGGTGCGGTTCGTTTCACCGCGCCCAGCAACTCGAACTACCGCGTCGAGACGCGCGCCGACTCGCTCTACAACGGCTACTTGTCCGGCGACACGGATTACCACGTCGTGGTGAACGGCCTCGAAGTGTTCGGCCAGCCGCTGCCTGCCACCCAAGGCACGGGCTGGACCAACACGATTTCCCTGCACGCTGGCGACACGATTGATCTCGCGCTCGGACGCGGCGCAGATGGCAACGGCTACGGCGCGGGCTTGAAAATTGTTGCGCTCATTACGCCCACCACCGACTCCGGCGTGGTCATCACCAATCAGCCGCCCGTCACCAACGTGCCGCCGTCCGTGGTGCATGGCGACTTCGACGCCGCCCGCGATTTCCTCGCCGCCGTGAATCCCTCGGGCGTGTGGAGCTACGGCTGGAAAGGAAACCTGGACGCCGGCTTTACGCTGCACCCGATCCATTTCGGCGCGTCGAGCGACAACGGCGTGGCCGTGTCGGGCTGGGCGGCGAACAGCTCCATCGGCCTCCCGGCGCTCTACTGCAACACCAGTCCCACCACGGCCATCATCGGCGGCGGGCAGGGCGTGCTGCCGCCCGGCACGATGTGGTTCCATCCCGGCGCGAACGGCCAACCAGAGAACTTCGGTGCGCTGCGCTTCACCGCGCCGAGCAATGCCAACTACCGGCTCGTGACGGTGGTGAATTCGCTCTACACCGGCAGTTACTCCGGCGACACGGACTTTCACGTCGTCGTGAACGGCGTGGAAATTTTCGGCCAGGCATTGCCCGCCACCACCGGCACTTCGTTCTCAAATGTCGTGGCACTGGCCGCGGGCGACACCGTGGATTTCGCCCTCGGGCGTGGCGCGGACGGTGACGGCTGGGGCGCGGGTTTGAAAATTTCCGCCCTCCTCACCGCGACGACGGAAGCGGCGGTGGTCATCACCAACGAGCCTTCGATCTTCCCGCCGGTTCTGGTTTCACAGCCGCCCACATTTTTGTCGCCCAGCGCGGGCAGCACCGTGGCGCTGACCGTGGCCGCGACCGGCACCGCGCCGCTCAGTTACCAATGGCTTTTTAACGGCGCGCAAATCGCCGGGGCCACGGGCGCGAGCCTCGTGTTCAGCAACGTGCAGCCCGCGCAGTCCGGCCTCTATCGCGTCATCGTCAGCAACAGCGCCGGCTCCGTGACCAACGCCGGCACCACCCTGAACGTGACGGTGACCGCCGGCGGCACGGTGATTTTTGCCAATATCAGCACGAACCGCGTTTATGAGGTGGGTGGCAGCAATCTCGTGGCGGCCGGCGGCTCCTTGGTCGCCGGACTTTTCCACGAAACGAACAGTGGAAATTTTGTCCAGATCGGGGGCGTGGCTCCGTTCATCATTCCCGGCCGCTTCAGCGGCGGCACGCGTTCCATCCCCGGCACTTCGGCGGGCCAGTCCGTGTCGTTGCAAGTGCGAGTGTGGGACACGGCCTTCGGCGCGACGTTCGACACGTCCGCCGCCGGACGGCGCGGCGTTTCAACAACCTTCAACGTGACGTTGGGAGGCGGCATTCAGCCTCCCGATTCCTTGCGGGTCATGCCGGAATTCGCGCTGCACCTGCCCGGCCAGGCCGCCGCACCAGTCAAGGCGTCCGTCAATCTCCCGCTCACGCTCCGTCACCTGACCCGCACGGCCAACGGTTGGGGCCTGATGCTCACGGGCCGGGCGGGGACGACCTACGCGATTGAGACCTCCACCGATCTGGTGGAGTGGAAGACCGCCGCCTACGTCGTCGCGGGCGAGTCCGGCCTCGCCGAGTTCGTGCATCAAGACCCGGTCGGTACGAAGTGCTATTACCGCACCAAGCTGGTCAATCAGTGATCGGTGGGCGGGCAGGGTGCATCCGAAGGGCCTGTCGCCCCAAGCATCGAAGCGGCGGACAGCCATGTCCGCCGTCACTGACCTCCGCCATAGCGGGCCTCAATTTGGGGTGACCAAACTGCGGACAAGGCTGTCCGCAACTCCGGTTACTTCAACAACTCCCGCTGCCACGCCATCAGCTCGGCGTGCGGCGGTTCTTCGTTGTGACGGGTGCGGGCCAGTTGCACCAGGTCGGCGCGGCTGGCGATGATGGTCGGGTCAATCCCCAGATCGGTCGCGCGGCGGTTGCGTTTAATTTCCAGGTCGTGATAGCGGCGCTTTTCCTCGCCGGACTGGCGGTAGTGCGGGGTGCGGAGGAGCTCCGGCTTGTCGGTCGTGTGGACGCCGCGTTGCGCCGCCTTGAGCAAGGTGGCGGCGCGGCGCGGGGAGAAGCGTTTCGGAATCAGATGATCCACCGTCCGGCCTTCGGCGGCATCAATGGACATGGTGATCATGGTCTCGGGCTGGAGGATGAAATAGGGCGGACGGTTCGCAGCCACGGCCTCTTTCTCGCGCCAGTGCCAGAGTTCGCGGAGCACGGCGAGCGCGTTCGGGCCGAGATGGAAGCTGCCTTTCACGCGCCAGGCCTCGGGGTCGGGCGGCTTGACCACGGAACATTCCTCGATGAGCCGGCGGCAGGATTCCTCGTGCCAGGCGAGCCGGCCCTTGGCCTCGAGTTCCTGCCGCAAGAAATCCGAGAGCGCCTTGAGGAAGCGCGTGTCGTTGTGGGCGTATTCCTCCATGCGCGGGGTCAGGGGACGCCTGGCCCAGTCGGCCTTCTGCGGGCCTTTTTCCAGCTTCACGTCCAGATACTTGGCCACCAGATTGCCGAGGCCGAATTCCCGCAGACCGAGCAACCGCGCGGCGAGCATGGTGTCGAAGATGGCCTTGGGCTTGAAATCAAACGTCTTGCGGAAAAGCCGTAAATCATAGTCCGACCCGTGCATGATGAGGGCGTGGTCGCCGAGGATTTGCAGCAACGGCGCGAGCGGCACGGGCGCGAGCGGATCGACCAGCGCTTCCACGCCTTCGCTGCTGATTTGCAGCAGGCAGAGCTTCTCGGGATAGGCATGCAAACTGTCCGCCTCGGTATCGAGGGCAATCCACGGCGTGGCCCGCAGCGCGGGCAAAAGGGCGGACAATTTCTCTTCCGTATCAATCACGGGCCGGACTATGCGGGCCGCGAAAACAAATTTCCACAACGTTGAACCCAAACTCCGAAATTGAACCAGGAACACGCCCGCCTCGGGTAGAGCGGAACGCGGCTCGGGTTCCGGGCTTCGGAGGGCGTTGGAAAGGCTGCGCGCCGGCAATTTACCATGCGCCCACGGTTTTCCGCGCGGGCGGGCTCCGATTGCTACTCCGAAGTCGGGGCACCGTAGCCCCCGGGGTAGCACAAGCAACCTGCCTGTGCCGCGCGGCTACCAGCCGCGCGGAACGGAGGAGGATGCAGGAAAGTTTTGCAGCGCCCATTGCCAATCCACGCTCCCACCCTTCC
>JAYVQC010000190.1:0-5114 GCA_043757045.1 Akkermansia sp. | reverse complement strand
GGGCTCCGCCCCTCCCTGCGCACGCCAGCGCGGAAACCAAACAACCATGAACCCAAACTCTCATAGCAACTGGATCAAAGATTGGGGGCTTGCCAGCCGACCATCCGCTCAATCCAAACCTGAACGGCCTGCACTGGAACTGGCAGGGCGGCTACATTTTGCTGGCGCTGGAAGGCAGGTGGTCTCCTGTAGCGGCGTCTCGTCAGAGCGCCGCCCTTCAGAACAATTCAGCGGCGCTCTTACGAGACGCCGCTACAAAACTTGACGGCTTCTCCTTCCACTTCGCCAACGACACCAACCGCACGCGCATCAATCTCGCCGCCGCGTTCGATCTCACGCGCGACACGCGGCTCGAACTCGACTTCGATCTCGCCCCGCTGCTCAACGCGCCGCGCCCGATCTCGTTCGCAAAGGACGGTTCCTCCACGCACTCGCGCGAAGGCGATCCCATCGCGGCGGCGTTGAAGGCAAATCTGCCGGGAGCCTTTCGCATGCGGCGCGTGGGCCGGATGGACGCGAAAGACAGAGCGCCCGCCTTTGCCAAACCGCTCTACCTGCCCGAGAAATTCACGCCCTACCGCTTCACCATGAGCGCGGTCTTTCCCATGCCCGACCTGCCCCGCGACAATCCGCTCATCGAGGAGCGGGTGGCATTGGGCGAAAAACTTTTCCACGAACCAAAGCTCTCACGCGACAACACCGTCTCGTGTGCCTCGTGCCACAATCAGCGCGCGGCCTTCACCGACCCGCGCCGCTACAGCGTGGGCGTGCGCCAGCAACTCGGCACGCGCAACGCCATGCCGCTTTTCAATCTCGCCTGGCGCAACTCGTTTTTCTGGGATGGTCGCGCGCCGAGTCTGCGGGCGCAGGCGCTTATGCCGATTCAGGATCACACGGAGATGGACGAGTCGCTGACCAACGTGGTGGCGAAGTTGAGCGCGCCGGCGCGTCGTGCGCTTCCCCTCACCCCGGCCCTCTCCCCAGCGGAGAGGGAGAACGGCATTCAGTCTCCTGACAAGGAGACGCGTGCTGAACTTCCGAGGCGGGCTGACTTTCTCCCTCTCCCCGAGGGAGAGGGCCGGGGTGAGGGGAAGCGCGACATGAATCCATCAGGCCGGGCCAGTTCCGCAACAGCTCCAGGTTATCCAACCCGATTCACCGCCGCCTTCGGCTTGCCGGAAATCACGCCCGAGAAAATTGGCCTCGCCCTGGAGACCTTTGTGCTGACGCTGACATCCTTTGACTCAAAGTTTGACCGCGCCTTCCGTGGCGAGACGCAACTGACCGATACGGAGAAGCGCGGCTTCGAGCTGTTCATGACCGAATACGATCCTCGCCGCGATCAGTACGGCGCGGATTGCTTCCACTGCCACGGCGGCGCGCTCTTCCAAAGCCAGACCTTCGCCAACAACGGACTCGACGCAACCTTCACCGACCGGGGGCGCGCGAAAATCACCGGCAAAATTTCTGACGAGGGAAAATTCTCTACGCCTTCGCTGCGCAACATCGCGCTCACCGCGCCCTACATGCACGACGGGCGTTTCACCACGCTGGAGGAAGTCGTGACGCACTACAGCAGCGGTGTGCAGCGCAGCGCGACCCTTGATCCGAACCTGGCCAAGCATCCCGACGGCGGACTACATCTGAGTGCGGAGGATCAGCGCGCGCTCGTCGCCTTTTTGAAAACGCTGACAGACGAGAAGTTTTTGGAACCGCTAATGGACGCTAATAAACGCTGAAGGGGGAAAATGAAAAGTCGGCTCCCGGTTTGTTTAGCGTTTATCAGCGTCCATTAGCGGTTCAAAACTTTCACCCCCTTGTATTCGCCCGGCACGTTTCTACATTCCCCGCATGGGCCTGGCGGAAAATTTTGCAGCGATCGAGGAACGCATCGTCACCGCGTGCGCGCGGGCCGGACGCGCGCGGGAGACCGTCACGTTGCTGGCGGTGAGCAAGGGGATGCCGCCGGAATACATCAATGAGGCGGCACAGCTCGGGCAAATTTATTTCGGCGAGAGCAAGGTCCAGGATGCGAAGGCGAAAATCCCGCTCTGCACTAGCCGTGTGCGCTGGCAGATGATCGGCCATCTACAATCGAACAAGTGCCGCGACGCGGTGCAGCTCTTCGAGATGATTCAAAGCGTGGACAGCCTCGCGCTGGCGCAGGAGCTGAACAAGTGGGCGGACAAGCTCGGCAAACGAATGCCCGTGCTGCTGGAAGTGAACTCCGGCGAGGCGACGAAATTTGGCTTCAAACGCGACGCGCTGCTCGAACAACTGGACGCCCTGAACGCGCTGCCGCGCCTGGAGATTCACGGCCTGATGACCATCGCGCCATGGACGCCGGAACCGGAAAAGGTGCGGACCGTGTTTCGCGCCATGTGCGAGTTGAAGGAGTCGTGCGAGCAGCGGCGCGGCGCGCCGCTCGCGCATCTGAGCATGGGCATGAGCGGTGATTTCGAAATCGCCATCGAGGAAGGCGCGACCATCGTGCGCGTCGGCACCGCGCTGTTTGGGACGCGGCCCAAGCTGCCGAAGCCAGCGGTCTTCGACGACGGGCCGTGAACGGCACCGGAGCGCGGGCTTTCCAGCCCGCAGCAACGTGTGACGACGAGCGGTGTGGCCGCGGATTGAACTGCCCGAACTTCGAGGCTTGCTGCGGGCTGGAAAGCCCGCGCTCCGCACTTTCAACTTTCATCTTGCTCCCGCCCACTCCTAAGCTGCGCGCGTGACGGCGGAGACATTCAGACCGGAAATTCGCGAGGCGCTCAAAGCCTACGAGAAGTTCATCGTCTGTCTCGACAAGGTGCCGGACGATTGCGAGCAGTCTCTGGCGTCGCTGATGGAGAAGGCCATCAAGGCCTACGAGAACCGCGGGCCGAACCTGCGCCACGGCATCGCGCTCGACAAGCACGTCACCATCATCCTCAGCCAGACCGAGCACGACCGCCCGCTGTGCGGCATCTACTTCAACCTGCATTCGCCATATCAGAAGAAGGCGACGCCGCGCGTGGCGAAGACGGAGAAGTAGCCAGCGAAGCTGGAAACTCCACAGTCCAAGCTCCAAATCCCAAACAAATTCCAAACCTCAAGCTGGTGGTTCTTGAAAGTAACGGCTGTTCTCGCAGGTGTTGGAGCGGGGAGAAAGCGGCGCTGAAGCGCCGCAATCCAAACGCTCCGCGAGTCACAAGGCGTCTGGTGCTGCGCGCCAGCGTTTGGAGTGCGGTCGCTTCAGCGCCGCTTTCGGAGGGTGCTACTTGCAAGATACGCTCACCTCAAGCGCACGTTCAGAGCCTGATTGAGTTTTTGATTTTGAACTTTCTCCCCGACTCACAACAGCGCCGCCACTTCGTTCGCAACCTGCGCCGGAGAAATTCCCCGCAGGCACGCCAGCGGTTCGTGATACGAACACGACGCTTTCATGCACGGGACGCACGGCAGGTCGCGGCGTTGCAACGAGTGCTCGCTCTGACCGTAGGGGCCGGTGCGCGCGGGATTCGTGGGGCCGAACAAGCCGACCACCGGCTTGCGCAAAGCAGCGGCGACGTGCATCGGGCCGGTGTCGTTCGTGACCGCGACGCGGCATTGACGCAGCACCTCGATCATCTGCGGGAGCGTGGTGCGTCCGGTGAGATCGAGCGTGGCACCGGGCGCGGCGGTCGTGATTTCTGCCGCGAGTTCGCCGTCTAATTTTCCGCCGAGAATGATGAAGCGCACGTCGCGGCGCGTGGCATTCAGTCGCGCGACGAATTCGCGGAAGTGGGCGGCGGGCCAGCGTTTGTTATCCCAACGAGCGCCCGGCAGCAGTGCGATGTTTGTCCGTTCCTTCAAGGGCCACAGCGCGGCGACGTCATTCGCAATCGCCTCACGCCTGGGCAGCCACTCAAAATTTTGATGCACCGGAACGCGCAGCGCGCGCAGCGTTTCGAGATACCAGTCCACGGCGTGCGTCTGCGGGGAAGGTCGGGGCACGCTCAGGTCATACCAGCCGTGCGCGAGTTCGCGCGGGTCATGCAGGCCGACGAAATAGTTTCGGTTCGCCAGCCAGCCCACCGCAGCACTGCGCGCGAGGGCCTGAAGATCAAGCACCAGATCGAAACGATGACGGCGTAACGCGTGCACGGCTGCGGCCATTTCCCCCCAGTGCAGCGGGTTGGCCCAGCGCTGGCGCTCGAAAAGAAACAGGCCCGCCAGATCCGGATCACCTTCGAGCAACGGCGCGTTGCTCTTCTCCACCCACCAGAAAATCTCCGCATCGCGGTAATGCTGCTTGAGCAGGCGCAGGACGGGCAAAGCCTGGATGACATCGCCCAACGAGCTTGGTTTGAGAATGAGAATTTTCAACGCTGCGCGCGGAGTGTTGCGGAACGCGGGGCGTGGCCGGAAGAAATAATTGCGGCGGCGGCGGCGTCGTGATTCCAAACAGCAAAATCACCACGACTACGATTTAGCGTTCATCCGCCCGATGGATGAACGCCACGCCTCGCACTGAATGGTCCGAGCCGTGATGCGCCGTTCAGGGCGCGCTGAAAATTTGTAGCCGCAGAAACTGATTGGGCGAATTTGTAAGGGGCGTCGAACTGCGCTGCGTCACGGTTTCGGTGAGGCCGTTGTCGAGGGTGGAAATGGTTTCAAGGGAAAGAAGCCCGGGTTGGGGCGGGTTCGAACTCCACTTCGTAATGTTGTCCGTGATGTCGCCGGTGAGCCATCCGTAAAGATGTGTGAATTTGAATCGCGGGAAGGTGTATTCGACCAAACCGCCCGAGATGGTCGTGTGCGGAATTCCATTGCTGCGGCCGTTAAACGTTTTCGGTTCCAGACCCATTAAAAATTCCAGCAGATTGGAAATGCCATCGCTGTCCGGGTCCGCTGCCTGGCTGGAAAGGTTCGTGTTACTCAACTCCGAAGCCGTGAATTTGTTCTGCGCCCACGAGTTGTAATCCGCGTTCACCGCCACGTCCACGCGGCCTGTGCTCCAGTTCCCGTTCGTGTCCGTCACGGTCAGCGACGCGGTGTAAGAGCCGGTCTGAAAAATCAAAATGAACCAATGTTCATGCGAGTCGGCGGAGCATGAGGCGGGTCATGGCGAGGTAAATCCAGCCGGCGGCGGAAGC
>JAYVQC010000189.1:0-19959 GCA_043757045.1 Akkermansia sp. | reverse complement strand
ACGCCGATGACTTTCAATTTCGCGACGAGTTCCTCCGGCGAGCCGGGCTGCAACGACCAACTGCACACCGCGAGCCGTTCGTGAAAGGGCGCGGACTTAGTGGGCTGAATCATCGGGGGAGAATCCACTCAGGCCGCGCGGCCGTCCAGTTCCACCACGCTCACCGAGCGCGCGGGGAATTTCCACTTCAACACGTCACCGGCGGGCAGCGCGTGCTCGCGTGGCTTGAAGACGTCGGGATTGATGTGGGTGATTTCCTGGCGCGGGTTCTCGGGAGAAATTTCCAGCACGCGCCCGCCGGTGATGACGAAGCCATCCACGGCGAACGCCGCGTCCGTCGCGCCGGAGTAATTCATGTTCGCGACGTGCAAAAACACTTTGTCACCCGCGCGGCTCGCGCAGATGTCGAGGTTCGCGGGCGCGGATTTCACGGCCACTCCCTGCGTGCCGTTGTGGCGGTTGAACAGGCGCATGATCGCACCCGCCGGCAGCAAATAGCTCACGCCGCCCGGCACTTGATGAATCATGGCGTTCGTTGTCCAGCGGTTGCCCTGGAAATCGGCGGCGGTGGAAATCTTCACCGTCGCTCCGTGGCGTTGATAGAGGTTCATCACGCGCGCGTGGTAAACGCCAGTCAGCCATTCTGTGAGCAACGGGTTCGAATTGTGCGGCTGCAAGCTGAGATGCCCCTCGGTGATCGCGATGGGATGTTTCGAGCCGCGCTTCGCCAACGAGTCTTCGAGCGCGAGCAGCTTGTCCTCGATACGCGGTTTGATGAGTTCCATCAACTCCTCCCACGCGCGTTCGGGCTGGGCCTGATAAAGATTACCGCGCAGCACGGTGTCCTTGCGCATCGGCTGCTGCCCCATCATGTGAACGGCCACCATGTCGAGATGCTCGCCCGCACGGTCCACGAGGTCGCCCGCCCAGCCGTTGTCGCCCCAGCCGATCAGTTTCAACGAGCGGTCGCGCTCGTGCATCGCCTTCGCGAACTCGATGGTCGCAGCGATGGCCTCGTCCTTTTTGAAAACCGCGTTGCCGTAGCTGGTCTCGTTGCCGAGTTGCCAGAACTTCAAATTGAACGGCTCCGCCGCACCATTGCGCTTGCGCTCCGCGTGATCCGGATCGTTCGCGTAGCTCACCCAGTCGGCGGCTTCACGCGCGTCGCCCGTGCGATTGCCTTGAGGCGTGGTCTGGTAACGCTTCTCTCCGTCGCCGAGAAAGTTCACGCAATACATCGGCTCGGTGTTCACGCGGCGGCAGTAGTCCACGAACTCGTGGGTGCCCACGCGATGCGTCTCCCAGCCGCCCCAGACGTAATTGCGATACGGCGGACGCTTCGCCGCCGGCCCGACGCCCTCGCGCCATTTGTAGTAGCGACTGAGCAAGCCGCCGAAGCGCATCATGCCGGGCGCGAGATCGCGCGTCGCGTCAATGAAGTCCTTCCGCCAGTCGTCGCGATTGTAATCCCACGCCGCCTCGACCGAGGAATCCGTGACGCCGAGCGGTTCCATGAACTGCATGTAGAGATGCGGCGAGATGTCGAAGAGCGGTTTCGGATCGATGACGATGGCGCTGCCCGAACGGACTGCTCCAGCCGCTTGCGCCTGGGCCAGACTGCGCCACGGCGCAGCGGCGAGCGCTCCGGCGGCCAGGGTCGTGAACTGCGTGATGAACTGTCGTCGTTTCATAAAACGGTCTATTCCGGTTTGCGGTTTCGATACCAGACGGCGTTCCGGGTTTCACGCCCGGCCAGGATCAGGTCCAGCCGACCATCACCGTCGAGATCGACAGCTTTCAAGTCGTAGGCCTCCTGCTGGTTCGCAGTGTCGATGGCGTGCGTGGTGAACGATCCCTTGCCGGCGTTGTGATACCAGCGAACGAGCTTCGCGCCGAAGGAGGCGGTGGCCACATCCATCTTCCCATCGCCGTCGAAGTCGCCCACGGCCAGCGCGTGCGGATCGCGCAGGTCCGCGTCGATGACGTGCTTCTTCCACGCGGGACCCTCGAACCAGAAGACGCCCCGGCCATGACCGCAGCTCGCCACCACATCGGGCACGCCGTCTTGATTCACGTCCGCGTACTTAATGTTGGTCGCGCCATTTTCCTTCGCGATGGTGTGCTTGGTCCAGGGCCGATCCTGGCCCGCGCCCTGTTCCCACCAGGTGAACGTTCCTCCACCGGAATCGCCCACCAGCAAATCGCCGCGGCCGTCGCCATTCATGTCGGCGAAGTCCAGGTAATGCGGCCGCCCATCGGCGCCGCCCGCGGTGATGATGTGGCGCGGCAAAGTTTTCTCCCCGCGCGGCGGCGTGCGGAACCACGCGAGACTTTTGGGAAAGAGCGGTCCCGTGATGCTGTCCGCCAAGAGGTCCTTCGCTCCATCGCCATCCACGTCGCCCGTCCAGAGACCGTGAATGCCGTTCAACTCGCGATCAATCACCTGCAGCGGCCAGGACTCGCCCACGCGCCGGGTGTTCTCGAGCCACGCGATGCTGAAGTCGGGACCGGTCGGTTCCGGCACCGTTTTCCCGGCCTCGCGCGCCTGGCGATACTCGATCCAAGGTGCGCGGTAACGACCGACGGCGAGATCGAGATCGCCATCGCGGTCCGCATCCAGCGCCACGCAGTAGAGCATCTGAGGTTCCTTGGCGTCGAAGAGCAGATGCTGCTTCCAGTCGGGCGCCGTCAACGCAAACACCTTCGTCGGCCCCATCGCGAGGAGGTCCAGGCGACCGTCGCCATTGGCGTCCAACGCCTCGACGCTCCAGATCGTTTCCGGCAGCGGGAAAGCCTGACGGATCCAGTGGACAGGAACGGCTTCGGCGGCAGCGACGCGTCCGACGAGGGAAAACGTGGCGCAAACAAAAACAGCCGCGTGAACGGCAGTGGAATGGAAAAGTTGGCAAGGTGTGTTCATGGTGAAATGAGGGTATTGGATAATGAGCTGGGACGAATCAGTTGAATCAAACCGGCATCGATGAATTGGCCGCCGGTGTTCTGGCGGCAATGGATCGCAAGGACGTTCCGTCCAGCGAATGACATTTCGCGCACGCCGCCTGCTCACTCGCGAAGACCGCCCGGCCTCGCAACCGATCCCCATCATTGCGCATGGCGAAATCGACATGGGCGCGGAGCGCGGAACTGAGCGGCGGCCCCGACGGCGGAGACGGGACGGCGTTCTGACCGCAGGCCATCACGCCACCCATGCCGAGCACGACGCCGAACAATCCGATCAGGCACGAGGTCTGGAGGCCACGCCGAGTTTGTCTGCTTTCATTCATGGGAGTCATTTCGCCGCCGTGCAACGCACCGCGTTGATCAGCAGCGTCTGGCATTCTGGCCCAGCATGCACGCATCCAGTGATTCGTTTTCATCTGGTTCAGCAACGTTGGACGTGGCTCGACCCAACTCCGTGGCATTTTCCACCTGATGCAAATCCACGAACCGATGTCCCAAACGCACATGCAGGCAGCACCCTCGCCTTTGGTGGGGCGAGACTCTGTCGAGCCGGTCCTACCGCCGCAGGCGGTGCGGGCAGCGAGCATCTCAGATGCTCGCGCTGCCAGGAGACGCTCACTTCGTTCGCCTCGCTGCGCTCGAAATGTGGGCTTGACGGAGTCTCGCCCCACCTTGGAACGGCACGCTTCCCAAACGCGCCGCGCTCGCTATTCTCGCCGCATGTTCGCCCGAATTCTCATGCTCTGCCTGGCCATGACCACGATTGCCTCCGCCGCCGATGACGTTCTGAAACTCACCCTGCGCTCGCGCACTGCTACGGGCGCGAGCGACAAACCGGTGGCATGGGAGCCGAAGAAGACCGCGCTCATCATCTGCGACATGTGGGATGATCATTGGTGCAAGTCGGCGGCGCGGCGCGTGACCGAGATGGCCGGGCCGTTCAATGACGTGGTGAAGCAGGCGCGGGCGCGCGGTGTGTTCATCATTCATGCGCCCAGTTCGGTGACTGCGTTCTACAAAGACACGCCGCAGCGGAAGCGCGCGCAGGCCGCGCCGTTCACGAAGACGCCGGTGCCGCTCGCCACCGCGCAACGCTGGGGCACGGCGTGGTGCTGGACGGATCCGAAGCACGAAGCCGTTCTCCCGATTGATGACTCGGACATGGGCTGCTCATGCGTCGGAACAAAGTGTGAAATTCGCGAAGCGTGGAAACGGCAGATCGCCACCATTGAAATCGCGGCGGACGACGCCATCACGGACGACGGGCAGGAGACGTGGAATCTGCTCGCGGCGCGCGGCATCACGAACGTGATTCTCGCGGGCGTGCATTTGAACATGTGCGTGCTGGGCCGGCCCTTTGCCATCCGGCAACAGGTTTATCTCGGCCAGAACGTGGCGCTGATGCGTGACCTGACGGACACGATGTACAATCCCGAGCGCCCGCCCGGCGTGGATCATTTCACCGGCACCGACCTCGTGATCGGGCACGTCGAGAAACACTGGTGCCCCAGCTTCACGAGCGCGGACCTCACGGGGAAGAAGCCGTTTCGTTTTAGAGAAGACAGACGAATCGCGAATCCTTGAGCGAGCCACACCCGCTCAAAGACTCACAACCCTTTCATCACTCGCGCCGCCGCCTGCACCGTGTGCTCGATGTCTGCCACGGTGTGCGCCGTGGAGAAAAAGCCGGCCTCGAATTGCGACGGCGCGAGATACACGCCCGCATCCAGCATCCCGTGAAAGAACTTCGCAAAGCGCGCGCGGTCGGCGTGCATGGCGTCGGCCAGATTGTGAACCGGCTGATCCGTGAAGTAGCTGCAGAACATGGAGCCGCAGCGGTTGAAGATGACGGGCACGTTCGCCGACTTGGCGGCGGCGCGCATTCCGGCTTCGAGTTGTGCGCCGATTTCTTCGAGCTTGGCGTGCGCGTGAGTCGCCGTCAGTTCTTCCAAGGCCGCGAGGCCTGCCGCCATGGCCAGCGGATTGCCGCTCAACGTGCCGGCTTGATACACGCCACCGAGCGGCGCGAGGCAGTCCATGATGTCCGCGCGCCCGCCGAACGCACCGACCGGCAGACCGCCGCCGATAATTTTGCCGAAGCACGACAAGTCGGGCGTGATGCCGAATCGTTCCTGCGCCCCGCCGGGCGCGAGACGGAAGCCCGTCATCACTTCGTCGAAGATCAGCAGCGCGCCGTGTTCCCTGGTGATACGGCTCAAGAATTCCAAGTAACCCGGCTTGGGTAGATACAACCCCGCGTTCCCAGGCACCGGCTCCACGATGATGCCGGCGATGGCTCCGCGATTCGCCTCAAACACCGCGCGCACCGACGCCTCGTCATTGAACGGCGCAACAATCGTGTGCTGCGTGAAACTGGCCGGCACACCGAGACTGTCGGGATGCCCGAAGGTGAGCGCGCCCGAGCCAGCCTTCACCAGCAACGAATCCACGTGCCCGTGATAACAGCCGTCGAACTTGAGGATCTTGTCGCGCTTCGTGAAGCCGCGCGCGAGGCGGATGGCGCTCATGCACGCCTCGGTGCCGGAGCTGCACATCCGCACCTTCTGCACGCTAGGCACGGCGGCGCAGACGAGTTTCGCCATCGTGACTTCGAGCGGATTGGGAATGCCGAAGCTCGTCCCCTGCTCGGCCGCCGCCTGCACGGCGCGAATAATTTTCGGATGCGCGTGACCGAGAATGGCCGGCCCCCAGCTGCCGACGTAATCCACGTAGTCGTTGCCATCCACATCGAACACATGCGCGCCCGCCGCGCGGTTCACGAAGAACGGTGTCCCGCCCACGGCGCGAAAGGCGCGCACCGGCGAATTCACGCCGCCGGGGATGTACTTCAACGCCTCGGCGAACAACGCTTCGGACTTCACTCGTGAAACCATCCCGTGAGCAAAGGCGGAAACGCGCAGGGCGGAAATGAAAAAATGTAGTGGGGCAGCCGTCCCGGCTGTCATCAGTCCTTTGGCCGTCTCGGCTGAAGGAACACCAGCCCGGAGGGCCAGTGGACTCGCGGCAGCCGGGACGGCTGCCCCACGAACATCGCGCCCATTCGTCCGGCAGATTTCTGCTTTCTGCTTTCCGCTCTCTGCTTTTACCCTGCGCGGAATGGAACAACGCACGCTCACGCTCGGACATTCGCCGGACCCGGACGACGCCTTCATGTTTTACGCGCTCGCCAAGGATTTGATTCCCACGCACGGCTTCCGCTTCGAGCACATCCTGCAGGACATCCAGACGCTCAACGAACGCGCCACGCGCGGCGAACTCGACATCTCCGCGATCAGCATTCACGCCTACGCGCACGTCTGCGATCAATACGCGCTGCTCCCCAGCGGCGCGAGCATGGGCGACGGCTACGGCCCGATGCTCGTGGCGAAGCAGAAGTTTTCGCGTGAGGAAATCCTGCGGAAGAAAATCGCCGTGCCCGGCACCATGACGAGCGCCTTTCTCGCGTTGCAACTGTGGCTCGGCAAACCGGGGAAGGAGTTCGACTTCATCGTGGTGCCGTTCGACCAAATCTTCGCCGCCGTGCGCGACGGGCGCGCGGACGTGGGGCTCATCATTCACGAAGGGCAACTCACGTATCAGAACGAGGGACTCGTGATGTGCTGCGATCTCGGCGTGTGGTGGGGAGAGGAGAATGACGGGCTGCCGCTCCCGCTCGGCGGCAACGTGATTCACAAACGCTTCGCCCCCGACGTGCGAAAAAAAATCTCGGACACGCTGACCGCCAGCATCCAGTTCAGCCTCGATCACCGCGCCGAGGCCGTGCAGCACGCGCTGCAATACGCGCGCGACATGGGCCACGAACTCGCGGACCAGTTCGTGGGCATGTACGTGAACCACTGGACGCTGGACTACGGTGAGAAGGGCCGCGAATCCATCCGCCGCTTCCTGCGCCGCGCCCACGAGCGCGGGCTGACGCCCCGCGCGCCAGAGCTGGAATTTGTGGTTTGAGCGAACCGGTGCCGACGCCGTCTTAGGGCGGGTCTGAAAATTCAGCGAGGGTAGCACAGGCCACCGGCCTGTGCCGCCGGGCTACCAGCCCGGCGGAAGAGTGAGGGCAACAGCGGATAAGACCGGTATGACTTCAGCCAAGGAATCCCACTTCTCTTCCGCTGGGCAGGTTGCCCAGCGGAACGGGCTGGTAGCCCGTTCCACCCTTTTTCAGATAGGCTCTTACGGCTTGGCTCCCGTCAGCACCGGCTCCAGCACCGCCCACACATTCTGCGCCACGATCTTATGGCCTTCGGGGTTCGGATGAATGCGGTCGGGCTGGTTGAGTTCCGCCTTGCCGCCCACGCCTGCCAGCACGAAGGGAATCAGTTCCGTCTGCTTCTCCTTCGCCACGTCCGCGAAGAGCGCGCTGAATTTCTTCGTGTAATCCGCGCCCATGCTCGACGGCATCTGCATCCCGGCGAGAATGATCTTCACGTCGGGATATTTCTCGCGCGCGAGGGCGATGATCTTCTCCAAGTTCGCCCGCGTCTCCTTCGGCGCGAGTCCGCGCAGGCCGTCGTTGCCGCCGAGTTCGATGACGAGCACATCCATGCGCCGCTTGAGCAGCCACGGCATCCGGCGCACGCCGCCCGCCGTGGTGTCGCCGCTCACGCCGGCGTTCACGATTTCCCACGGCAGTTTTTTCTCCGCGAGCCGCTTCTGCAAAACATCCGGGAAAGATTCCCCCGCCTCCACGCCGTAACCCGCCGCGATGCTGTCGCCCAACACCACGATCGTCTGCGGCACGGTTTCAGCACCAAAAACCAAAACACCCATCGTCAGCCAGCAAGCCAGCGCCGGCAAAAAAAGGGCGCGGAACTTTTCATGCGAACCATTCATCCCGCGAGCTTCGTTCAAAATGGTGGCGTCGGCCAGTGCCAGTCATGGGAGCGCGGCGTTACGCTTCTTTGCATCGCACCTTTTGCCAAAGGATCTCCCGCCCCGTAGGCTCGCGCCGATGAGGTTCAAAGTTTTCAGCCAGGTGAGTTACGTCATGGCCGGCCCCGCCACGCTGATGGTTAACATCCACGCGTTGCGGAACGGCGCGCAGAAGATCGAGCGCGAGTCCTTCACCGTGGAACCGCCCGTGCGGTGCGAAGAATTTGTGGCCGGGTCGGGCCAGAACCGTTTCGTGCGCATTGAAACGGGCACGGTATCAGAACTGAAGCTCACCTATCGCGCCTCGGTGACGACGCAAGTGCGGTTGATTCCAATGGAGAAGCTGGCGGCCCAGCACGTCGGCCGGCTCGACCGCAAGGTCATCCCTTTTCTTTATCCCAGCCGCTACTGCCAGTCGGACAAACTCGGTCGCCTGGCCTTCAGCAAATTCGGCAAGCCTGTCCATCCCTTCGAGAAGGTCACGGCCATCACTCATTGGATTTACAAGAACGTGGAATACCTGAGCGGGAGCACGAACTGGCAGACCTCGGCCTACGACACCGTGACGGAGCGCGCGGGCGTGTGCCGGGATTTCGCGCATCTCGGCATCGCGCTCTGCCGCGCGCTGAACATTCCCGCGCGCTACTTCGCAGGCTACGCGCATCAGCTTCAACCGCCGGATTTTCATGCCTGCTTCGAGGCGTGCATCGGCGGCGTCTGGCTGATTTTTGATCCAACGAAGCTCGCGCCGTTGAACGGCCTGGTCCGCATTGCCCAGGGCCGCGATGCGGCGGATGCGGCGGTGGCCACCATCTTTGGTCCGGCGAATGCGACGGCGGTGACGGTGACCTGCGAGCCGGACGAACCGGGCTTCACGCCGCTGACGCCGGCGCAACTGGCGCGCAAGGGCGTTTGTCTCGACGCGCCGTAGCCGCTCGCCCGCCATGTCTCACCTGCGCATCATCCACGACACGCGTTATCTTTACACGCGCCCCATGCGCTTCGGGACGCATCGGCTGGTCCTGCGTCCGCGCGAAGGGCACGACCTGCAGGTCGAGCGCATGACGCTCCAGATCGAGCCGACGTTCGCGCTCGAATGGAGCCGGGACGTCTTCGGTAATTCCGTGGCCACGGTGGAATTTCTCGGGGAAGGCGCGGAGCTGAAAATAATCAGCCAGGTGGACATTCGACTCGGGGCGAGGCCGAGACTCGCCGAGCGCGGCCGCGGCGCGGTCAGCTATCCGCCGGTGTATGACGAACTGGAAATCACCGTCGCGGGCGCTTACCTCGTTTCCATTTATCCGGAGGAACGCGATCCCGTCGCCGCGTGGGCCTGGAACGCGCTCCGTTCCACCGCCGCCACAGATGCCGAGGCGATGGTCGCGACGTTGAATGAAACCGTGCACCGGCAGATCGGTTATCAACTGCGCGAGGAGAAAGGCGTCCAGCGCCCGCTCGAAACGCTCGCCAAGGGCACCGGCTCCTGCCGCGACCTGGCGACCTTGCTCATGGAAGCGTGCCGCGCGCTGGGCATCGCAGCGCGTTTCAGCAGCGGCTATCTTGACTGCGCCGCGTCGCTGGCTGGACGCGCCTCCACGCACGCGTGGGCGGAAGTGTATCTGCCCGGTCACGGCTGGACGGGCTTCGATCCCACGCTCGGCGAACAAACCAGCGCCAAGCACATCGCCATCGGCGTGAGCAATCATCCTCGTGGCGTCATGCCCATCTCCGGCCGTTTCTTCGGATCAAGCGCCGACTATCTCGGGATGAAAGTGTCGGTGAAATTTGAGTCGGAAACGTCGGACGCCCTCCAGAATTTAACTTAACCATGCACGACGAAAGCGCCGTCGCTGTGAGCGGTCGCGTGGCTGGGCGCTTCCTTCGTCCCGATCCGCAAAAATCACTTGCGAGAAATTCGCGCGCCCCTGACAGAAGGGCCGCGTGACAACGACAAACGAAAACGGCGCGGACGCGATCCTGGAGGCGCGGAATCTCACCCGCACTTACACCAGCGGCGGGCGCAGTCTCACGGTGCTGGACAGCGTGAGCTTTCAACTCGCCCGGCGCGCGACGTGCGCCATCGTCGGCCCCTCGGGCAGCGGCAAGACGACGCTGCTCGGATTGTGCGCGGGACTGGATTCGCCCACGGGCGGCGCGGTGCTGATCAATGGCGTGTCGCTGAACGAGCTGAATGAGAACCAGCGCGCGCTGCTCCGCAATCAGCACACCGGGTTCGTCTTCCAGAATTTTCAACTGCTCCCCAATCTCACCGCGCTGGAGAACGTGATGATCCCCGCCGAACTGCGCGGCGAACGCGGCGTCGGCAAGGAGGCGAAGCAACTACTTGCGCGCGTGGGCCTCGGCGACCGCCTGGAGCATTACCCCTCGCAACTCAGCGGCGGCGAGCAGCAGCGCGTGGGGCTGGCGCGCGCGTTCATCAATCGCCCGCAGATTCTTTTCGCCGACGAACCCACGGGCAATCTCGACGCCGAGACCGCCGCGCGCGTCGTGGATTTGATCTTCGAATTGAACGCGGAACTCGACACCGCGCTGGTGCTGGTGACGCATGACTTGGAACTGGCGCGACGGACGGATCGCATTTTGCGTCTGCGCGGCGGACGCGTGGTCGAGGACACGGCGGCGGTGGAGCGATGAGCATGGGCGAGGCATTTCAGGCGCGGAGCGCGGACCGCCGAGTCCGCGTGTTCATAATTATTTTCCATTCGGGTCGCGCTAAACAGTCCTGGATCGCGCGGACTCGGCGGTCCGCGCTCCGCCCCGACATCGCATGATCTGGCTCCTCCTCATGGCTTGGCGCGACAGCCGGCGCAGCCGCCGCAAGCTGCTGCTGTTCTCCATGTCCATCGTGCTCGGCATCGCGGCGATGGTGGCGATTGGCTCGTTCGGAAAAAATCTCGAGCAAGCCGTCGAGCAGCAAACCAAGGCGCTGCTCGGCGCGGACCTGATGGTGCAGTCGCGCGATGATTTCAACGAACGCCAGCGCGCCGCGCTCGACGGCCTCGGCGACGCGCAGTCCGAGCAGACGCTGTTCTCCTCGATGGTGTTGTTTCCCAAAACTCAAGGCACGCGCCTCGGACAGATCGTCGGTCTGCGCGGAGATTTTCCCTACTACGGTTCTGTCGAGACGCAGCCCGCCGACGCGTGGGCGAGATACAAACGCGGCGAGGGCGCGCTGGTCGAGGCGACGTTGCTGCATCAGTTCGGCGCGCAAGTCGACGACACGGTGAAGATTGGAGAACTGACGGTGCCCATCGTGGGCGCGCTGCTGAAAGTGCCGGGCGACAACGAGATGTTTGCCAGCCTCGCGCCGCGCGTGTTCCTGCGCATGGAGAAACTTCCCGAGACGAAGTTGCTCGGTGAATCCAGCCTCGCGCGCTACCGGCGCTTCATCCGTTTCCCGAGCGAAGCCGCGTTGCAAACCGCGCTGAAACAGTTGCGCGACTACGGCGAGAAAGGGGAACCGCTCGGCGTGCGCCTCGACACCGTGGAGGAACGCAAGGGCGACCTCGGCGACGCGATGACGAACCTGTATCGCTTCCTGAATCTCGTGGGCTTCATCGCGCTGCTGCTCGGGGCCATCGGCATCGCCAGCGCGATTCAAGTGCATGTGCGGCAGCGGCTGGATTCCGTCGCCATCCTCCGTTGCTTTGGCACGACCGCGAGCCAGGCGTTCACGATTTATCTGCTGCAAGGCGCGGCGCTCGGACTCGCGGGCGTGGTGGCGGGCGCGGCACTCGGCATTCTGCTGCAACAGTTTTTGCCGCTGGCGTTCAAGGACTTGATTCCCATTGAAGTGAAGTTCGCGCTCGACTGGCTGGCGGTGGCTCGCGCGGCGGGACTGGGCTTCGTCATCTGCATGTTATTCGCGCTGCTGCCGCTGCTCCAGGTGCGGAACGTTTCGCCACTCGCGGTTTTTCGCCGCGACTTGGAGCCGCCATCACGCCGTGATCCGTGGCTGTGGTTTGTTTATCTCGCCATCGCAGCGGGTGTGGTGGGCTTCGCCATTTCGCAATCGAAGGAATGGAAAATGGGTGTCGGTCTCGCGGCGGGCCTGGGCGGCGCACTGCTGCTCCTGCTCGGCGTGGCGCGCGCCGTGGTCTGGAGTGTGCGGCGCGTGACGCGCGCGTCGTGGCCGTTCGTGTGGCGGCAGGGACTGGCGAGTTTGCATCGTCCGAACAACCGCACGTTGCTGCTCATGGTCTCGCTCGGTCTCGGCACGTTTCTCATTCTCACGCTGTACCTCGTGCAGTATTCGCTCGTGCGGCAGTTGCAGCCCGACGCCAGCGGGGACCGCCCGAACGCGCTGCTCTTCGACGTGCAGGCCGACCAGCGCGACGGCGTCGCCGCCGTGCTGACGAATCAAAATCTTCCCGTGCTCGACTCGTCACCCGTCGTGACCATGCGGATCAAATCCGTGAAAGGCGTGGCCGCGTCCGAGTTGATCAAGGGGCGGCAAAAGAGCGACCGCTGGGCCTTCCGTCGCGAGTATCGCTCCACGTATCGCGACCATCTCGCCAGCACGGAGGAATTGATCTCGGGCGAATGGATCAAAACGTCTTCCGCGACAAACGAGGTGATTCCCATCTCGCTCGAACAAGGCATCGCCAAGGAACTCGCCGTCGGTCTCGGCGACGAAATCGTGTTCGACATCCAGGGCATCCCGATGAAAACGCGGGTGGCCAATCTGCGCCGCGTGGACTGGCGGCGGTTGCAGGCGAATTTCTACGTGGTCTTTCCGACGGGCGTGCTGGAGGACGCGCCGGGATTTTTCATCATCACCACGCGCGTGCGCGACAGCGAGCAGTCCGCCGCGCTGCAACGCGCCGTGGTGCAGCGCTATCCGAACGTCTCGACGATTGACTTCACGCTCGTGCTGCGTGTGGTCGAGGGCATCGTCGGGAAAATTTCCTACGCCATCCAGTTCATGGCCCTGTTCACGGTCTTCACGGGCGTCATCCTGCTCATCACGGCGGTGCTGAACACGCGCTTCCAGCGATTGCGCGAGAGCATTCTGCTCCGCACCCTCGGCGCGTCGTCGGGCCAGTTGCAAAAGATTCAACTGATCGAATTCCTGATGCTGGGCGTGCTGGCGAGTGCGACCGGCATCCTGCTGGCCGTGGGCGCGCAATGGCTGCTGACGAAGTTTGTCTTCAAGGTCGGCTTCTCGTTGCCGGTCACGCATCTCCTTCTCGCCGTGGTCATCAACTCCGCGCTCACCGTCTTCGTCGGACTGACCGCGGGCCGCTCGGTGCTGAAACGTCCGCCGCTGGAAATCCTGCGCGCGGAAGGTTGAGAGCCTGTCTGAAAAGGGTGGAACGGGCTACCAGCCCGTTCCGCCGGGCAACCTGCCCGGTGGAAGAGGAGTGAGCTAACTGGGCTGGAGTCATGCCTGTTGGCCCCGCCCCGCCCTCACCCTTCCACCGGGCTGGTAGCCCGGCGGCACAGGCCAGTGGCCTGTGCTACCCGTGCGGAATTTTTAGATAGGCTCTGATCCGCCATCCCATCAGGCACAGCGCAAGGCTCATGCTTCCGTTCGTGCAAGAGGCAATCCTCTGGCTCCTCCGCCACAGCAAATTGACCTGAAATCGCGGTGGCATCACCCCGGCTAATCACTCGTTATGAAAATTAAAAACAAAACATCCGAGGAAGCTGGCAAAGCCGGATGGATTCTGCTCTGGCTGCTCGGCGTGCCGATCCCGGTGCTGCTGCTGTTCTTTCTCTTGCGCGGTTGCACCTGAGCGAAGAATTTGCCTGCGAACAGACGGAGAAAACCAAAACAAAAGAAGCTTATGAAACAATGGATTGTGCTGCCGATGATCGTGGCCGCCCTCGTGCTCACGGCGGGCTGCGAAAAAGGCACCGGCGAAAAAGTCGGCGAAAAATTGGACAACGCCGCCGAGAAAACCGGCGAAGTGCTCAAGGACGCTGCGGACAAGACCGGCGATGCCTTGAAGACGGCGGGCGACAAATTGAAGGAGACGGCGAAGTAACATTCGGTCCAGTCCCCCGGCGGAGCGGTGCGAGGCACCGCTCCGCTTTTTTGTCGCCAGATGGATCACACATTTGCGGCTTGCCGCTGCGCAGGGCGCGGCATACGACAGGCGCATGAACCGCCGCCAATTTCTCAAGTCGAGCACTCTCACGTCTTTTGCCATCGCCGCCGCCCCGACCTTCGCCGCCGAATTCGGCGACATGAAGAAGCGCGTCGGACTCATCGGCACGGGCTGGTATGGCAAAGTGGATTTGCTCCGCCTCATCCAGGTCGCGCCCGTCGAGGTCGTCTCGCTCTGCGACGTGGACAAGAAGCAGTTGAACGACGCCGCCGACCTCGTCGCCTCGCGCCAGAAGTCCGGCAAAAAGCCGCGCCTCTACGCCGACTACCGCGAGATGTTGAAAGAGAAGGATCTCGACGTGGTGCTTGTCGGCACGCCGGACCACTGGCACGCGCTGACCATGATCGACGCGGTGAAGTCGGGCGCGGACGTGTATTGCCAGAAACCCACCGGCGTGGATGTCGTCGAGAGCCAGGCCATGCTCGCCGCCGCGCGCAAATACCACCGCGTCGTGCAAATCGGCACGCAGCGCCGCAGCACGCCGCATCTCATCGAGGCGCGCGACCGCGTGATCAAAGCCGGACTGCTGGGGAAAATTTCCCACGTCGAAATCTGCTGCTACTACCACATGCGCTCGCGCGACGCCTCCCCCGCTTCCGGCACGCCGCCCGAGACGCTCGACTACGAAATGTGGGCCGGACCCGCGCCGAAATTGCCCTATCACAAAGTCATGCACCCGCGCGGCTGGCGTGCCTTCATGGAATACGGCAACGGCATCGTCGGCGACATGTGCGTCCACATGCTCGACATGACGCGCTGGATGCTCGACCTCGGCTGGCCCACGCGCGTCAGTTCCAGCGGCGGCATCTACGTGGACAAGAAAAGCGTGGCGAACATTTCCGACACGCAGACCGCGACCTTCGAGTTCCCCGACCTCAACGTCGTGTGGACGCACCGCTCGTGGGGTGACGCGCCCGATCCGAAGTATCCGTGGGCTGCGATCTTCTACGGCGAGAAAGGCACGCTGAAAGCCGGCGTGAACGGCTACGACTTCTACCCGCGCGGCAAGACCGAATCCACGCTCAAGGGCGAGCCGCTCTTCGAGTATGAGAAATTTCCCGAGGACAAGACCGAGAAGGATTTGGAGAAGCACGTCGCCTCCGCCGTGCGCGTCCACATGCAGGATTTCCTGAAATCCATCGAGGCGCGCAGCAAGCCCGTGGCGGACATCGAGCAAGGCTACATTTCCAGCGCTTCGTGCATCCTCGCGAACGTCTCCGCGCAGATTGGCCGCTCGATTTACTGGGACGCCGCGCGCGGGAAAGTGCAGAGCGACGAGCAGGCCAACAACCTCCTCGCCCGCCCCTACCGCGCCCCGTGGGTGCATCCGACGGCGGAAGGGGTGTGAACTGCAAATGCACGCTGGAAAGGCCGCCCGCCTTCTGACACATTCCGTCATGTGCCGCGCAAAATCCGTCAACTCGTCAGTGACCTGCAACGGGCGGGCTTCTTTCTTGTTCCCGGCGGAGGAAAAGGTTCGCACCGGAAATTTCGTCACGCGCGGCGGGCGGGTTCGTTGCTCTTGAGTGGCAAAGACGGCGACGATGTGCAGCACTACCAAGAGAAACAAGTTCGCCACGCGATTCACGAGACAAGCCATGAAAGCTGAAGACCGATACCTGAAGTTCGTCCGGTGGAGTGATGAGGACCGCGCCTACATCGGCTACTGTCCCGATCTCTTTCCATGGGGTGGCGTTTGCCACGCTCTGACGGAGGAAGAGGCCTACCAGAAAATTTGTGAACTGGTCCGGGAGGAAATCGAAGACCTGCAGCAGAACGGCAAGGAACTGCCCCCACTCGCGACCCGCCCGATGCGCGAAGTGGAAGTGGCCGCGTAGCCGCCGTTTTAGGCAACGCCGCTGGCGCGTCGCAACCAGTTGTCATCGAACCAGACCCTCGGGACTTTAAGACGCTGGCAGCTCTGCTCGAACTGGCGCTGGATTGAGTAAAAGTCCTCGCGTGTTGCGATATCCTTGATCCGCTCGAAAGGGAGTCCAACGCCAAGCTCCTTGAGGTGTGCTAAAACGATCCGATCCACTGGAACGAAGAGCCACGGCCCGATTGTCTCGGCAACGAAGTCGGAGAAGTAGCGACTGTGGTAGACGAGACCCCTAAGATAAAGTGAAAGAATCTTCGCGGAGTGGCCCCATTTCACACCCGGTCGGATTCCTTCATTGCGTGGATTAACGCTTTCGATGATTAGAGCCAAACCCGAGAGTGCGTCTTCGTACCAGAAGACGAACTGATGGCACGTTTTCAGGCGGGGCAGGTCGTCGACTTCTAAATCCTGAAGATAGGGCGCGACCGCGCTCTTGGTGCCAGCGGTGAACACTCTGATCACGGAGGGACCGAGCGCGGAACGTGCGGCTCGCTCACGCATCTTCCCAGGGTGATTCTTTCTGATACGAATAAACTCTGAGTCCAGTTCCTTCATGCGTTGGTTAAATTTGCAGTTAAGCATGGAGTGCACGCATTGTGTCATGCGCGTTTGATTTTTTAACTCTGCCTTTGTTTCAGTACTTTCAGATAATCAAACTTCTTCATCGCGCACCCTCAATCGCACCGTGATCGTAGCACTCAGCCCAGAGTTGCGAGTCCGCGAGCTAGCCTGGGTGAACCGCCCATGACCGCCCCAACCCCGTGGCCTCGAAACTTCCGCCGGCCTGCGCGAACCACGCCCTTGCTCCAACTCCTTCAGAGTTGAAAAATCATTTTCCGACCGTCACCCAGGGTAGCTCCTACGTCGCAACCCTGGGCTTTGGTGATGGAATCCCTTTGGGATTCAAGCCGTGGACAGCACGCACGCAAATCATCGAGCGAGAGGGCGCGGAGATTTCAAACCGCTAATAAACGCTGATGGACGCTCATGCAGACTAAACATCGCCCCCTCTTCATCAGCGTTTATCAGCGTCCATTAGCGGTTCAATTCTTTCCCGCTGGACGCAAGTTTTTCCCCTGGCGTTTGGTGAGTGAGTCGCCCAAGTCGGCGCGGGCGCGTTCGCCGAGGACTTGCAGGCGCGCGACGACGTCGGGGTGTTGTGCGGCCACGTCGTGTAGTTCGCTGATGTCTTTTTCCAGGTTGTAGAGCGCCGCGCCGATTTTGGGGCGCGTGTATTTACCCGGCAGCCCGCCGCCGCCGGGCACGGCCAGGTGCGCGTAGTCGTGGGGGAAGTGCAGCTTCCACGGGCCGGAGCGCACGGCTTCCAGCCCCTGCGCCCAGTAATAGTAATAGGCGTCGTGCGGCGTTTTCGCGCCGGGCTGCGCGGTCATCAGCGGCCAGATGTCGCGGCCATCAATGATGCGGTCGGTCGGGGCGTTGGTCCCGGCGAGCTTCGCAATGGTGGGGAGCAAATCCATCGTCGTCGTCAGCTCGCGGCACACGGTGTTCGCGGGAATTTTCCCCGGCCAGCGCATCAGGCACGGCTCGCGCACGCCGCCGTCGAAGGTCGTGGCCTTGCCCTCGCGCAAGGGCCGCGCATCACCCGCGTGCGAGCCGTAGAGCATCCACGGCCCGTTGTCCGAGGTGAAGACGACGAGCGTGTTCTCGTCGAGTCCGTTGCGTTTGAGCGCGGCGAGAATTTCCCCGACGGACCAGTCAATTTCCTGAACCACGTCGGCGTAGAGGCCGCGCCCGGAGGCACCGTTGAACTTCGCGCTCACGTAGAGCGGGACGTGCGGCATGTTGTGCGGCACGTAGAGGAAGAAGGGGCTGTTCGTGTGGCGCTCAATGAAGTTGACCGCGCGTTCGGTGTACCACGTTGTGAGCTGCCGCTGGTCGGGCATGAGTTCGATGACCTTTTCGTTTTCGTAGAGCGGCAGAGGCGGGAAATTCGTGTTCGCCGTGGGATGGAGCGGCCACATGTCGTTCGAGTAGGGCAGGCCAAACCACTCATCAAAGCCGTGGCGCGTGGGCAGGAACGGCGGCGCGTCGCCGAGATGCCACTTCCCATAGATGGCGGTGGCGTAGCCGCGCGCTTTCAGGATTTCGGCGAGGGTGGTTTCGTCGGAATTGAGACCTGTCTTCGACCGGGGCGGCAGCGCGCCCTGAATCCCAACACGATTCGGATAACAGCCCGTCAGCAACGCCGCGCGCGACGCCGAGCACACGGCCTGGCCCGCGTAAAAATCCGTGAAGCGCATCCCCTCGCGTGCGAAGCGCGACAGGTTTGGTGTGGGCGTCTGACCGCCGAACGGAGCGATGTCCGCATAGCCCAAATCATCGCAGAAGATGATGACGACATTCGGCGGACGAGCGACCGCGCTCCCCACGGAACGCGGTGAGCGGCAGCCGGTCAGGAGCAGCGTGCCCAGAATGAGCACGAGCAAAACGCGGATCGGGAAGCGTTGGAACATGCGCGCAAGCTGCCACGCCTCCGCGCCCGGCTTCAATGCGCGAAACAGGTCAGTTCTCGAACGACACCACCTGGTAGAACCGCGTGGGATCGTTGCCGCTGCCGACCGCGATGGTCGTGGTCAGGCCGCTGGCGATGATGTCGCCTCCGACTTGCACCCAGTTGGCCGGCGTGAGCGTGGGGGTGGTGAAGATTTTGTAGCGGCGGCCCGCGAAGCTGTCCCACGTCACGTTGGCCACGCCGTTGGTGATGAACACGGAACGCACGCGCGGCAGCGCGAGCACAGTGAGCGTGAAGTTTTTCGTGTCGCTGAGATTCGGCGAGCCGTTGTCCGTGACGCGCACGCTGAGGGTGTGTGCGGCGATCTGGTTGGTGGTCGGCGTCCAGTTAAAGACGCCGGTGGCCGAACCGATGGTCGCGCCGGACGGCACGGTGTTGACGAGCGAGTACGCGAGCGTCTGCCCGGGCATGTCGGGATCGGTGGCGGTGGCGGTGAAGGACACCGGGTAGCCCGCGTGGACGCTGCGGTTCACCAGCGCGGCGAGCGTCGGCGGCGTGTTGGTGGACGAGGTGAAGTTGGCCGCGCCAGGCGTGGGCGGATTGGCCTGCCAGTTGAACGCTTCGTTGCCGTAGAGCGTGGAGGTCAGCTTCGACAGGGACCAACCGCTGCCGTCCGCCGCCTGCGGCCACGGATACACGTCGCGATAATCCACGCGGTCCACGACGATGTAAGGCACGAGTCCAAAGTCCGGACCGGGCACGGTCTGCGGCGCGTCGGGTTTCTGAATTTCCACGTCTTCGCCGTCGTTGTGCAAGCGGCCGGAGTACGGGCCGAGGATCGTCAGGCCCGTGCCGTAGGTGTTCGTGAACGTGTTGAGCGAGACAGGATCACTCACCGGATCAAAGTTCACCAGCACGAGGTACCCGCCCGCCGGCACGATGGTGTTGGGCGGGAAGTTGAAGTCCACGCCCTTGCGGATGCGCCAGGTGTTGGCCGGGTTGTTCGTGTCGAAGAGCGGCAGCGGCGCGGCCGTGACGTTCCGCACCTCAATGAATTCCGCCACGTCGTTGCTCACGCCCGGCGGGTTGTACATCAATTCGTTGATCACGAGCGGGCCGACTTTCGGATAGGCGTTCGTCAAGCCGCCGCCGGTGCGGAACTGGTTCGTCGTCACCGGATTGTCCACGCCGAAGGTGCGTGCGCTCATGGCCGTAAAATCATTGCCCAGGCTCGTCGCGAAACGTCCGAACGACACGCCGTTCTCCGACGCGCCAAACGTGGCGAAGACGCGGTAGCCCGTGACCGTGCCGGGCGCGAGCGATTGCGCGAGATACACTTCGTCGCCCTTGGCCGAACTGAAGGAGAACGACGTCGAGGTCACGTCGGGATTGAACTGGTACTCGTAGAAGACGACGTAGCCGCCGGCGGCGATGATCATGTTCGTCGGCACGCGGTACTTGTAGAGATTGTTCTGCGAATCGCTGAGGTACCAGCCGCCGATGTTCACGTTGGTCGGACCGAAGTTGTAGAACTCGACGGCGTCCTCGAAGGGCGGGTCGGTGTGCGCGAGCACTTCATTCACGACGATGTTGGCGACGGGCAGGAAGTTCGGTTTGCCGGG
>JAYVQC010000188.1:0-5127 GCA_043757045.1 Akkermansia sp. | reverse complement strand
GCGGTCGCTTTAGCGCCGCTTTTCCCCCTGCTCGTCTCGTAACTCGATGAGGTGATGACAACTACAAAAACCTCCGGCGGTTGAAGCCCCCGCCTCCTTCTGCCGATGCCATTGCGTGCGCTGCGCATGGAAATGAAACAACCCCCGTCTCTCGCGGATGAAAATCTGCTGGAGCTGATCCCGGAACATTGTCCGGATATGCTCGCGTTGCTGGATGTGAACGGCCAGTTCCTCTACGGCAACGCCGCGCACTTTCTCCGGCTTGGTCGCAGCCCGGAATCGTTGCTCGGCACGATGGTCTTCGAGCTGATTCATCCTGAGGACGCAGCGGAATTCGAGAAGGCCGTCACCGCCCGCGCCGCGCGCCGCACCATGTTTCGATTCAGCGGGCGCTGGCTCAAGGAAGACGGCACGCCCGCGCGCTTTGATTCCATCGGCAAATGGATTCCGGCTGACAAAGGCCGATCCTACTACCTGCTCCTCTCCTCGCGCGAAGTGCTGGCGCAAAAAAGTTCCGCGCCCGGGGACGAAGGCAGCGCCGAGCTGCGCAGCGACGCTGCGAAACTTCTCGCGCGCGCCGAGGGCGAACGCACGAGCGTCGCCCGCGCCATTCACGATGACCTCGGACAGAAGCTCACCGCGATGAGCCTCGAACTCTCCTTGTGGAAAACGGAACTCGGCCAGGGCCGCAGCAAATCCGTGAACGCCATCCGCGAGAAGCTCTCGACCTTCGGCGTTCTGCTGAACGGCATGATCGGCGCGACGCGGCACATCACCTCGACGTTGCGTCCGCGCATCCTCGAAGAGTTCGGCCTCACCGCCGCGCTGGAGTGGCACCTCGAAAAAGTTCAGAAGCAGTCCGGCGCGTCCTGCACCTTCACTGCCGAACATGAGAAGATCGAAGTGGACGCCTTCGTCGGCGCGCAGATTTTCCGCATCGCCGAGGAAGTCATCGCCTCGCGCATTGAGGCCGGGGCCAAGAATTTGCACGTCCGTCTGCTCGCCCAAGACGACGCGGTGGCGCTCACTTTCGAGGACGCCGTGAAGCAGCGCCGCATCGCGCCGGAGACGGCGGCCCGCGTGCGCCTGCTCGGCGGTGAGATCGAAATCAACACCGTTGAAGGCATGATCGTGGTGGCGCTGCCGGTGCGAACCGATTGAGTCCTGAGACCCTTCGCCCCGCCCTTTCTTCGCAACCCTTTCCTTGTCAGCCCCGCGCTGTTTTGCCAGCGTCGCATCCTGATTTTTCAAAACACATGAACAACGTCAATCAACTCAAGACCATCAAGAAGAACACGGCTGCGAAAGTCGGCGCGGAACTCTCCCGCACCGGCGGCCTGCTCCGCCTCGCGCCCGCGTGGGTGCCGCGCTCGTTTCTCCAGCCGGGACTGCGCATCAAACTCCACCCCGATGACACCTACGCCTACGGCCTGAACCGCGGCGGTATTGATGAGCGCTGGTTTGCCTCCACCACTGTGACCGCCAACGAAGGCCGCGCGGACGATGAAGGTTTGAACTACTGCGTCGTGGGCAAGGAACGCTTCACGCTCAAGCAAGCGGTAGATGATTGCGGCGCGGACTTGGTCGGCAAAAGTATTTGGAAGAAGTATGGCAAGTGGCCGGTTTACTCCAAATTCTTCGACAACATGGGACCCATTCCACACCACATGCACCAGTCGAAAGCGCAGGCCAAACTCGTGGGTCAAGAAGGTAAGCCCGAGAGCTATTACTTCCCGCCGCAACACAACAACGTCGGGAATAATTTCCCCTACACCTTCATGGGCTTCGAGCCGGGCACGACCAAGGCGCAGGTCCGCAAGTGCATTGAGAACTGGAACAAGGGCGACAACGGCATCCTCGATCTCTCGAAGGCCTATCGCCTCAAGCCCGGCTCAGGCTGGCTCATCGATCCGTGCATTCTTCATGCGCCCGGTTCGCTCTGCACTTATGAGCCGCAGTGGGGCAGCGACGTCTTCGGCATGTATCAGAACCTCGTCGAGGGCCGCGAGGTTCCCTGGAGCCTGCTCGTGAAGGACATGCCCAAGTCCAAGCACAAGGACCTCGACTTCATCGTGGACCAACTCGACTGGGAGAAAAACGTGGACCCGAAATTCAAGGACCACCACTACCTCGAACCCGTCCCCGTCGCTGACACGCGCAAGGAAGGCTTCGTGGACCGCTGGATCGTCTATGGCAAAGTGGACGGCGAACAACTCTTCACCGCGAAAGAACTCACGGTCGATCCTGGCGTGAAATGCACCATCCAGGACACCGGCGCGTACGGCCTCATCTGCGTGCAAGGCAGCGGCAAGATTAACGGCCAACCGTTGAACAGCCCGAAGCTCATCCGCTTCCACGAACTGACCGAGGACGAATACTTCTGCACCGAAGACGGCGCGAAGAACGGCGTGACCTTCGAGAACACCAGCGAGACCGAACCGCTCGTCACGCTGCGCTACTTCGGACCCGAGGTGAACCCGAACGCCCCGGCCATGGGCGCGTATCGGAAGAACAAGTTTAATTGAGTCGAGGCCAAGACCTCGCCATCTTTGCGCTATGAACGAGCGGCGACCGTTGGAGACGATCTCTTTGAGCGGTTACAAATCGATCCGGGAGTTGAAAAACTTCCGATTGAAGAACGGTCTCAACGTTTTGATTGGAGCCAATGGTTCAGGAAAAACAAACTTCATACGCTTCTTTGAATTGCTGGGGCACCTGATGGATCCGCCTCCCAAAGGTTCCAAGGGGCTTCAGAACTACGTCAGCGCTCGTGGGCGGGCGGATGCCTTTTTGTTTCGCGGGATGAAAGTTTCGCCGGAGATGACGGCACACCTAGAGTTCGGACTCAACCGATTCAAGTTCGTGCTCAAGGCGGCTGACGACCGATCACTCTTCTTTGCTCAAGAGTCCGCACCGTTTCGAGGTCCGATGTTTGGCCCTATCGAGAACGATCAAGGGAGCGGCCACAAGGAGAGCGGGGTTGCTCGTTCTCACGGAACAGCATCCCTGCAATGGGTCTTCGACACGATACGCGACTGGCGGGTCTATCATTTCCACGACACGTCGCCTTCCGCACCTGTCATGGGTCTGTGCAACATCGTTGACAACGATGTTCTGCACAGCAATGCGGCAAACCTTGCGGCCTTCCTGATGCAGATGGCCCAGTCCAACCCCGACCACTTCGCGCAGATTGAGGAAACAGTCAGGCAGGTCGCTCCATTCTTTGGGGCTTTTGTTTTGAAGGAAGTCTCGGCAGGGCAAACTCAACTTTTGTGGAAGGACCGTTATTCCGACCTGCTCTACTACCCACATCAGCTTTCGGACGGCACGCTGCGCTACATCTGCCTGGCCACGCTGCTGCTCCAGCCGAATCCTGCATCCACGATCGTCATCGACGAACCGGAATTGGGGCTGCATCCGTTCGCCATCAAACTGCTCGCAAGCCTCCTGCATGAAGCCGGCCAGCGCGGACAATTGATCGTCTCCACGCAAGCATCGTTACTGCTCGATGAGCTGGCTCCAGAACAGGTTATTGTGGTGAATCACCACGAAGGGGAGTCAACATTCGAACGGCTGAGTTCAGGCAAACTGAGCGATTGGCTGAAGGAATACACGCTCGGCCAACTCTGGGAGAAAAATGAGCTGGGAGGATTGCCGTGACAAAATGGATTCGGCTTTACGTGACCGTGGAGGGACAAGCCGAAAAGGAATTCGCGGACAGGGCGCTCAAGCCACATCTCTCTGGATTCGCCATTGATGTCCGGCCAAGGGTCGTGGTGACGAATCGGAAGCTCGGCAAACGTGGAGGCATTTTGGACTTCGATAAGATTCGGGGCGACGTCAGCCGGTTGCTAAAGCAGGACACGCATGTCGAAGCACGCTTCACAACCATGGTCGATCTTTACGCGCTACCTTCTGAGTTCCCCGGCTGGAGCGAAGCGCGCAAGAAAACAGTCCCGAGAGAGCGGGTTCAGATTCTGGAGCAGGCGCTGGCGAAAGAATTTGCTGACCCTCGCTTCCTTCCATTCATCCAACTGCATGAGTTTGAGACCTTGCTGTATTGCGACTTAAATGAATTGCAGCGTCGAATCACAACTTCCGAGGCTGGAATTAAGGCGTTGCGAGCGGAGGTCGGAGAGACGGAGCCAGAAGACATCAACGAGGGCGCGACCACCGCACCCAGCAAACGCATCATTCGTCATCTTCCCATTTACGAGCGTAACAAAGTCCGTGTTGGAGCGCCTGCCGCCGCGTCCATCGGACTCACTACTCTCCGCAACCGTTGCCCTCACTTTGGTGAATGGTTATCGAAATTGGAGGCGCTGGGAAACCCGTCGCTCGTCACCTGAGTAAACCACCGGTTCAACAGCCAGCCGCTCAACAGCCCGAAGCTGTTCCACTTCCACGAACTACCGAAGACGAATACTTCTGCACCGAAGACGGCGCGAAAAACGGCGTAACCTTCGAGAGCACCCGCGAGACCTAGAGCCTGTCCTGCACTTTGAGCGAGGAGCAAAGGGAGCATGAGGGTGACGAGCGCCAGCCAGTGGTAGGCGGCGAGGGTTTCGGCGAGCCGTTCGTAGTCGCGGGCCAGCCGCCGGAAGCGCGCCGCCCAAGCGAACGTCCGCTCCACCACCCAGCGGCGCGGCCACAAGATGAAGCCGCGTTTGGCCTCGTGGTGCTTCACCACCTCCAGCCGCAGTCCGTGCGCCTGCGCCGCCGCCGCCGGCTTCTCTCCGGTGTAGCCCGGATCCACATACGCCAGCTCGACGTTCTCGCCCGTCGCCTCCTGCACCGCTCGGGCCAAGTCCCCCACCTGCGCGCGGTCCTGTTCGTTAGCCGCCGTCACCTTCAGCGCCAGCAGGTGGCCCAGCGTGTCCACCGCCGCATGCATCTTTGATCCTTTGCGCTTCTTGGCTCCATCGAAGCCCGCCCGCCCGCCGCTCTCGGGCGTGGACTGAAGGGTCCGGCTGTCCAGGATGGCCGCGCTGGGCGCGGCGCCATCGCCTCGAAGCACTGGCCCGCACCCACCGCCGGGTCTGCGGCTGCACGGCGGGCCAAGGCGGCAGATCATGGGGCAGCATCCGCCACGGACAGCCCGCCCGCACGAACCAGCGCAGCCCGTTG
>JAYVQC010000187.1:0-20236 GCA_043757045.1 Akkermansia sp. | reverse complement strand
CTTGCTGAGCCTCACCCCGGCGCGCGCGGAGCGACGACGCCCTACCAAGAACAGTGTTCGGATGCACACGCAAGCGCCGGGCGCACTTAAAATTCTTTGCGCTCCCCGGCGCGCGCCAGTATCTCAGGCGCTCTTGAGCTATGTTTCAAAGCATTGGTGAAATGGTCGTGCTGCTGTGGCGCACGTTGCAGGCCCTTCCCAAGCTCTGGCGGCAGAAGCAGAAGGTCTTCGAGCAGCTTTTCGACATCGGCAACGCCAGCCTCCTCATGGCCTGCATTCTCGCGCTCTTCATTGGCGGCGTCATCGCGCTCCAGACCGGGCCGCTGCTCGCGAAATACGGTCTCGCTACTTCCATCGGCGGCGGCGTGGGCGTGGGCATGGCGAAGGAACTCGCGCCGGTGATGATGGCGATTCTCATCGCGGGCCGCATCGGCTCGGCGATGGCGGCGGAAATCGGCTCCATGCGCGTCTATCAGGAAATTGACGCGCTGCGCACGATGAACATCGATCCCATCCACTACCTCGTGCTGCCGCGCCTCGTCGCCATCACCCTCGCGCTGCCGATGCTCACGCTGTTCGCCATGCTCGCCGGGTGGATGGGTGGTGCGCTGGTCGCGGTCACCAATGAGAACTTGCAGATCGGCTACGACGCCTACTTCTCGAACCTCCGCCAGACCGTCGAGTTCAAGGACATCTTCGACGGCCTGTTCAAGAGCGTCGTCTTCGCCATCACCACCGGCGTCATTTCCTGCGCGCAAGGGTTGCAAACCATCGGCGGGCCGCGCGGCATCGGGCGCTCGGTGACGAAGGCGGTGGTGAACTCGATTATCCTGATCCTGATCTGCGATTACTTTCTCACCCGGTTTCTGCTCTACTTCGACTGATGAACGGCGGCGCCAATCAACAGCAGAGCGTGTCCGTGGAAGTGCGCGGACTGCGCAAGAGCTACGGCGGCGTGGAAGTGCTGCACGGCGTCTCGCTCGAAGTCGCGCGCGGCGAAATCTTCGTCATCATGGGGCCGAGCGGCAGCGGCAAGAGCGTGCTGCTCAAGCACCTCATCGGACTGGAGACGCCGGACGCGGGCGAAATTTTGATCGAAGGCGAGCGCGTCGAAGCCGAGGGCGTGCTGGACAAATATCGCATGGCGATGGTCTTCCAGTCCGGCGCGCTGCTGAACTCACTCAACGTCGCGGACAATGTCGGCCTTTACCTGCGCGAGCATCGCCTGATGAAACCGGCGGACATTGACCGCGTGGTGCGCGAGAAACTGGAACTGCTTCAACTCAAAGGTGTGGAAAAGAAAATGCCGAACGAACTTTCCGGCGGCATGAAAAAGCGCGTGGCCATCGCGCGCGCGCTGGTCATCGAGCCGCAGTTGATTCTCTACGACGAGCCGACGAGCGAACTCGATCCGCTCATGGCCGTGACCATTGGGCAGGAGATTCTGGATTTGCAGGCGCGCATCCGCGTCACGTCCATTGTGGTGACGCATGACCGCGATCTGGCGTTCGGCATCGCCAACCGCATGGCGATGATGAGCGAGGGAAAAATCATCGCGCTCGGCACGCCCGACGAAGTGCGCCGCAGTGCCGACCCGCTCGTGCAAAAATTTCTAACCGTTGATTTCAAACCCCAACTCGCAGGAGCAATCTAGGAGCCTTATGAGAAATTCTCTCGAAACCAAACTCGGCGTTTTCTTTGTCCTCACGCTGTTCGCCGCCTTGTTCGTTCTGGAAATGGCCGGCCTCGCCGACTTCTTCAAGCCCGGCTACAAAATCTATGCCGACTTCCAGACCGCGCAGGATTTGAAGAAGGGCGACCTCGTGAAAATGGCCGGCGTGGAAATCGGCCGCGTGGACGACATCCGCCTCGCGAACGAGAAGGTGCGCGTGACGCTGAAGGTCAGGAAGGCCGACGCCGAAGTCCGCACCGACAGCAAGGCCACCATCAAGTTCACCGGGCTGATGGGGCAGAACTTTGTCTCGCTCGACTTCGGCTCCGGCACCGCGCCGCGCGCGGTCGAGGGCGCGATTCTCTCCACCACGGAGCAGCCCGACCTGAGCGCGATCATGGCGAAGCTTGACGGCGTGGTGGGCGACATTCAGGGACTGGCCAAAGGTTTTTCACCGGACAATCTCGCGCCGCTGTTCGGTCCCATCACCGACTTCATGAAGCAGAATTCCACGAACCTCAGCGAAATTTTGGCGAATACGCGCGCGGTCACGGAACAGGTGTCGAACGGCAAAGGCAGCGTGGGCAAACTGCTTTACGACGATACGCTCTACAACACGGCGCTCAGCGCGGTCGTCGGCCTGCAAGCCGGGACGGCGGAATTGAAATCCACCGTGCTCGAAGCGCGGGGCATGATGACGAACGCCAATTCCATCATCACCCAAATCAACGCAGGGCAGGGGACGCTCGGCAAACTGGCGAAGGATGAAAAACTTTACGTTGAGATGACGCTCGCCATGACCAACGCGCGCGAGATTTTAGAAAAGGTGAATCGCGGCCAGGGCACGATGGGCAAGATCGTGAACGACGAGTCGCTCTACAAGAACGTGAAGGTGAGCCTCCAGAAACTCGACAAGGCGACGGAGAGTTTGGAAGACCAAGGGCCGTTGAGCATTCTGGGAATTGCAGTGCAGAGTTTGTTTTAGGGTGAGCCGGGCAAGTGAACGTGCACACTTTTCCACAATCCCCTGAGCAGCTCCTTGAGGAGTTGTTTGCGATTTTTCCACAGTATCGCGCTAGCTATCCCGGCTCGATTCACGACGGCCCGCCCACGTTCCACTCTATACTGATGGCTTTCACTCCGTTCTTCGGACGAGAAGCTGCTTCTATCTCCGAGGCGCAGTTGCGCTCGTTCGGAACATTGGTGAGTGCGGCGGTTGGAGCCGGTGGTTCGCTTGAGAACGCATTCAGCACATGTTTGCTAGAGCACCTCGATCAGGTTCGTGTTTTGCGGGTTCTGCGCCCGCATTTGAGTGAGCTTGCTCTTGAAAGGACACATGCCTAACGCAGCGTTGCCGCTTCTCGACAAAGCGCTCTTGTTCCAATTGACCTGTCTCGTGGCCGTAATTGTTGAGCTTGGATCAGTAGCTCAACGTTTCCTCAATCCTGAAAGGATTGAAATCATCCAGCCCAGGGTTGCGAGGCACGAGCTACCCTGGGTGACACAGTGGAAAAGTTTCCAACCCTGAAAGGGTTGAATCCTAGCCGCGCGAAACGATGCAACCCCTTCAGGGTTGAAAAAAACGTGGTTCCGTGACCCAGGGTAGCGCCCAGCGCGCAACCCTGGGCTGAGTGATGCAATCCCGTTGGGATAGAAAAATTGCGGCCAGCAGCCGCTTGCGAACGCCATGCAACATCTTGTCGAGGACTTCCTGACCTACCTGCGCCACGAGCGCGGGCAGTCCGAGAACACGGAGAAAAATTACAGCTACCTGCTCACCCGCTTCGTGAACTGGGCGGCGAACGAAAAGCTCACCGACTGGAAACAGGTCGAACTGAACCACCTCACCAACTTCCTCAAAGACGAAGTCCAGCGCCCGCTCGAAACCGAGCCGCCCGAGTCCCTGCGCCGGCTCAGTTCCGAGAGCGTCTATCTGGAAATCGCCGCGCTCCGCGCCTTCTATCGTTTCGCGGAGCAGGAAAAATTTCTGCCCGTCAATCTCGCCGAGCACCTTTCGCTGCCGCGCCGTTGGAAGCGACTGCCCAAGTCCTTGAGCAACGCGGAAATTGATCAGCTTCTGCAACCGCTGCCCGTGGAAACGCCCGCGACGCTTTGCGATCAAGCCATCCTCGAACTGGCCTACGCCTCCGGCCTGCGCATCTCCGAGTTGCGGAATCTGCGGCTGGAGCAACTGCATCTGGAGGAAGGCTTCATCACCGTCATCGGCAAGGGCAACAAGGAGCGCGTCGTGCCGTGCGGTCGGCAAGCGGTGGAGGCGTTGAATCATTACCTCACCACCGGCCGGCCCAAACTCGTCACGTCGCGCTCGCCCGCGAATGTTTTTCTCACGCAACGCGGCACGCCCTTTGCGCGCGTGACGCTTTGGTTGCACATCAAGCAGCGCGTGAAGTTATCTGGCATCGAGCGCAACATCACGCCGCACATGCTGCGCCACAGCTTCGCCACGCACCTGCTCGACCACGGCGCGGACTTGCGCGTGATCCAGGAACTCCTCGGCCACGCGCGCATCAACACTACGGAAGTCTATACGCACGTCGCGCCCAGCCGGCTGCGCGAGGTGCATCGCCAGTTCCATCCACGCGCCGTGAAGAAGCCGTAGGGCAGGAGACCCGTGCTCCAAAAATCAAACCGCGCCGGTTTTCACCGGCACGGTTCGCGGGCCTGATTCGTGTCGCGGATTACTGGGGCGGCGGCGCGGCGTCACGACGGGCCGGGCGCTGGCCTTCGCCACCGGGGCCGCGACGTCCGGGGTTTTCCCGTCCATCTTCGCCGACGTTGGGACGATCCCCGGCTGGGCGCGCGGGCCGCAATTCTTCCGCCGTGATTTTGCCATCGCCGTCCTTGTCCAGCTTGGCGAGCGCGGCGGGCGCGTTCTTGATTTCCTCAGCGTCCAGCACGCCGTCCTTGTTCACATCCAGCGCGGCGAAGAGCGGGGCCACCATCTGGCCGCGCGGACCGCCGGGGCCACCGGGGCCACCGGGGCCACCTTCGCGATTCTGTCCGGGACGGGCCGGTTCCCCCGCCGTGGCTTCGCGCTGGGGCGGACGGTCGCCTTGCGGCTTGCGCGGCGCGGCGGAGTCCTGGGCGAAGGTCATCGCTGGCAACGCAAGCCCCAGCGCCATCAAAACTGCAGACGTATTTTTCATAATATTTTCTCTGTTCTGTGGCCACCGTGTTGGTCGCCTTCACCACATGAGACGCGGGCGATGTAAAGATTCTGTTGGCTGGGACGGAGGAATTGTTAAGGCGGGGTAAATGTTTTTGGGTCTTGGCTCAGAGCGCCGCCTTCCCCTCACCGCGGCCCTCTCCCCAGTGAAGCGGGAGCACGGCCTCCAACCGTCGCCACCCAATACGGTCTGACTTTTCCCTCTCCCGAGGGCGAGGAAGGGATCTACAAGGTAGGTTCAAGCGCGACGACTTTTTGCCGCAGTCCGCGCACGCAAGTTTGCACTCTGGGTAACACGCATGGAGCACCCGGGGTGCATCTTGGCACTGTTGCTTGGGTAGTGGGACCGGCGCCCTCGCCGGTCAGTAGCCCGACAGGCGCCCCCGCCTGTCGAACTGCGGGCGGGGGCGCCCGCAAGACTGGTGACAGCCGAGGGCGGCTGTCCCACTAACGCAACAGTGCCAAGATAGACCCGAGCACCCGCCTGAGCCGGAAAATCTTTTGACAACAAAACCTCCGATCCCTAGCTTCCGCGCTCATTTCTCGCCCTGTGGCCACAGGACGGGAACTAACTGACAACAACAAACAGTAAATCGTCGGTTCACGGGCTCGTGAACTCAAAACATCCGTGGCCTCGGATGACGACGAAACTAAGAAAGGCAAGTAATATGGCTGACATTGCAGCTATCGTAGAACAGTTGAGCGGTATGACGGTGATGGAAGTCGCCGATCTCGTGAAGCAGCTCGAAACCAAGTGGGGCGTGACAGCAGCGGCTCCGGTCGCGGCGGCGGCTCCGGCGGGCGGCGGCGGCGCGGCGGCTCCGGCGGCGGAAGCCCAGACCACCTTCGACGTGATCCTCGTCTCTGCTCCGGCGGACAAGAAGATCTCCGTCATCAAGGCGGTTCGCGAAGTTAAGGCCGGACTCGGCCTGGCCGACGCGAAGGCGCTGGTCGAAGGTGCTCCCAAGACCGTGCTCGAAGGCGCTCCCAAGGCGGAAGCCGAAGCGGCGAAGAAGAAGCTCGAAGAAGCCGGTGGCAAGGCCGACCTCAAGTAATTGTTCACGAGAGCGGTGGTTCACCGCTCTCACTTTTTTGACGGCAGGTTCCGCGAGGAGCCTGCCGTTTTTTCTTGGCTGGGAGGAGCCGGTGATTTGTTGGCTGGCTTTCGTGAACAGCTTTCCTAGTTTCGCAGTCCATTGACTGCCATGAATTCTAAACTGTCGCGCTGGCCCGGCCTCGCCGTCGTCTTCTTCGCACTCACTCTTTCCGCGCAACTGCCGCCGCCCACCAACGCGCCCATCATCGGCGCGCGCCAGCCGGCGCTCAGTCCTGATGGCCAACGACTCGCCTTCGTATATCGCGGCGACATCTGGGTTTCCGAGGCGCGTGGCGGGCGGGCCACGCCGATCACCTCGCATCTGGAAATGGATTCCACGCCGATCTTTTCGCCGGACGGGAACTGGATCGCCTTCACCAGCAAGCGCCAGGGCAACTGGGACATCTACGTCATCCCCGCCGAGGGCGGTGGCGCGAAACAGTTGACGTGGCACTCCGGCAGCGACGTCCCGACCGGCTGGAGTCCTGATGGCAAGTATCTTCTCTTCTCCAGCAAGCGCGACACGGTGAACCATGCGCTCTTCGCGCTCGACGTGAACAGCGGGCGCACGCGGCTGCTCACCGAGGATTACGCGACGATCAATTATCCCAACTACTCGCCCGACGCGAAGACGGTGGTGTATGGCCGCTATGGTTTTCCTTTCACGCGCCCGCGCTATCAAGGCTCGGCGGCGGCGCAACTCTGGCTGCTCAATGCGGAGAGCGGTGAACGTCATGCGCTGACCACGAACGGATTTCAACATCTCTGGCCGCGCTATATGCCGGACGGGAAAATTCTCACCGTCACGGTGGATGAACTGACGCCTTCGACGACGCCGCTTGGCGAAACGGTTTCGCCGCTCGCGGACAATCCGCGTCGCACCCCGAACCTGTGGATTTACGACGCGGATGGTTCGCGCAAACAACTCACCATCTTCACCGGCGGCTCCGTGCGCTCGCCGAGCGTGGCGGGAAAGAGCGGGGACATCGCCTTCGAGTACGGGCCGGATTTGTATCTGTTGAAGAAGGGCGAGACGGAGCCGCAAAAACTGAAACTGCTCGCCGCCGCCGATGAAAAACAGACGACGCGTCGTCGTGAGAAGCAGACCACGGGCGTGACCGAGGCCGAGCCGTCGCCGGACGGCAAGACGTTCGCCTTCGGATTGCAGGGCGAGATTTGGACCATCCCGCTGGAGAAGCCCAAGGGCATTGCCGCCAAAAGCGCCGAGTATGCGACGCGGCTGACGGACTGGGCCGGTGATGATTCTGATTTCTCCTGGTCGAAGGACGGAAAGAAAATTTATTTCACCTCCGACCGCGAATTCTACACGCGCATTTACGAGCTGGATGTGAAGACGCGCAAAGTCACCCCGCTCTGGAAACGCGACAGCGATGTGGATAAGGTAAAAGTCTCGCCCGACGGCAGCACGCTTGGCTTCTGGGTCACGGGGCCCGACGGCGGCCTCTACACGCTCACGCTCACGAATAAAGAAGTGAAGAAGCTCGTGAGCGTGCCCGGCCCGCAATGGCGCAATCAGGGCGGCGGAGAATTCGAGTGGTCGCCGGACATGCGCTGGATGTGCTACACGCATCGCGGCGAGAGCAAGGCGTGGAACCTCTGGATCATCGCGGCCAGCGGCGTCGGCCAGCCGCAGAACGTCACCAAGCTCTACGCTTCCCACGGCCAGCCCGCGTGGTCGCCCGATGGCAAATATCTTTTCTTCCAGAGCAACCGCGATGGCAGCGGACTCTACGTGCTCCCGCTCACGCGTGAGGAAGTTCGCGTGAGCGACACCGATTTGAAATTCGTGAAGCCGACCAACGCGGTGACGGTGAAGATTGAGTTCGAGGACATTCACCGGCGCATCCGCAAGTTCAGTTCGCAGTCGCCGTCGAGCGCGCTGCAAGTCACCGCCGAGGGATTGATCGTCTTCATCAGCGAGGGCGAGGTCTGTTCGATTGGTTACGATGGCAAAGATTTCAAGAAGGTCACGACGGGCGGTGGCAAGTCGCAGTTGCGCGTGAGCAAGGATGGCAAGAAGGCGTTCTACACCGGCGGCGGCGAGCTGTTCAGCATGGCGTTGAGCGGCGGCAAGGAGGAGAAAGCCACCTTCACCGCCGAGTGGGAGCGGAACATCCGCGCGGAACGGCAGGCGGCGTTCACGCAGCTCTGGCGCTCGTATCAACGCGGGTTTTATGACGCCAATTTCCACGGGCGCGACTGGTCGAAAATTCGTGCGCGCTACGAGCCGCTGCTCGACGCGGTGGAGACAAACGATGAGTTCGCCGGCCTGTTGAACTCGATGATTGGCGAACTGGAAACCTCGCACGCGGAAGTGAACACGGGGACGAACAAGGAGGCGATCACCGGCCCGAGCTCGCCGCATCTTGGGCTGACGTTTGATTACGCGTTCGCCGGGCCGGGCTTGAAAGTGAAGACCGTGCCGCACGGCGTCCCGGGTTCGTACGAGAAGACACACATTGAGCCGGGCGAAACCATTCTCGCGATCAACGGCGAGGATGTTTCGTTGAACGAGAATCTTTACAAGCTGATCAACGACCGGTCGGACCGTGAGTTTGAGTTTCTCGTCAGCACCAACGGCGAGAAGTCCGGCGCGCGCACGGTGAAATACAAGGCGCTCACCTCAGGCGAGTGGACGGAACTAAATTACCAGAACCGCACCGAGCACACGCGCGATTACGTGGAGTCGAAGAGCGGCGGCAAGGTCGGCTATCTGCACATCGCCAGCATGGGCGCTCAGAACCAGACGCAGTTCGAGCGCGAGGCCTACGAGTTCATGGTCGGGCGCGAGTCCATGATCATTGACGTGCGCTTCAACACCGGCGGCAACATCGCCGACACGCTGGTCGAGTGGCTGCAGCGCAAGCCGCACGGCTGGAACCGCCCGCGCGACGGCGTGAAGGAGCCGGTGCCGTTCCACACCTGGGAGCGCAAGATGATCGTGCTGATGAATGAGCACAGTTTCTCGAACGGAGAAATCTTCCCCAACGCCATGCGGTCGAAAGGGTTGGCGAAAATCATCGGCAAGCCCACGCCGGGCTACGTGATCTGGACTTACGAACTCGGTTTGGTGGACGGCACCAAGGCCCGGATGCCGATGACCGGTGCGTATCGTCTCGACGGCACCCCGATGGAAAATCTCGGCGAGAAGCCGGACATTGATGTCACGCTCACGCCGGAGGACTGGCTGAACAACCGCGACCCGCAGATTGACAAGGCGATTGAAGTGCTGGTCGGCGAGAAACTGGTGCAGCAGTAACGTGCCGCCGCTTTGCGAACGAGAGCACGGGTCTGAGAATCAGCGAATGTTTTATCGGAAGCCTGCCCTCACCCCGGCCCTCTCCCCCAAGGAGAGGGAGAAAGTCCGCCAGCATTTGTCGAGTCGGGCGCGTTCGTTAGTGGTGAGGCTGAATGCGGTTCCCCCTCTCCTCGGGGGAGAGGGCCGGGGTGAGGGCGAGCGTGAATTTTTAACGGATCAGCCAGTTCGCTGAAGCTGTTCAACCCATGTCCGCATTTACCCAAACCCGCGCCATCATCACCGCCGGACTCGAAGATCACATCCACCCTGGCGCGCAAGTGTGTGTGATACAGCGTGGCGAAGTGCTGGTGGACGAGGCGTTCGGCGCGGCGCGCGAGGGGGTGCCGATGACGCGCCACTCGCTCACGCTCTGGTTCTCCGCGGGCAAGCCCGTCACCGCCGTCGCCATCGCGCAACTCGTCGAGCGCGGCGCGCTGGCGTGGGAAACGCGCGTGGCGGAAGTGATTCCGGAATTCGCCGCGCACGGGAAAGATGCGATCACCATCCGCCATTTGCTCACGCACACCGGCGGGTTGCGGAACGCGGACACCATTGATGCCACGCTGGACTGGGACGAACAAATCGCCCGCATCTCCGCACTGACGCCGGAGCCGGACTGGATGCCCGGTCAGCGCGCGGGCTACCACGTCTGGGCGACGTGGCAGTTGCTGGGTGAAATCGTGCGACGCGTCAGCGGTCAGGCCGTGGATGAATTTGTTCGGAAAAATATCTTTCTCCCGCTCGGCCTGAACGATTCATGGCTCGCACTCCCGCCCGAGCCGCTGGCGAACGATGAATCCCGCGTCGCCTGGGTGTTCGACACGAGCACTGGTGTGGCCCAGGCCAAAGAAGATTGGAACAGCAGCGCCGGACTGACGCGGTGCCGCCCCGGCGGCAGCGCGCGCGGGCCGGTGCGCGAACTGGCGCGCTTCTACGAGGCGTTGCGGCGTGGCGGTGAAAATATTCTGCGTCCCGAAACGGTGGCGACGATCAATTCGCGCCAGCGCGTCGGGATGTTCGACGAGACGTTTCAGTTCAAGATGGATGCGGGTCTCGGGTTCATTCTGAACTCCAATCGCGATGGTTTTCAAATGCCCTACGGCTACGGACGTCACGCTTCGCGCGCCGCGTTTGGTCACAGTGGCAACCAGTCCTCCTGCGCTTTCGCCGACCCGGAACATGAACTTGTGGTGGCCTGGGTGTGCAATGGTCTGCCGGGCGAACGCAAACATCAGTCGCGCCAGCGCGCCATCAACAGTGCCATCTACGAAGACTTGGGGCTGGCGGACGCGTGAGGGTTCCCGGAGGGTGCGAATGGAAGGGGCGGTCAGCCCTCGTGGAGTCGGGCATCCTGCCTGACGTAGAGGGCTGGCGTCTCGCCGCCCGGATCGAGCGTTGGCAAGTTCGGGCCCGTGGAAATTTGCCAGGCCCGATCCGCCGGGCGGGACGCCACGGCTCTACGGCAGGCGAGACGCCCACCTCCACCTGCCCGACACTTCTAATCGCACCCGTTCCCGGGCGTCATCCCGGCTGTGATTGGAGGTGGCGGTCAGAGCAAGCGAGAACCTGCTCGAACGAGCGGGGCACGGATTCAGGCGCAACTCCGCGAAGGACGCTCGCTACTTAGTCAATGGCGGCGCATACCCGCGCATCACGCCCAGCATTTCCTCCACCGCGCCGCGCAGGCCGGTGAAGACGGCACGGCTGATGAGGCTGTGGCCGATGTTCAACTCCACGAGATGCGGCACGCGGAAAAGGGTCGGAAGATTTTCGCAGTTCAACCCGTGGCCGGCGTTCACTTGCAGCCCGAGTTGATGCGCCAGTTGCGCGGCGTTAATGAGGCGCTGCGTCTCGAACTCGCGCGCGGTCGGGTCGTGAAAATGTTCCGCGAAGGAGCCGGTGTGCAGCTCGATGAACTGGCTGCCGATCTGCGCGGCGGCCTCGACCTGGGCGGGATCCGGCGCGATGAACAAGCTGACTTCGATGCCCGCCGCCTTCATGCGCTGGCAGGTGTCGGTGAGCGCGGCGCGCTGGCCGACGGCATCGAGTCCGCCTTCCGTGGTCACTTCCTGACGACGTTCTGGAACGAGGCAAATGATGTCGGGGTGGAGTTTTTCCGCGAGCGCGACGATCTCTGGCGCATTCGCCATTTCGAGGTTGAACCGCGTGCGCACCGCCGCGCGCAACTGCCACACGTCGCGATCCTGGATGTGCCGCCGGTCCTCCCGCAGATGTGCGGTGATGCCATGCGCGCCCGCGTCCTCGCTGATGCGCGCTGCGGCCACGGGATCGGGTTCCCCACGTCCGGTGGTGCGGTAGCGCGCCTCGCGCAACGTGGCGACGTGGTCAATGTTGACGCCGAGTTTCAACATCTCACTGGGCCGGGCGACGTCCGGGGATACGCGGGGTCGGCACGGGCGGAAAAATACCGAAGGCCGGGAAGTTCGTGGATTCGAGCCAGCGTCCGAGCGTGACCAGTTCGACCGCGGTGAGTCCGGTGGCGGACTTGCGCGTGAGCACCATTTGCGTGGCGGAGGTGGAGCGCACTTCGGTCACGGCCTCGGCGGACTGGGGATTTTTCTCCAGCCATGCCTGCAGCTCCATGAGCCAGCGGAGCGAGGGCGAGTTGGTGGTGGCGAGGGGGCGGCGCGAGGTCATCTCGGCGAGTTGAAAATACTGCCGCCAGTGCGGGAGGCGGGAGCCGGTGATTTCATAATCAAAGGCCACCACGTCGTTGCGACTCACGAAGGCCTGATACAATTCAGGCGGCGGTCTGTTCGTGAGGTGCAGCAGCGGGAAGGAAGCGGTGGCCAGATAGTCGCGGCCCCCATCGCGCAGCGTACCGAGTTGCGGCAGGGCGATTGGCAATCCCTGCCAGACGATCTGCTGGGAGTTGGTGTCCCAGAAAATCTGGCCGGTCAATGCATTGAGCTGCGGGCCGTGGATCAGTTTGGCGAGGCGCGGGGTCAGCGGTCGGAGTTGCTCGCGCACGTTGCCCGAGGGCGCGGCGTAGTTGAACTGGAACGGCAGGCCGTTGTAACCCCAGCCGAAGATTTGGTTTGGCAACGGCTTGTAACCCAGGCCCGCCACCGGCGGGTAGGCTTCGAGCAGGGGCGCGACGCCGCGCACGGCGAGGAAGCTGACCAGCGGATCATGAATCTGGTTCGTGGGAATCAGCCACGGCTCGGGCTTCCAGCCATGCGCCTTTGGAAACGTGAACGTGGCGTGGGTGCGGACGAAGTCGGTGCGGTTGCTGAACGAGAAGAGGGCCACGGGCAGATTTTCAAAATGCGCCAGCACCGGCAGCCAACCGTCGAGGCGCGCGAGATTGGCCTCGCCGTCGAGCCACGCGCCGGACGGCTTCGCGGGGCGTCCGAGCGACTGGATGCCGGCGAGCACGGCTGCTTCACGCGCGGTGCTGCCGCCCGCGCTGACGATGATCCATTCGCCCGCCCGCAGGCAGCGGAACGCGCCGGGCAGGCCGGCGGTTTTCAGCTCGAAGCCGGCGGCGTTCGCGACTTTTACGGCGGCCGGCCGGCCGAGCTTCCAGTTCACCAGCGCCTGCCAGAGATTCGTCTGCCACACTCGCGCCCGGGCGTCGCTCACTTTCACGGCGAGCACGAACTCCGGCGTGGCGGCCGCGTCCACGTAAGATTCGTTCGCCAGCACGTCGTCCAGCAGCGGGCGGAAAAGATTGGTCTGCGTCGCCGCGCCTTTCGGCAACACGTCACCGAGCCAGAAGGAAGGCACGAGCGCCGCGCGCGACAGCAGGTAGTCGCGCAACGCGGCGGAGGCCGGGCGACCCCAGGCCTCGTTCATCTTCGCCGCGTCCGGGCTGGCAAAAAGCTGCGCGGTGCCGATGAAATGCGCCCGCAGAATCAATGGCGCGGCCCCGGTGCGACGGCTGGAACTGGCGACCTTCACGCTACACGCGGTCAGCGCGCCCAAGGTCACAACCGTCAGCAGCCAGGAAAATTTTCTCATGAGTGCGGTTTCTTGCCAGACCGATGCCCGTTTAGCAACCCGGAAGGCGGAGTTGTAGAGGGCGCGAGGGTGCGCCTTGGATACTGCCAGTAATTTAATCGTGGGATCGATGCCCTCGCCGGTCGAACACCGGACGGCTGTAAAGCAACTTGCGACCGAGGCCGTGCGGGCACCAGGCGCCAGGCGCGGAAAAAACGGCTGAAGGCTCAGGATGCACGCCTCCGAAGTGTTTGCTTTCGCCAGCAAGAACTCGCTGGTAGTTTTCGAGTCATGAACGAAGTCGCCGCCCTGTTGAACCGGGCCTGCGCCGTCTTGAAAGAGGCGGGCGCGCGCGAGGTTTATGCCTTCGGTTCCGTGACGCGGCCTGATTTCCAGTCCGGCTCTGACGTTGACCTCGGCGTACGCGGCCTGCCGACCGAACTGTTTTACCGCGCCGCTGCCCGCGTGACCGAGGCGCTGCACCGCGACGTGGACCTGGTGGACTTGGACCGCCAAAACCCTTTCACCGATCACCTCCACCGCTCCGGGGAACTCGTCCGTGTCGGATAAATTCATCCAGCAACAGCGGGTGGAGCGGGAACAGTTGCGCCGCCTGCTCGAAACCATGCGTCCGCTCTTGGTGCGCTCGCGCGAGCCCACACCGACTGACATCGAACTCGCCGCGCTCGCCACCTTCCTGCACGGCTTTTACACCGGCACCGAAAACATCTTGAAGCGCGCCAGCCTGGAGATCGATGGACGGCGTTTGACCGGGGAGCACTGGCATCGCGACCTCTTGCACAGCATGGCCGAGCCGGACGGCGCACGCCCGGCGTTGCTCTCGCCGGACAGCCGTGCGCGTCTCGCGGAGTATCTGGCCTTCCGGCACGTCTTCCGCAACGCCTACTCCTTCGATCTGGACTGGAACAAGATGCGCGCGTTGGTGCTGGGAGCGGAGGAACTGTTCACCCAACTGGAGGCGGAACTGGATCAATTCATCGAACGGCTGTGAAGCAGTTGGCGACCGTGGCCGTGCTGGTCGTGTGCGCCCTGCTCGGAAAAATCCCGCTCACCCTCGGCGTCATCGGCCACGAAGGCAGCACAGTGATTGTGGTGATGAATAGCCTGCGGTTATTATGGCGCGGCGATCAAGTGTGAGGTTTGAAGTCACGTTAAACAACATGGGTGCTTTTAAGCCAAGCAACGCGTGGACAGTTTCGTGCTACTGCTGTGCTGCACGATAAAAGGCTTGGCCGGACAGCGCGTTGGTGTCGTGGAATTCGATGATGCCGGGAGCAAGCGCCGTGATGGTGGCGTTGGTGGTCCACGGGCCGTCCACAGCAGCAGCGCGCTGGAATTGATAACCCACGTTGGCAAGGCCGTGGAAACGGATGAAGTAACCGCCGTTACCGTCGGGTGTAATGGCAAGCTGCGGGCCAGTTCCAACGCCGGTGAAAACGTAAACTGCGCCTGAATCAGTCAGGCTGTTGTCAGCCTGGTTGCCGTCCACGCCCGTTGCATTGCTATCTTCCTGAAAAGCGCCAATTGCCACCGTGTTCAACGAGATCGCCACGGAGTTGCCGAACCGATCATTGAGTCCTGGATTGGAAGCCTTGAGGTAAGCCTGCTGACTCCAATTGGTGCCATTGCGGAGGAAGACGTAGGCCGCGCCGGAGCGGTTTAGTCCATTGTCGAGTTGGTTGCCGTTCACGCCACTAGCGCTGCTCTGTTCATAATAGGCCGAAACCACGGCGGTCTCGCCGTCTATGCCCACCCTGTAGCCGAATCGGTCACCAAAGCCTGTGTTGGAAGCTTTAAGGTACGCCTGCTGGCTCCAATTTGTTCCGGTCCGTGCAAAAACATAGGCGGCTCCAGCAAGGAAATCGTCGTTATTAGTCTGATCACCATTCACTCCTGTGGCTCGGCTGGCTTCGTACTCGGCACCGACAAGAATGGTATCCCCCGCCATAGCGACTGAAGTGCCGAACTGGTCCCCCGGGGACGCGGTCAACCTACCTCGTGGATTTGACGCTTTGAGATAGGCTTGTTGAATCCAATTGGTTCCTGTCCGCACGAACACGTAGGCCGCACCCGAGTCGGTCGCACCATTGTCATTTTCGTTTCCGTTTACTCCTGCTGCGCTGCTGTCCTCCTGCATGGCCCCGACCACGGCCGTATCACTGGACACCGCCACCGATCTGCCAAAAAAATCATTAGGGTCAGCGTTAGATGCTTCTAGAGAGGCTTGCTGGCACCAGTTTGTTCCAACTCGAACGAACACACAGGCTACGTTTGCAGCGCCTAGGATGACGGTGTTGCCAGACATTGCCACCGACGCTCCAAACTCAGTCGTTCCAGCGGTTGACGCTTTGAGATAGGCCTGCTGAACCCAATTCGTTCCAGTTCGCACAAAGACATAGGCGGCACCCGCGCTCAAGGCACTGTTGTCGCTCTGGTTACCATTCACGCCAGTGGCATTGCTGTCTTCCCAAAACGCGCCCACGACCACCGTGTCGCCCGACACGGCCACGGACCAGCCAAATAAGTCACCTGCTTCAGCGTTGGAGGCTTTGAAATAGGCTTGTTGAATCCAATTCGTTCCAGTGCGCACAAAGACATAGGCAGCACCTGCGCTCGCAGCACTGGTGTCACTCTGATTGCCATTCACACCAGTGGCATTGCTGTCTTCGCGCGGAGAGCCAATCACCATGGTGTCTCCAGACACCGCCAGGGCGTGTCCAAAATTGTCAATCGCACGAGTGTTAGAGGCCTTAACGTAGGCTTGCTGTGCAGGTGCCATCGTGGCTCCGGTCGCTGGAGGATTGAGCGCAACGGCGAGAAGCGCGAATAAAGTGTATCCAATTTTCATAATAGCGACGTTGTTTAAAGCGAGAAGCATCGGCACGGAATCTCAGCCCAACCCCTTCAAAACTTCCGTGCTGTCCCCGAAACGTTCCTCCTTCATGCCCATGCGGTCGAGCATCGCGAGGTAGAGATTCGACATCGGCGTGTCCTTGGCGAAGCGTAGGTGGCGTCCGGTCTGGAACGCGCCGCCGCCGCGACCGGCGAGGAGCACGGGCAGGTCGTGATGCGAGTGCGCATTGCCGTCGGCGATGCCGCTGCCATAGACGATCATGCAGTGGTCGAGCAGCGTGCTTTCGCCTTCACGCACGGCTTTCAAGCGTTCGAGGAAGCGGGCGAACTGCGTCATGTGGAAGCGGTTGATCTTCGCAATCTTCGCCTTCTTCTCCGCGTTGCCGCCGTGATGCGAAATGTCGTGGTGCCCGTCCGGCACGCCCGCCATCGGATAGCTGCGGTTGCTGCCGTCGTGCGCGATCATGAAGGACGAAACGCGCGTGGTGTCGGTCTGGAAGGCGAGCGCCAGCAGGTCGAACATCACGCGCAGGTGCTGCTCGTAATCGCGTGGGATGCCGCCGGGCGTCGGGTAGTCCGGCGTGGCCACGCTCATCTTTTCCGCGCGCTCGATGCGCTGCTCGATCTCGCGCACGCTGGTCAGGTATTCGTCGAGCTTCTGGCGGTCATTGACGCCGAGACCTCGTTGAAGCTGTCGCGCGTCGGTGAGGACGAAATCGAGGATGCTCTGGTTCGCCTGCTGGCGTCGCGTGCGCGACTCCGCGGTCTCGCGCAACGAGCCGTTCGAGAACAGGCGCTCGAAGACCACGCGCGGATCGACTTCCGGCGGGAGCGGTGTGGTCGGTGTCTTCCACGCGAGATTGAACTGGTAGGCGCAACTGTACCCGGAATCGCACGAGCCGGCGCGCTGGCCCTTGTCGCAACTGAGTTCCAACGAGGGCAGGCGCGTCTGGTTCCCAATGTGCGTCGCGGCGATTTGATCCACGGAGATTCCGGCGCGCACATCCATCGCCGCCGTCTTGCGCGCCTGCACGCCGGTGAGAAACGACGCGGAGGCGCGCGCGTGATCTCCGGCCCCGTCACCATTCGGATACGCGGTGCGATGCGCGAGTCCGCTGAGAATTTGAAGGTCACCGCGCAACGGTGTGAGCGGTTCGAGAATTTTCGGGAGCGTGAAATCCGCGCCCGTGGTCGCCGGCGTCCAGTCGTCCATGTTCACGCCATTCGGCACATACACGAAGGCCATGCGGAGTGGACGGGGCAGGGCGGGGGCGGCGGCGCGCAGCGGACTCATCGCTTCGAGCCACGGCAGCGCTAGGGCGGTGCCGACGCCCTTGAGGAACGTGCGCCTTGGTATCTGCCAGTTCTTCATACGAGTTCCGAAATCTCTGCGTGCTTTTGTTGCAGGCTATCAGGCTGTGCAGTGGAAACAAGCAGGCGTTCTGGCTCGGCTGGCATTTTGTTAAACGCAAAGTCGCAGAGGCGCGGAGACGCAAAGTAAATCATTTGTCCTGCGCCTTGGCGCTTTGGTTCCTGGGTGTTAATTCCGGGGCTGGCTCGCGCATTTTCTGAAACGGCACGCTGCGGATGATGCCCATCACCACCGATGAGAAGCGGTAATCTTCCAGCGCAGCCGCACGCGTGATTTCATCCAGCGCGCATTTGTCGGTGAATTCGAGTCCGCGACCCAGCGCGTAGATCAGCAGCTTCTCGGCGAAGGCTCTCGCGAACTGATCCTTCTTCTGCTCGGCGAGAATTTTTGTCAGGCCGAGCGCGTCGCGGAATTTTTCTCCCGTCACCAGTTCGCCGCTCGCGTCCACGGGTTCCTTGCCTTCCTTGTCGCGCCAGGCCCCGATGGCGTCAAAATTTTCCAGGCCGAAGCCGATGGGATCCATGCGCGCGTGACACGAGGCGCAGAGCGCGTCGGCGCGGTGCTGCTCCATGCGCTGGCGGAGCGTGCCGCTGAGTTCAGCGCCCTCCTTCAACTCCGGCACCTCGGGCGGCGGCGGGGGCGGCGGCGCGTTCAGCAAAGTTTCCAGCACCCACTTGCCGCGCTTCACGGGCGAGGTGCGCGTGGGGTTCGAGGTCAGCGCGAGCACACTGGCGTGCGTCAGCACGCCGCGCCGGGGCGTGCCGCGCAGGCTCACGCGCTCGAAGTCGCGGCCTTTCACGCCGGAGATTCCGTAGAGCTTGGCGAGCGGTTCGTTGACGTAGGTGTAGTCGGCTTGGAGAAATTCCAGGATGCTCGCGTCCGTCTGCATCACGTTGGCAAACAGCAACTCCGTCTCAATCCGCATGGAGCGGCGCAGCTCGTCGTTGAACTTCGGGAACAATCCGTCGTCAGGCGTGACGAGTTCGAGGTTACGAATTTGCAGCCATTGTCCGGCAAAGTTTTCCACCAAGGCCCGCGCCCGCGCGTCGCCAAGCATCCGGCGGACCTCGGATTCCAGATTCTGGCGCAGCAAATTTTTGTCGGCCAGCGCGAAGAGGCGTTCGTCCGGCATGGAACTCCAGAGGAAATACGAGAGACGCGACGCCAGTGTGAATTCATCCACGTCGCCCGCCGTGAAGGGCAGGGCGGGGGCGCTGGCCTTTTTGTTGGTGGCGGCCGTGTTGGTGGAAAAGGACGGACTGCTGCGAAACAAAAAGTGCGGCGAGACCAACGCGGCCTGCACCGCGCGCCCGATGCCTTGTTCGAAGTTATCGCCGCGCTGCCAGCATTCGCCCGCGAGATTCACCAGGCGGTTCACTTCTTCCGGTATCACCGGACGGCGATACGCGCGTCGCATGAAGCGCCCGAGAATATCGCGCGCCACTTCGCGGTCGGTGCCAATCTGCGATTCAGTGAAGAAGAATTGTTGATGCGTCACGGGCAGCAGCGGGTCCACGGTCAGCGGGCCGGCGATCTCCAGCCACTCGACGTTCACTGCGCCTTGTTGCAATGGGCCGGTTTTCCAGCGCGGGGCTTCCTCCTCGGGCAGGCCGTCCTTCACGCGGCGCACCACGGCGCGCACGCGGTTTTTGCCGAGGGCTAGTTTGAAATTTGTTTCAAAAACGCGCGGGCTGGCCGCATTGGTTTCAACGACCACCGTTTCAACCGCCTGGTCGCCCAGCATCAACGTCAGCTTCATCGCATTGGAACCTTGCTGCTCGGCCGAGGCGTGAACGCTCACCGCATATTCGCCCGGCACGGCGGAATGAAAATCCACCGCCACGTCGTCTTCCTCTACGCTGTTCAAACGCACCCAGCCATCACCGCGTTGACGGGCGTTGTAGCCCACTTCCAGTTCGTCCACGCCGAAACGGTTCGTGGCGAACATCGGCACGCTCATCACAAACGCGGCATTGATGACGCGCTCCGCCGCTGCGAGATATTTTTCCACGAGCACCGGCGACAGCGAGAGCGCATCGGCCATGTTGTCGAAGCCGTGGCCCGAATCATCAATGGGGAAATCCGCCGCCGGCTGAAAATCCACGCCGAGCAAATCGCGAATGGTGTTGTTGTATTCCGTGCGGTTCAACCGCCGCACCAGTGTCCGGCCGGGATCGGGATGCGCGCCATCACACTGGAAGACCTTCGCTTCGATCCATTGCGTCAGTTGCCGTTTCTCGGCCGCGCTGGGCTGCGGTTTGTTTTCGGGCGGCATCTCGCCGTTCTGAATCACGCCCAGCACGCGCTGCCACAAGGTCTTGTCGCCGACCGCCGCCGACTCGTCGGCCCACTGGTCGAGCGTGACATCGCCTTTGTGTTTGCCGCGTCCGTGACAACTGAAGCAATGCGTGTCGAGCATCTGACGGATCTGGCGGGAGAAATCTGCGGAGGCGGCGGAACGCCGTGTGGTGCTGGTGGGCGGAGAAAGTTTTTGGGCGAACCCAAATCCTGGAAACAGGATGAGCAACGCGGTCAGCCAATAGTTTTTACCAGACATCAGCAAAGCGAGTTCGACGGTAATGAAAGGGAGCCATTCGTGCAAGCTTATTGAACACAACAAACATTGTGCGAAGCTCTCGGGCTTTATTGGAAGGGCTGAGTCTTCGCCGATAAGTCTTCGAAAGGCCGGAAATAGCCGGAAGGAGCCGGAAGGAGCCGGAAATAAGCCTTTATTGGAGATGTGGCCAGGAAGT
>JAYVQC010000186.1:0-20249 GCA_043757045.1 Akkermansia sp. | reverse complement strand
TCCATGAAACGCGCGCGCAGCACGATGACGCGCGCACCTTCCTCGATGCTGAAAACGCCCGCGACGCACGCCGCCGCGATCTCGCCAACGCTGTGCCCGACGACTGCGGTGGGCGCGATGCCCCACGATTTCCACAGGGCGGCGAGCGAGACTTGCATCGCGAAAATCGACGGCTGCGCGATCTCCGTGCGGTGCATCTGCGAGGTTTCCTCGGTGCGCGCCAGTTCATCGAGGAGGGAAAAGCGCGCCCACGGTTTCATCGCGGCGGCGCAGCGTTCCATAGTCGCGCGGAAGACTGGCTCGTTCTTCATCAACTCGCGGCCCATGCCCCACCATTGTGGTCCTTGGCCGCTCATCACGAATGCTACGCGCGGCGCGTGCTCGCGACGCGGTGAGAAGGCGGTGCGGATGCGCGGGCTTTCCTGCTTCGCGCCGAAGCCCTCGAGTTCCTGCACCAGTTCGGTCATCGAACTGGTGACGACGGTGAGGCGATACGGATGGTGATTGCGCCGCGCGCCGAGGGAGTAAGCGAGGTCCGGCAACAGCGGGGAATCGCCGTTCGCATGGGCGCGTGCGTCAAGCCACTTCGCGAGCTGCGAGGCGGAGCCTCGGAGCGCTTCTTCCGAACGCGCGGAGAGGACGAGCGGCCAGGCGCGCTCGGTGGGATTTTCGGAATGATCGAGGTGCCCGTGCGTCGGCGCTTCCTGGATGATGATGTGCGCATTCGCGCCGCCGAAGCCGAAGGAATTCACGCCCACCATGCGCGGGCCGTCCGTCTCGGGGAATGGCTCCAGCGTGGTGTTCACGCGCAGCTTCAAGGCGTCGAAGTCGATGTGCGGGTTCGGCGTTTCGAAATGGAGATTGGCGGGAATTTGCCGGTTCTTGAGCACGAGCACGGCCTTCACGAGACCGGCGACTCCGGCGGCGGTTTCCAAATGGCCGAGATTCGTCTTCACCGAGCCGATGGTCAGCGGCGTCTCGCGCTCGCCGCACAAGGCCTCCGCAAGCGCGTGGGCTTCTATGGGATCGCCGACCGCGGTGCCGGTGCCGTGCGCTTCCACAAAACCGATCTGCGACGGCGCGATGCCCGCGTCGATGCACGCATCGCGCACGAGCCGGGCCTGTGCCTCTGTGCTCGGCAGGGAAATTCCGTTCGTGTGGCCGTCCTGATTCGTGGATGTCCCGATGATGACGCCGTGAATCGGATCGCCGTCGGCGAGCGCCTGCGAGAGGCGCTTGAGCAACACCATGCCCGCGCCTTCACCCCGCACGAAGCCGTTCGCCGAAGCGTCGAATGCTTTGCACTTTCCCTCTGGCGAAAGCATCGAGGCCTGCGAAAAGCCGATGAAGCCACCGGGCGTAATCATCACCGTCACACCTCCGGCCAGCGCGGTGTCTCCACGGCCGGAGCGAATGTGCTCGCACGCCGCGTGGACTGCGGTGAGCGCGGACGAACACGCAGTGTCCATCGCGATGCTCGGTCCGCGCAGATTGAGGCAATAGGAGATGCGGTTCGCCGCGATGCTGTGCGCGCTGCCGGTCGGCGAATGTGCCGAGATTCCCGCGGAATCCCACGGCGTCCCTTGGATCACCTGATAGTCGTTGTGCGAAATGCCGACGAACACGCCGAGGTCCGTACCCTTTTCAAAATCGAGCACGAGGCCCGCGTCCTCGATCGCCTCCCAAGCCGTCTCCAGCAGCAGCCGATGCTGCGGATCGACGTAAGGTGCCTCGCGCGGCGAGATGCCGAAGAATTGCGGATCGAACTGATCAATACCATCCACGAATCCTCCGCGCCGCGCGATGGACTTTCCCGCCAGCCCCGGCTCCGCATCGTAAAAGCGCTCAACGTTCCAACGATCCGACGGCACCTCGCCGACGGCCTCGCGGCCCTCGACCAGAAGTTTCCAGAGCGCGTCCGGGTGGTTGATTCCACCGGGGAACCGGCAGCCGATTCCGATGATAGCGATACGGTCTTTAGACATTTTAATTTAAGGGTCTTGTGTGCGCACCGCGCGAATGATCCCAGACAAGCGCAATCGGCCAAGGGCATGACTGGGATGCGCCGGCGAAATAAGAGTTCGTCCAATGATCACAAAAAAGAGTAAGGGTACAGTCTGAGTTAATTGTTCCTCAATGGGTTAGCCAGCGTCGCATTTTTTTATTTGTGGAAGAAACGTGAAGTTCAAACAATCAGGTGAACACCCCATTCCCGAAATTGGACGGAGAACTGTACCATTAACCAGAAACTTGCAAAATAAACCCTATCTAACTGAAAAGAGGTCGCCAGCGGGCGACGTTCAAAGTAGAGGAAGTTCTCATGTGCGGCATCGCAGGCATTATTGATCTCACCCAGGAACGCGAGGTGCCGGAAGAAATCGTGCGGCTAATGGCGCGTGCCATAGTGCATCGTGGCCCGGACGAAGAGGGTTTCTTCTTTCAACCGGGCCTCGCACTGGCCTCGCGCCGGCTGAGCATTGTCGGCCTCGCGGATGGCCTGCAGCCGGTGACGAATGAGGATGGGAACGTCGTCGCGGTCTTCAATGGCGAGCTGTTTGACCACCTGGAAAAGCGGGCGGAGTTAGAAGCGCGCGGGCATCGCCTGGTCAAGCATTGCGACACGGAAGTCATCCCGCATCTTTGGGAGGAGCACCAGCGGGGGATGTTCGAGCGGCTGCGCGGGCAGTTTGCCATTGCGCTGTGGGATAAACGCGGGCGACGCCTCTTGCTCGGGCGCGATCGGTTCGGGATCTGCCCGCTCTACTGGACGCGCCAGGGCGACTGGCTGCTGTTTGCGTCCGAGATCAAAGCGCTCCTCGCTTCCGGCATGGTGCCGGCGCGGCCTGACCGGCGGGGCCTTGACCACATCTTCACATTCTCCGCATTGCCAGGGCCAATCACGTGCTTCGAGGGCGTGCAGTTGCTGGGCGCCGGGCACTTTCTCGAAATCACGCCCGGCAGCGAACGCGGTGGAACCGCCGAGATCGCGGACCGCGCCTATTGGGAAATGGATTTCCCCGATCGTGGTGACGAAGAGCGCGGCGATGACCAGCGCCGTCTGGTCGATGAATTTGAGCAAGTCATGCTGCGCGCCGTAGACACGCGTCTGAAAGCGGACGTGCCCGTCGGCTCATATTTGTCTGGTGGCGTGGATTCGAGCATGATCGCGGCGCTCGCCTGCCACTTGAAGGGCTCCGCGATCAACACCTACACGATCCGCGTGGACTCGCCCGAGTTGGACGAACTCGACGCGGCCAACCTCGTCGCCAGGCACATTAAAACCAAGCCGCCGATCGTGCAGGAGTTTGGCGCGCAGGACGCGGTGAACACCTACCCCCAGCTCATTCAGGCGGCTGAGGCGCCGGTGATCGATACGTCGTGCGCGGCGTTGCTGCAGTTAGCCCGGCGCGTTCACGAGTGCGGACAAAAAGTCGTGCTCACCGGTGAGGGCGCGGACGAGTGGTTGGTCGGCTACCCGTGGTACAAGGTCGCCAAACTGATCGAGTATCTGGACGTCCTGCCGGGCGTGCGCCTGAGCGAGGGGGCGCGCCGTGGTTATCTGCGGGTGAAGAATGTGCCGCAGTATCCACGCGAGTTCCGGCGCGGCATCGAGGAAACGATCGGCGGCCCGAACGCGTGGATTGATGCCTATGGCCTGCTCGGTCTGTCCAAGCTCCGCTTTTATTCCGAATCAATGCACGAGGTTCGCGAGCAGGCGAACCCGTGGGCCGATCTACAGTTTCCGCTTGAGCGCGCCAAACGCTGGCATCCGCTGAACCGCGGCATCTGGGTCGCGGGCCGCGTAACCCTCGCTGGGCACCTGCTCCAGGCCAAAGGCGACCGCGTGGCCATGCATTCCTCGGTGGAAGTGCGGTATCCGTTTTTGGATGAGGAGGTTTTCGCGTTCCTTGCCAGGTTGGACCCGAAGTGGAAGCTGCGTGGATTCCGCGACAAGCATCTGCTGCGTCTGCTGGCCGAACGCTGGCTGCCGGCGTCCGTTTACAAGCGGCGCAAAGTGATCTTCCGCGCGCCATTGGACAGCTTTCACATGGATCCAGAGCCGGCGTTCGTCGGCCAGCTCTTGAGCGAAGAATCGTTGCGCCGCACGGGGTATTTCGACGCAGCCGCGGTGCATCACTGGCGGCGTGCTTTTCGCCAGATGCCGGTGGGCTCGCTGCCGCGTCTCTCTGTGGAGGGCGGCCTGGCCGCTGTGGTGGCCACGCAGCTTTGGCACCACCTCTACATTGATCCGAACCTGGCTGAACTGCCGAACAACGTCAGCGGAGCTTCTTGAGAATCTGCCGCCCGAGATTCTTGGTTTCCGGATCGTCTTTCTCCGTCTCGGGCATCGCCAGCCCCTTGGTTATGAACTTTCGGGCCTCCGCATCTTTGCCCATCTGCGCGTAGGTGCGACCGAGCTCGATGTAGTGCATGAGGCGCTGAGGATTCAGCGCGATGGCCTTCTCGAAGCACCGCACCGCGTCCTGGTACTTCGCGGGGGGCAGCTTGCTATACGCAACCTGCGCCAAGGCTCGCTTCACGGCGCTAACCTCGGCCAGCCCGAGATACCAGCGGCCCAGGACGTGCCAGGCCAGATCGTTGGTCGGATCGAGGGTGATCACCTTGTCCACCGCCACTTTGATGAGACGCGAGTTGGTGATCCGCTGTTTGGTTCCCTCGATGGGCAGCATTTTTCCGTAGCTGATGGCCACGGCGAGTTGCGCCTCCGGATTGTTCGGCGCGAGAGCCGCGGCCCGCTCGGCATAGTCAACCGCCGTGAGGCCGAGCTGTCGTTTCACACTGGCGTTCGTGGCCTCACCCATCAGGTGCCGATACTCCCGCGCGATGCGGACCAGGAGTCTGACGTTATTCGAATCCAGCTTTTCCGCCGGGAGATAAAACTTCAGCGACTCGTCGGCCTGGAATTTGTCGTAAAAGACATCGCCTTGCTGGATCAGCTCCGTCGCCGATTCCGCGCCTGCCGCCGAGATCGCGAGAGCCAGCGCCAGTGCGGCCGAGAGAAAGTTGAGGAAAAAGGCGGGGCGCATCACGTCACAAAGTCTAGTCGGGAACGGCTCTATCATTAAACGAATCTAGCCCGGCGGGCTTCACCGCGCCACGAGGTTTTCCCTGATTCATTTTTTAACCGCGGCCTCCACCAGCCGGCCTGCGTTGAGAAGTCCCGCCTCGCCCAGCCGCGGCCCGATCAATTGCAGGCTCGTCACGGCCACCTGGTCATCACTCAGCGGAATCGGCAGCGGAATCGGCAGCGCCAACGCCGGGTTGCCCGCGAAATTCACAGGCGCCGTATTTTGCAGTTCGAGCATCCGCGCTTCCAGGATGCCGATTTTCAAATTCAGCGGAATCAGCGGCGGCGTCGTCTGCACCGTAGGCAGAGCGATGAAGTCCACTTTTTTGAAGAGATCGTTCAGCGTATTCTGCCACTCCGCTTGTCGCGCCAGCGCCTCTTTGTAGCTCGCTGGGTAAACAATCCGGCCGGCGAGGATGGCTGTTTTTGTTCGGGCGGATACACCCAGCGCATAACGAAATCTTTTGTCGCTGATCCAAGCGCCCGCGGCGGCGATCTTATTGCCATCCTTCTTGGCCTGCTCCCACTGCTCACGGAAGCTGTCGTACAGCGGGACGACTTGAAAACCCGTCTTGGCCAGGGCCTCGTCCACCGCTTGATCTATTTTCGAGTCGGTGCCTTTGAGAGTGAGCCGTCCAATCCGAATTTCTGATGCAGAAGGTTTGGCGGCCACGACACTGGCATAAAGGCTGGCGAACCCTTTCTGCAGAAGATCCATTCCTTGCACGGTGCGGGCAATGTCCTTCCCCATCGGCCCGACCGTATCGAGGTGCTCCGGTTCGATCGGGAATACGCCATCGAGGGGAACCAAACCATGCGTCGTTTTCAACCCCACGACGCCGCACCAGGCGGCGGGCACGCGGATCGAGCCGGCGGTGTCCGTCCCGAAGGCCACGTCAGCCATTCCACTCGCTACGGCCACCGCCGAACCGCAACTTGAACCTCCCGGGAGCAGTTTGTTCGAGCTGCTGAGCGAACTTGCGGGCGTGCCGTAATATTCGTTGTAGCCGGAGGGAGCGACCGCAAATTCGCTCAAATTCGCTTTGCCAACGATCAGGACATGGCGCTGCCGCGCGATGGCCAAGCACGAAGCATCCTTCTCCGCAGGTTTGGCCTTGGCTACATAAAATGGGAAGGAACTCCCCTGGGCCAGGCGCTTCGAGCCAGCCGTCGTCACCACACCCTTCATGTCGATGTTGTCTTTCACGGCCAGCTTCAACTGGGAGCTGTTTGTGGCGGGCGGCCAGTAGACGATGAAAGCGCGATTCCCGGTGAGGCGCGGAGGGACGCTCGGCAAAAGCGAGCAACCGCTTAAAAGAGCAATGGACGCCGACCCGACCAGGAAAGATTTGCCGACAAAGTAGCCGAATGATCTCATAATATCCCAGCCACTGTATTTTGGCACGCGACTCAAAACCAGAAATGTTTGCACCGCACGGTCGCCGTCAACTTTCGGAACGCTTGATAGCCCGCCTCAACTACACCTTAGTCGATGATTGCATTGAGCTGCGCATCCACGGGCGCGCCGAATGACAGCTTCGAGAGTGGAATAGGAATTCTCGACCGTAGAATCGCCTCCACCTCACGAAGCACGAGCAGCAGGTGATAGGTTCAACTCCTATGGGGTGTACCACTTCCCAACCCTCTCACTTCGTCGCCCCGGCCCCCGAGGCGAAGGCTTTGTACACCGCAATCAATCGCGTGGCCGTCAGCGTATGAGTCGTCACGAGCTGCTCCTGGAGATTCAACAACGTGCGCTCGGTGTCGAGGACGCTGAGGTAATCCGCGATGCCGTCGCGGTAACGCTGGCGTGCGAGCGACGTGGCTTCAGCAGCGGCCTTCTCCGCCTCCGACAAATACGCAAGTCGCTGCCGCTCGCGACTGAGGGCTATGAGGCTATTCTCAGTTTCTTCCAAGGCCAGCAGCACCGTTTGTTCGTAGGTGGCCAGGGCGGATTCTGTGCGAGCGTCCGCCGCTTTGATGCGCTGGCGGACGCGCCCGAGATCAAAAGCCGCCCACGAAATACGCGGGCCGAAACTGTAAGCGTCCGCACCCGGCTTGGTCAGACCGGGGAAGCTGTCCGCCTGCAACGCCACCGTGCCGACAAAAGTCACGCGCGGAAACAGGTCGGCCACTTCCACGCCGACGCGCGCCGTTGTCGCAGCCAGTGATCGCTCGGCGGCGCGCACATCGGGACGATGGCGCAACCATTCGCCCGGCTCGCTCAACACCAGCATGGCGGGCGTCTTGGGAAATTTTGCGGGGGCAATGATGTCTTCGCGCAACGCGGTGGGCGGGAGTCCGCATAGCACGCCGAGGCGATGGAGCGCGCGCTGCACGTCGGCTTCGAGCGGCGGAATGGAGGCGAGAGTTTCGTTGAGCAGCGAACGGGCGCGGGCCACGTCGAGTTGCGTGCCCTGGCCGCCGTCGCGCAACTGCTCGGCCAGTAACATCGTCTGCGCCTGGTTGGTCGCATTGCGCGTGGCGACATCGAGTTGCGCCTGGCTGCCGCGCAACTGGATGTAGCTCGCCGCGACTTCCGCTTGCACGGCGATGAGCACGTCGTCGCGCGTGGCTTCGACGGATTCCACGGTGGCCCGCGCCGCTTCCACGTCGCGCCGGACGCGGCCCCACAAGTCCAGTTCCCACGTCGCATCGAAACCGGCGCGATAAAGTTCTCCGCGCCGCTCGCGCGGGCCGGCGGCGTCTTTGGAGAGTTGGTATTTCTCGTAGCGGTTATCGTTGCGAACGGTCGGCGCGTAATCGAAGCGCGACTCCGTCCAGAGCGCGCGGGCTTCGCGCAGTCTCGCCTGCGCGCGGCGGAGGTCGTGGTTGTTCGTGGAGGCCTGCGCGACCAGTCGGTCCAGCAGCGGCTCATTGAAACTCTTCCACCACATCAGCTCCAGCGGCCCGTTGGTCGTGGCGATTCCGGTGGCGCTGGCGAAGACCTTCGGCGTGGCGGTGTCGGGCCGGTGGTAATCTGGCCCGACCGCGCAGCCTGCGAGCGAGAGCGCGCCGGTTAGTGCCAATCGTGAGAACCAAGTCAACTTCATGTCAGTGTTCGGGTGCGAGATGAGCAGCGGGTTTTTCCACCGGCTGACCGCGATGTGCCTTCAGCTTTTCCGTGACGGCGCGGATGACGAGATAAAAAACCGGCGTGAGCAATAGGCCGAAGAACGTCACGCCGAGCATTCCATAAAACACCGCCGTGCCGAGCGCCTGACGCATCTCCGCACCCGCGCCGCTCGCGCGCAACAGCGGAACCACGCCGAGAATGAACGCAAAGCTCGTCATCAAGATCGGGCGCAGGCGCAGGCGGCATGCTTCGACGGCGGCATCAAAACGCGTGGCACCGGCGTCCTCGCGCTGCTTGGCAAATTCCACGATCAAGATCGCGTTCTTCACCGCGAGACCGACGAGCACGACCAGTCCGATTTGCGTGAAGATGTCGTTGTCACGCCCGGTGAGCCACACGCCACCGATGGCACTGAGCAAACACATCGGCACGATGAGGATGACCGCGAGCGGCAGCCCCCAGCTTTCGTATTGCGCCGCCAGCACGAGGAACGCGAACACGACGCAGAGCGGGAAGATGAACACGATGGTGTTGCCCGCGATGATCTGCTGGTAGGTCAGATCAGTCCACTCGATGGCGAAGCCTTCCGGCAGATGTTCGCGCGCGAGACGCTCGATCTTGTCAATCATCTGGCCGGTGCTCACGCCGGGCTGCGTGCTGCCGTTGATGTCAGCGGAGTAGAAAAGATTGTAGCGTTGGATGCGGTCCGCGCCGCCGGTTTTTTCCATGCGGGACACGGCACCGAGCGGCACCATCTCGCCGCGATTGTTGCGCGTCTTGAGTTGATTCACCGTTTCGGGATTGAGCCGGAACTGCGGCTCGGCCTGCGCATAGACCTGCCAGGTGCGGCCGAACAAATTGAAGTCGTTCACGTACACGGAGCCGAGATAAGTCTGCAACGTCTCGCCGATGTCGGCCATGCTCACGCCCATGCTCTTGGCTTTCTGGCGGTCAATCTGCACGCGGTATTGCGGCACGTTCGGGCGATAGCCGGAGATGAGCGAGATGAGCTGCGGGTCGCGCTGTGCGGCATCAAGCAGTGCGCGCATGGCTCCGTCGAGCGGCGCGAGTCCGGCGTTGTTCAAGTCCTGCACCTGGAGTTTGAAACCGCCGGCATTGCCCAGGCCGCGCAAAGGTGGCGGCGGCAGCACGAGCACACGGCCTTCCTGCACCGCCGAGAATTTCTTGCGAATGGTTGCGAGCAATTTCTCGCCGCGCAGGTTTGGGTCTTGGCGCTTATCAAACGGATCGAGCACGAGAAACGCGGCCCCGACGTTCGGCTGGCTCGCCTGTAGCACCGACGAGTAGCCCGAGATGGCGAAGGTGTGCGCAATGCCGGGAATGTTGCGCGCGATCTCATCCACTTGCCGCACCACGGTATCGGTGCGCTCGAAGGACGACGCATCGGGCAGTTGCACGACGACGATGTAGTAGCCCATGTCCTGCGCGGGGATGAAACCGGTCGGCACTTTGGCGAACGTGTACAAACCCAACGCAACCAAGCCTGCGTAGCCAATTAGCACCACGGCCGCGACGCGCAGCAGTCGGCGCACAAGCCCGGCGTAGGAATCGCCGGCGCGTTTGAACACTTTGTTGAAGCCGCGAAAGAACCAGCCGAACAGCGCGTCGAGGAGGCGCGTGAAACGATCCTTCGGCGCACCGTGTTCTGGCAACAGCAAAGCGCAGAGCGCGGGACTGAGCGTGAGCGAATTGAAAGCCGAGATGACCGTCGAGACCGCGATGGTCAGCGCGAACTGTTTGTAGAACTGACCCGAGATGCCGCTGATGAACGCCGTCGGCACGAACACGGCGCACAGCACCAGCGCCACCGCGATGACCGGCCCGGTGACTTCGGCCATCGCCTTCAACGTGGCTTCGCGCGGCTTGAATCCTTGCGAGATGAAGCGCTCGACGTTTTCCACCACCACGATGGCGTCATCCACCACGATGCCGATGGCGAGCACGATGCCGAAGAGCGAAAGGTTGTTCAGCGAGAAGCCGAAGACTTTCATCACCGCCAGCGTGCCGATGAGCGACACCGGCACGGCCAGCAGCGGAATGATGGACGCGCGCCACGTCTGAAGAAACACCACGACGACGAGCACGACGAGAATCAGCGCCTCGATCAGCGTGTGCATCACGGCCTTCATGGACTCGCGGATGAACTGCGTGGGGTCGTAGTTGATCCGGTAATCCACGCCGGGCGGGAAGCTGCGGCGCATCGCGGCCAGCGCGCGGTAAATCTCGTCCGCCGTATCAATGGCGTTGCTGCCGGGCAGTTGAAACACGCGCAGCGACACGGCGTTGTAGCCGTCCATGTAAGTCTTGGTGGAGTAGTCGCGTGAGCCAAGTTCCACGCGGGCCACATCGCGCACATGCGTTACGTCGCCGTTTTCGCCGGTCTTCACGACCACGTTGCCGAACTCCTCCGTCGTGAGCAGGCGACCTTGAGCCACCAGCGTGTATTGAAACGCCGCGCCGGAAGGAACAGGCGGCTGACCAAGCGCGCCGCCGGCGATTTGCAAATTTTGCTCGCGCAATGCACGCGTCAGATCGCCCGCGGTGAGATTGCGCGAAGCCAGTTGTTCTGGGTTCAACCAGATGCGCATCGTGAAGTCCTGTCCGCCGAGGGAATTCGCATCGGCGACACCTTTGATGCGCGAAACGCGATCCCGGATTTGCAGCGTGACGTAGTTGGCGAGATACGCGACGTCGCGTGAACCGTCGGGACTGAAGAATTGCACGGCCAGTGTGAGGTCGGGTGATTGCTTGCGCGCTGTGATGCCCTGGCGGCGCACGTCCTCGGGCAGGCGGGGCAGGGCGGAGTTCACGCGGTTCTGAATGAGCACCTGCGATTTGTCGAGGTCGGTGCCGAGTTCAAACGTGACGGTGATTTGCACGCGACCATCGCTGGTGCTCGACGACGACATGTAGAGCATCCGCTCGACGCCGTTGATTTCCTGTTCCAGCGGAGTGGCCACCGTTTCCGCCAGCGTCGCGGCATCCGCGCCGGGATACGACGCGGTGACGATGACGGTCGGCGGCGCAACCTCGGGATATTGCGCCACCGGCAACGCGAAGTAAGCCAGTCCGCCGATCAGCGTGATGACGATGCTCAACACGGCCGCGAAGATCGGCCGATCCACGAAGAAGCGCGGCAAGCTCATGGCTGCGAGGAATTCGTGGCGGTGATCGTGATGTTGGTGGACATGGCCACCGTTTGGGGCTGCACCACCAGTCCGGGCCGCGCGCTCATCAGTCCGCTGACGATGACTTTGTCGCTGGCTTGCAACCCTTCCCGCACGACGCGCAGGCCATCAATGATGGGACCCGTCTTGATGGCTCGATAAGTGGTTTTGTTGGTCGCATCAACGAGGAGGACGAAGAGGCGCCCTTGGTCACTGCTGATGGCGCTGTCGCGGATGAGCACCGCGCTGTATTCGCCCGCGCCGGGAATGCGAAGGCGCGCGAAAAATCCGGGGGCCATCAGCTTGTCTGGATTGGCGAACAAACCGCGCGCGCGAATGGTTCCGGTCGCGGGGTTCACCTGATTATCCACGAAATCAATCGTGCCCTTGTGCGGAAAGCCCTGCTCGTTGCCGAGCGCCATCTCGGCGGGAATCGGACCGAAGATGGCGGAGGTGCGCGTGCCGTCGCGGTGCATCTGCCGGTAGCGCAGCACCGACGCTTCATCCGCGTCAAAGTAGCAATAGAGCGGATCGAGCGACACGATGGTGGTGAGCAACGTGGTGTTTGCCGTGCTGCCACCGGTCACGAGATTGCCCGCGGTAACACGCGCGTTGCTGATGCGGCCCGAGATCGGCGCGCGCACTTCGGTGAATTCCAAATCCAGTTGCGCCGACTTGAGCGCGGCGGCGGCGGAATGCACGGACTCCTCCGCCTGCACCGCCGTCTTCAAGCGCGTCTCGTAGGTGTCGGTGGAAATGGCCTTGGTCGCGGCGAGAGCCTCGGCGCGTTTGGCTTCGCCGCGCGCGAGTTCCGCCCGCGCCTGCGCGCCGCTCAGGTCGGCTTGCAACCGATCCACCGTCGCCTGATACGGGCGCTGATCAATCGTCACGAGCAGGTCACCCTGTTTCACTTCGCCGCCTTCCTTGAAATGAATCTTGTCGATGTAACCGGAAACGCGCGCGCGCACCTCGACCGTTTCCGGCGAGGCGAGACGACCCGTGTATTCATCCCACTCGTTGACCACGCGCGGCACGGGCAGCGCGATGGAGACGGCGGGCGTGACGGGCGCCGCGGAGCTGGGCGTGGATTTTCCGCAACCCGAGGCGACGAGGCCGAGAGCCACGAGAAGGATTCTGAATGCGTTATGACGTTTCATGTTGTTCGCGCGCGCGGTTTTTATCGGCGCGTCTGGGCGGGGATGGCCGGTGGCGGAAAAAGTTCGGCGGCGGCTAATATCCTCGACAGCGCGGAGCCTACGAGGAGATGGAAATTGCGCCAGCTTGAACGCGGTCCGTGGCCGCACCCCGTAAGAAACGAAAACTCCGCGTCAGCGGTTCATCACCGGAGACGCGGAGCGGTCTGGGAAATTATGGGAGGCCCGACTCAGCCGACCGGGATGGCGACGAACGCCGCCGCGATCAGGCCGACGAGGCCGGCCACGGCGAACATTTCCCAGACGGTCAGTTCCAAATGTTGAAGGCGAGCAATCATGCAAAATACTCAGCAATGACAATGCCGTGTGAGTTCCTGCCTTAATTGGCTGCCGGAGTCGGTCGGAAGTGTCCCGGTTTTGGAGCGCGCTGTCTTAAGATTGGATTCCTGACACTTCATGGGAAAAGCAAAAGGGCGCGGTGTGAACACCGCGCCCTGAATTTTCCGGAACGAACTTCGCCGGCTCAGTCCTCCACGAACTTGAGCACGCGCGTCTTCTCCGTGCGGCGGCGCAGGCCGTCATCCAGGATTTTTTTGCGCAGGCGCAGGTTCTTCGGCGTGGCTTCCACGTACTCGTCCACGTCAATGTATTCGAGCGCGCGTTCCAGCGAGAGCTTGAGCGGGGCGCTGAGTTGCGCGCCCTTGCCGTCGCCTTGTGAACGCATGTTGCTCAGGCGCTTTTCCTTCACCGGGTTCACGGGGATGTCGTTCTCGCGGGCGTTCTCGCCGACGATCATGCCGATATAGACCGCGTCGCCGGGGACAATCATCAGGCGGCCGCGTTCCTGCACCATGTTGAGCGCGTAGGTAGTGGCTTCGCCGGTGTCCATCGAGACGAGCGAACCGTTCTTGCGCGCGGCAATTTCGCCGCGGTCTTCACCGTACTCGTGGAAGAGATGGCTCATCACGCCCATGCCCTTGGTCGAGTTCACCAGGTCGGTCTCGAAACCGATCAGCCCGCGCATCGGCGCGAGGGCCTCGACGGAGACGACGCTGCCGACGTGGTTCATGTTTGTGATCTGCGCTTTCCGTGCGGAAAGATTCTCCATGATCGTGCCGAGGTTTTCCGTCGGCACTTCGACGAAGAGTTTCTCAATGGGTTCGAGCGGAGTGCCGTCCGGCCCTTTTTTCCAGAGCACTTCCGGGCGGGAGACGAGCACCTCGTGGCCTTCGCGGCGCATCTGTTCGACGAGGATGGCGATCTGCATTTCGCCGCGTCCGCTGACTGAGAACACTTTCGGGTCGCTGGTCTGCGCGACGCGCAGCGCGACGTTGGTGCGGATTTCCTTCACCAGCCGGTCCCAGATGTGGCGCGCGGTGACGAGCTTGCCGTCCTGGCCGGCGAGCGGGCCGTCGTTCACGGCGAACTGCATCTGAATGGTCGGCGGATCAATCGGGATGTAGGGCAGGGCGGCGCGAGCTTCGCTGTCGCAAATGGTTTCCCCGATGAACACGTCTTCAAAGCCCGCAATGCCGATGATGTCGCCGGCGTGCGCTTCCTGAATCTCGATGCGCTTCATGCCCTCGAAGTGATAGATCGCGGTGATCTTGCTCTTCGTGATGCGTCCGTCGCCGTGGCGGCAGATGGCCGGATCGGAAATTTTCAATTTGCCCTCGACGATTTTTCCGAAGGCGATACGTCCGAGGTATTCGCTGTAATCGAGGTTGGCCACGAGCACCTGGAAGCCCTCGCCCGCCTTGGCGCGCGGCGGCGGGATGTGCTTCACAATGGCTTCAAAGAGCGGCTCCATCGTGCCACTGGCGTGCTCGAGTTCGACCTTGGCGTAGCCGTTCTTGGCCGAGCAATAGATGAACGGGAAGTCCAGTTGCTCATCCGTCGCCCCGAGCGATTGGAACAGCTCGAACACTTCGTCGAGCACCTTCTTGGGGTTGGCGTTCTCGCGGTCAATCTTGTTGATGACCACGATGGGCTTCGCACCCGCTTCCAGCGCCTTGCGCAGCACGAAGCGCGTCTGCGCCTGCGGGCCTTCCGCCGAGTCCACGACGAGCAGCACACCGTCAATCATGTTCATGATGCGCTCGACCTCGCCGCCGAAATCCGCGTGTCCGGGCGTGTCCACGATGTTGATGTGGTAGTTCTTGTATTTGAAGGCGGCGTTCTTGGCGCGGATGGTGATGCCCTTTTCCTTCTCCAAATCCATCGAGTCCATGAGGCGTTCCTCGGAAGACTCGTGCTGGTTGGCGCGGAAGGTTCCGGACTGCTTGAGCAAGCAGTCCACGAGCGTGGTCTTGCCGTGATCGACGTGCGCGATGATGGCGATATTGCGAATGTGTTCCATGATTTCGTTCTCTTAAAAATTCGAGCCGCGCAGTCTCGCCGCTGGAAATCAAAGGTCAAGCAGGGGAATTGCGCGTGGCAGGGCGCCCGTCTGCACAAGGAATTCAACGACGAGGGAATGGCCCGGGCTGGAATTTTACCGCGAATGTCGAATTGCACTCGTCGCGCCATTCACCAAGGATGCCGCCCATCCGCCACCCTGAACGCACGCGGAGAAATCAAACAAAGCAAAACTCATTATGAGCAACGGCGAAAACCAACCCCTCGGTGCAACCTCCCAAAAGGACTGGCTCGTGACCCTGCTGCTGTCGATCTTCCTCGGCAGCCTCGGCGTGGCCGGTTCTATCTCGGCTCCATCGGCCTCGGCATCCTGAAGCTCATCACCTGCGGCGGTTTCGGCATTTGGGGCATCATCGACATCATTCTCGTGGCCTGTGGCAAGATGAAGGACGGCGAAGGGTTGCTGGTGGTGAAGAAGTAGTTGTTTTCCGCCGTGCGGCGCAGGCTTTTTCAACGCAACACGTCGGCGAGAAATCGTCCCGTGTGCGAGCCGCGCGTTTGCGCGATTTTTTCCGGCGTGCCTTCCGCAACCAGCGCGCCGCCGTCTGCGCCGGCTTCGGGGCCGAGGTCAATCACCCAATCGGCTTCGGCGATCAAATCAAGGTTGTGCTCGATCACGATGACGGAATGGCCGGCGTCCACGAGCCGTTGAATCACTTCCACGAGGCGCTGCACGTCGGCCATGTGCAGGCCGATGGTGGGTTCTTCCAGGACGAACAGCTTTGAACTTTGAACTTTGAACTTTGAACCTGGAACGGGGAGCGCGTCCGGGCCGGGGCGCAGGCCGCCGAGCAGATGCGTCACGAGTTTCACGCGCTGCGCTTCGCCGCCGCTGAGCGTGGGGCTGGTCTGGCCGAGCTTGAGGTAGCCAAGTCCGGTGTCGCGGAGCGCCTCGATGGGGCGCTTAATTTTTGGGAAGCTCGCGAAGAACTCGATGCCTTCCTCGACCGAAAGCTCCAGCACTTGCGCGATGTTCTTCCCCTTGTATTCGATGTCGAGCGTCTCGCGATTGAAGCGGCTGCCGCCGCACGTCTCGCAGCGCACGTAGGCGGGCGGGAGGAAGTTCATCTCCAATTTTATCTGGCCAGCGCCTTCGCATTCGGGGCAGCGGCCTTGCGCGCTGTTGAAGGAGAAACGGCCCGGCCCGTAGCCGCGCATCCGCGCCTCGGGCGTCTGCGCGAAGAGCGCGCGGATGTCATCGAAGAAGCCGACGTAAGTCGCGGGGGTCGAGCGCGGCGTGCGGCCGATGGGCGACTGGTCCACTTCATAAACCGTCTGGATGAATTCGTGGCCCGAGATGATTTCACCTGAAGCCGGTGCGGGAAGTTTAAACTTTGGACCTCGGACTTTGGACTTTGGACTTTTCTTTAGCTTCGCATTGAGCGCGGGCAACAAGCATTCGCGGATAAGCGTACTCTTGCCCGAGCCGCTGACGCCGGTGACGGCGACGAAGCGGTTGAGCGGGAAATGGATGGCGAGGTCTTGGAGATTGTGAACGCTCGCGCCGGCGAGGGTAAGAAAGTGAGTGGGTGAGTGGGTGAGTGGGTGAGTGGGCTTTCGTCCGCGAGGCTTTTTCTCACTTACGCACTCAGCCATTTTCTCACTCACAACGGGGCGGCGTTCGCCGCGGGTCGGGTATTTCTTGCGGGCCCGTAGCAGGCGTCCGGTGAGCGAATCTTCGTTCCGCAGCAATTCCTCCAGCGTCCCATGCGCCACGACTTCGCCGCCGAGCACGCCGGCGCCGGGGCCGAGGTCAATCACGTAGTCGGCGCGGCGCATCGTCTCCTCATCGTGCTCGACGACGACGAGGGAATTGCCGCGCGCCCGGAGTTGCTCCAGCGCGGCGAGCAACTGCACGTTGTCGCGCGCGTGCAGGCCGATGGTCGGTTCGTCGAGCACGTAGAGCACGCCGCAGAGATTCGAGCCGAGCTGCGCGGCGAGTCGGATGCGCTGGGCTTCGCCGCCGGAGAGCGTGGTCACGCCGCGACCGAGCTGGAGATAACCAAGCCCCACTTCATCGAGGAATTTGAGGCGCTCAGAAATTTCCGGGAGAATGTCCCGCGCGATGAGTGCGTCGCGACCGGAGAACTTCAGCATGCGGAAAAACTCCGCCGCCGCCGCCACCGACATCTGCGCGACCGAATCCACCGTGGCCGACTTTGGACCTTGGACCTTGGACTTGGGACTTGGCACGGGCAGCCGCACCGCGCGCGCGATTTCGTTCAGGCGCGCGCCGTGGCAGAGCGGGCACGGCTCGCGTTTGCCTTCCTGCCAGCCCCACCACGATTCCTCGATGGCGTCGGCGCGCGCGCCGCGTTCGACTTCGGGGAGATAAAACAATTCGCCGAAGCCGCGGCACTGCGGGCACCAGCCTTGCGCGGAGTTGTAACTGAAAATCTTCGGATCAAGCGGCTGGAAGGAACGTCCGCACTGGCCGCACGCGCGCTCGGTCGAGTGGACGGTGACGGTCCCGGAATTGTCTAGCGCGAGCAGGGTGCCGTGGCCGAGTTTGAGGGTGGCGTCAATGAGTTGCTGGTGAGTGGGTGAGTGGGTGAGTGAGTCTGTGGGACGGGCCGCGCGTTTCTCACTGACGCGCTTGCTCACTTTCCCAATCACGGTCTTCTCCAGCACGCCCATCACGATCTCCACGTCGTGCTCCTTGAAGCGGTCGAGGCGGAACGGCTTATCCGTCGGGAAGATTTTTCCATCGGCGCGAATTTCTTTGTGACCGTGTTTCGCGGCCCAATCGGCGACGTCGGTGTGGAAGCCCTTGCGGTTCTTTACCACGGGCGCGAGCAGAAGTAGGTCGCCACGCTGCTTTAATTCTCCTAGCAAGTGTTCGTGCAACTCATCCTTCGTCTGCGGCTCGACCGGGATCTGGCACTGCGGACAATGCGCCATGCCGAGCCGCGCAAACAACAGCCGGATGAAATGATAAATCTCCGTGACCGTCGCCACCGTGCTCTTGCCTCCGCCGCGCGTCGTCCGCTGCTCGATGCTGACCGTGGGCGGAATCCCGGTGATCAAATCCACGTCCGGCCGCGCCATCTGCTCCACGAACTGCCGCGCATAGGCGTTCATCGAGTCCAAGAAGCGCCGCTGCCCCTCGGCGAAGAGCAGGTCGAAGGCGAGCGTGCTCTTGCCCGAGCCGCTCACGCCCGTGATGACGACAAACTTCCCGCGCGGAATTTCGAGCGAGATGTTTTTCAGATTATGCTCGCGCGCCCCGACGATTTGGATGGCGTCGGCGGCGAGAGCGGTGGCGTCGGATTTCAAGCGGTGAAAGTGGTAACGGAAATTTTTTGGAACTCAAAATCTTTCACCGGCGGAGGAGAAGGCGGGGGAATTTTTAACCCGCGCGCCTTCAACCGGCGGCCAAGACCGGGGTCGCTCCAGCTTCTGCCAGAACCTTGTGCCCGTGCCGCAGCATCCGCTCCGTGGCTTCCCAACTCAGGCAGGCGTCGGTCACGGAAATGCCGTAGCGGATGTCGGCGGGGTTCGCGGGCACCGGCTGGTTGCCGTCGTGGAGATAGCTTTCAATCATCGCGCCGATGATGGCCTGCGTGCCGGCCGCGCGTTGCTCGATGAGGGAGCGCCACACGTCCTCCTGCTTCGCGTGTTGCTTGAGCGAATTCGCGTGGCTGCAATCCACCATGAGCACGGGCGGAAGCTGGCTCTTGGTCAGCAGCGCCGACGCTTCGGCGATGCTTTGCGGATCATAATTGGTCCGCGCCCGTCCGCCGCGTAGGACGACGTGCCCGTCGCCATTGCCGCGCGTGCGCACGACGCTGGTGAACCCTTCCTGATCAATGCCTAGAAAACTGTGGCCCGTGCGCGCCGAACCCATCGCATCAATGGCGATTTGCAGCGAGCCGTCGGTGCCATTCTTAAAACCCACGGGCATGGAAAGGCCGCTGGCCATTTCGCGATGCGTCTGGCTCTCGGTGGTGCGCGCGCCGATGGCGGCCCAGGCAATCAGGTCATCAATGTATTGCGGCACGATGGGATCGAGGAACTCGGTGGCGGCGGGGAGACCAAGCTCGTTGATCTCCAAGAGAAGCTGGCGGCCGAGTTGCAACCCGGCGCTGATGTCGCACGAGCCGTCGAGGCGAGGGTCGTTGATGAGTCCCTTCCAACCGACGGTGGTGCGGGGCTTCTCGAAATAGACGCGCATCACGATGAAGAGTTGATCGCTCACCTCGCGGGCGAGCGCGACCAGGCGGTGGGCGTATTCCATCGCGCCTTTTGGATCGTGGATGGAGCAGGGGCCAACAACGACGAGGAGGCGGTGGTCGCGTTGGGTGAGGATGTTTTGCACGGCGGCGCGTCCGGCGACGACGGTGCGGTTGGCCCGCTCGGTCATGGGCAGGGAATGTTTGCTGGCGCTGGGCGCGGGCAGGCGCTGGGCGCTGACGACACGCAAGTCTTGAGTCGGCTGCATAAAGGGCGGCGACAGTAGCGAAGCGAGGGCAGGGGAGCAAACGGGATATTCGGCCACAGGGACTCCGGCCTCGGGCGCAGGAGCCGCCGACGCGGAGCCGCTCAGACGCCCTTCATCTCCGTGGGCTGGACCGGCGGCGTGGGTCGCGCCTTGGGCAGATACGGCTGGCGAAACGCGGTGTCGAAATCGTAGCCGCCCTTGAAATCATCGCGGCTGTCCTTGTCGGTCTTCGCAAGGAGGGAGTTTTCCACCATGCTGAAGACGAGTTCGCCGAAATCTTCGCAGCGCCGGATGCCCCACTCGCCCAACACGGTCGTGGTCATCGGACCGAATTGCTGGAGCGCGAAATCGCGGATGCCTTCGAGGAGTTGCTGCCCGCTGACGTGGCGCGGGGCGTCGTCTTTCTTCGCGGCCTGGCGCGGCGCGGCGTCCTTCGGCGTCTTGGCGACCATTTTCTGGGTGTGGTCGAGCGCCTCGCGGAGAAAAAGGTAGGCCTCGCGTGAGTAGCGCGGGTCCTTGCTCACGATTTTCTCGAGCACTTCGTCGAAGTTGATGCCGTCCATTGGTGCGAGAACATCGGCAGCGGCGGCGGGAAGCTCAAGGCTTTTGCACGGGCGCGGCGGTGGCGGCGGGGCTGGCGGACGGATGTTTGATGCGCCAGGTCTTCACGGCGAGGCCGGTGAGCAGCAGGAAAAGGACGACGCAGAGAACGGTCTGCTGCTCTTTGGTCAGGTGCTTCATGGCGTGGCGTTGGCGGGGATGGGATAGCTGGAGGGTAGGGCGCTGGCAATTCGGGATGCGGAATTTTATGGGAGTCATTCAGGAAAATATTCCTCACGCCAAGTCCGCGAAGGACGCAAAGGGGAAAGAGCTTTTCCTCCTT
>JAYVQC010000185.1:0-5258 GCA_043757045.1 Akkermansia sp. | reverse complement strand
TTCATCGCCTGAACAGCGCTGCCGCGAATGAAAGCCGCCAAAACAGCCCGTCAAATCAAGGGATTTGTGCGTCTTTCTTTTTCAAACAGGCTCTTAGACGGGGCAGGGGAGTTGTTGATACGCCAGCCGGGCATTGTGGCCATTCACGCCACGACGTTCACGAACGCGTGTCACTATTCCTTCCAGCACACGCGCGACGAGGAGACACGCAAGCTGCTGCTGCTCCAGAACGCCGCTTTCCTCCCGCTCTATCGCGGTGGCAAGGACGACGGCAATCACATCGACACGCTGGAGCCGCTGGCGCTGAAGGAATCCGGCGCGGGCGCGGTGGAGGAAATCTTTGCGGACGTGAGCGGCGACAAAGCGAGCAAGCTGCGCGCGGCGCGGAAGATTCTCACCTACTTGAAGGACAATCCTGACCCGAAGCCGCTGGCTGATGCCGCGCGCCGTTTGATTTTCCTGAAAGGCCGCGACTCGCACGACTACAAATTCAGCTCCGCTGTGTTGGAAGACTACGCCGTTATGGCTCCGCAATGGCGGAACCGCTTCCTCGCCGCCAGCGTGTTCAACCTGAAAGGCACCGGCGACAAGGACAACGAACTCGTCCAGCGCACGCGCGCGGCGCTGAACGCGTAGCGCCGGGTGGAAGTGTGGCGGCAAGCATCCTTGCTTGCCGGTGAGCCGTGGCTTCCAGCCCGGCGGGATCAGGCCGTGCATGGAACAAACGCTTCAATTGCGGGCTGCTTCGTCGTTCGTGCGCCTCTCCGGGCGGCTGGAAGCCGGCCCTCACTGGCAAGCAAGGATGCTTGCCGCCACATCTTCTGATGCGCTCAGAGCGTTCTGCAAAATGAACAGGGGCCTCCCCCAATTCACGGGGAGGGCAATCCGGTCGTTTGAATTCCTTTGTCACCGGCGGCTTTGGTCACACGTCATTGGCGTGACCATGAAAAACAAACTCTTCCCGATGGCCGCCCTCGCGTCCGCCGCCGCGCTCGCCGGCCATGCCGCCTCTGCTGATCAAAACTGGGGGCAGTGGCGCGGTCCCAATGCCGATGGCGTGGCACCGAACGGCAACCCGCCGACCGAATGGAGCGAATCCAAAAACGTGAAGTGGAAGATCGCCATCCCTGGGGAAGGCAACGCCACGCCTATCGTCTGGGACAATCTCGTGTTCGTGCAAACCGCCGTACCGGTGGTGAAAAAGCCGGAGGCAAAATTGAATCTTAATCTCGCGCCGCAAGTCACGGGCTTGCCGCAACAGCCGCCGCCGGGTAGTGGCAATGGTGAACCGCCGCGCCGACGTCCGGGCGGGCAGGGACAACCGGGTGGCCCCGGTGGAGGACCGGGCGGACGAGGCGGTGGCGGCGGCGCTCCGACCGCGCCGTATCAGTTCACGCTCATGGCCATTGACCGCGCGACGGGCAAGACGGCGTGGCAGAAGATGCTGCGCGAGGAACTGCCGCACGAGGGGCATCATCCTGACGGCTCCTTTGCCTCCGCTTCGCCGATCACGGATGGCGAGACGTTGTTCGCCTATTTCGGTTCACGCGGGCTCCATGCGCTGGACTTGAAAGGCAACGTGAAGTGGCAGAAAGAACTCGGCAAAGCGCGCATGAAGAATTCCTTTGGTGAAGGCAGTTCGCCTGCGCTGCACGGCAACGTCATCGTGGTGAATTGGGATCATGAGGGGGAGGACTTCATCGTGGCCTTCGACAAGAACACCGGGAAGGAACTCTGGAAGCAGCCGCGCGCGGAGGACACGACGTGGAGCACTCCGCTCATTGTCGAGCACGGCGGGCAGGCCCAGGTGATTGTCAACGCGACGAAGAAAACGCGCAGCTACGACCTCAAGACGGGGAAAGAACTTTGGTCCGTCGGCCCGCTCACGGCGAATACCATTCCCAGCGCCGTCGCGGGCAATGGCATGGTTTATTCGATGGCGGGCTTTCGTGGCGCGGCGCTCTTCGCCGTGAAACTCGGCCAGACGGGCGATCTCACCGGCACGGGATCCATCGCGTGGTCGCGCAACAAGGACACGCCTTACGTTCCCTCGCCGCTGCTCTACGGCGACCGCCTTTATTTCTTCAAAGGCAACGAAGCGACGCTCACCATTCTCGACGCGAAGACCGGCACCGGACTGGTCGAAGCCGAGCGGCTCGAAGGAATGCGCGGCGTGTACGCCTCGCCCGTCGGTGCCTCGGGCCGCGTCTATCTGCTCGGTCGCGACGGCGGCGCGCTGGTGTTGAAGAAGGGCGACAAGGCTGAAGTGCTCGCGACGAACAAACTCGACGACCGCTTCGACGCGTCGCCCGCCATTGTGGGCAATCAACTGTTTCTGCGCGGGAAGAAAAATCTTTACTGCATCGCGCCGACGGAGCGGGCGGAGGTGCGCTAAGTACGGATGAAACGCTGAACAACCAAAGCAACTGATGAAAGCACTGATCAAAACACCAAACACCAAGTTCCAAGCTCCAGATAAGCTCCAAATTTCAACCTCCAACACCGCAGGAACTGTCCGCAAACGTCGTTTGATGTTTGGAGCTTGGTGTTTATATGGAGCTTGGCTCTTGGAGCTTGGTGTTTCCCCCCTGTGGGCCGCCGATGCCACCAACGCACCCCAGCGCCGCTTCCTCGCGCCCCAACCCATCTCCCCCGAAGTGCAGGCGGATCGCACCGTGACCTTCCGCGTACGCGCACCCAATGCCACGAACGTCTCCGTGTCCAGCGAGTGGCCGGGCGCGAAGGCGATGACGAAAGATGACAGCGGCAACTGGACCGTGACCGTCGGCCCGCTCGCGCCGGAGCTTTACAGCTACAGCTTTTCCATTGATGGATTTCAAACGCTCGATCCTGGCAACCCGGCGGTGAAGCCCGGACGTTCGCCGCGCACCAGCATGGTGGAAGTGCCGGGCACGCCGCCGTTGCTGCACGAATGGAATGCGGCCATTCCGCACGGCAAAGTCAGCGCGCATTCCTACCCCTCGAAGTCGTTGGGCAAGCGCCGCTCGCTGCATGTGTACACCCCGCCGGGCTACGATCAGTCGGGCAAGAAACTGCCAGTGATGTATCTGCTCCACGGCTCGGGCGACAATGACGGGACGTGGGCGTCGCTCGGCCGCGCCAACGTAATTCTCGACAACTTGATTGCCGCGAAGAAGGCCAAGCCCATGATCGTGGTGATGACCGATGGCCATCCCTACACCTCGCCGCCTGGCGTGAGTGCGACCAATGCCACCGAGCGCGGACGCAACACGAAGGATTACGAACGCGACTTCATCGAGGACGTGATGCCCTTCGTCGAAGCGAATTACCGCACGATCAACAAGCGCGAGAGCCGTGCCATCATCGGCCTCTCGATGGGCGGCGGGCAGTCGCTGCATGTGGGGTTGAATCACCTCGACCGCTTTGCCTGGGTGGGCGGCATGAGTGCGTCTGCGCCGGAGGAGAGCGCCGTGGCCTCGGCCCTGGCGGATGCGAAGGCGACGAACAAGAAGTTGAAGACGCTCTGGATCGCCATCGGCAAGGACGACTTCCTCCTCTCCCGCAACCAAACCTTCGACCAACTGCTTACGGAGAAAGGCATCGCGCATACCTACAAGATCACCGAGGGCAATCACAGTTGGCCGGTCTGGCGAAAATATCTGGCCGAGTTTGCGCCCATGTTATTTTGAACAGCCCGGCCCCTGCCTGCCTGCTGAACTTGAGATGAAACACTTGGCCATGCTGCTCTGGGCCTGCGCGTCCGCCGGATTGGGCGCGGGGGAATTGAAACTCGGCACCGCTTCAGTCGCCATCAATCCCCCCGCGGGCGTCGGCCTCGCGGGCTATTATCACGAGCGCGGCAACGAAGGTGTGCTCGATGATCTTTTCGCCAAGGCCACCGTGTTCGACGACGGCCAGACGCGCGCAGCCCTCGTCGTGTGCGATCTCATCTCGATGCCGAAGTGGATCGTGGTCGAGGCGCGCAAACGCGTCGAGGAACGCATCGGCCTGCCCGGCGCGAACGTCATGATCGCCGCCACGCACACGCACACCGCGCCCGTGTTGTTCCGCGAATCCAGCCGCGACGACCTCGACGGCGGCGGCAGCGAGGTCTCGAAGCGTTACAGCCAGACCTTGCCCGGACTCATCGCCGACGCCGTGGTCGCGGCGCATGAGCAGCGTCAATCTGTGCGCGTGTCCGTGGCGAAGGAGCAGGAGCCGCAGCTAGGTCAGAACCGTCGCTTCTGGATGCGCGATGGATCGGTGGGCTGGAACCCCGGCAAGTTGAATCCGCAAATCGTGCGTCCCGCCGGGCCCATTGATCCCGAGGTCGGCGTGTTCTTTGCCGAGACGCTCGCGGCGAAACCCGCGCCCGTGCTGACCTTTGTGAATTACGCCCTGCACCCGGACACAACCGGCGGCACGCGCCTCTCGGCGGATTACCCCGGCGCGCTCGCCCGCACGCTCGCGCTCTACAAGGGGCCGGACATGCTGACGCTTTTTGCGAACGGCGCGTGCGGGAACATCAACCATATTGATGTCCATTGGCGGGGCGCGCAGACCAGTCCGCAGGAGGCCGCGCGGCTCGGCACCGTGCTGGGTGCAGCCGTGTTCAAGGCTTATCCGCGCCTGCAATTGCTGACCAATCCCGGGCCGCTGCGGGTGCGGAGCGAACTGGTTTCGCTCCCGCTGCCCGCGTTCACGCCGGAAGAACTGGCGGCGGCGCGGATTGATGCGCGCACCGCGAAGGACAACACGCGAGACGGTTTCATGAAGCTGGTCCGCGCCCAGCGCGTGCTCGACACCGCTGCGCGCGAGGGCCGTCCGTTGGAAGTCGAAATGCAGGTCATCACGCTCGGACGCGACGTGGCGTGGGTCGCGTGGCCGGGCGAAATTTTTGTCGAACTTGGCTTGAGCGTGAAGGCCGGTTCGCCCTTCGCGCATACTTACAATGTGGAACTCGCCAACGGGGCCATCGGTTACATCCCGAACCAGTCCGCGTTTCCCGAGGGCAATTACGAAGTCGAAAGCGCCCGGGTGGCGGCGGGCGCGGGCGAAAAGCTCGTGACCAGCGCCTTGCGAATGCTGGCCGACCTGCACCGCGCGGCTGACGAAGCGACGGCGCCCCGTCCGTGATGAATGCACCGCGCCCGCCGGGTTGCAAGTGCAGGCCCATGTTGGAACCACGGAAGCCTCACCCCGGCGCGCGCGGAGCGACGACGCCCCACCAAGAACAGTGTGCAGATGCGCCCATCACGACCGGTCCAAGTTTTCGC
>JAYVQC010000184.1:0-20531 GCA_043757045.1 Akkermansia sp. | reverse complement strand
CGCTCCGCGACTCAGGAGGCGTCCGGTGCTCCGCGCCAGCGTTTGGAGTGCGGTCGCTTTAGCGCCGCTTTTGACCGGGCGGCCCAGGCCACCTTGAGACAGATTGAATCCATGAAAGCCCTCGTCAAAGCGGAAGCGCAGCCCGGCCTCTGGCTGCGGGACGTGCCCGCGCCCGTCCCTGGCATCAATGACGTGCTCATCCGCGTCCACAAGACCGGCCTCTGCGGCACCGACCTGCACATCTACAAGTGGGACGCCTGGGCGCAGAAGACCATCCCGGTGCCGATGGTCGTGGGCCATGAGTTTGTCGGCGAGGTCGTGGAGATCGGCTCGAACGTGAACGACTTCCGCATCGGCGACATCGTGAGCGCCGAGGGTCATGTCGTCTGCGGGCGCTGCCGGAACTGTCTTGCGGGGCGTCGGCACTTGTGCGCGGACACCAAGGGCATCGGCGTGAATCGCGCGGGCGCGTTTGCCGAATTCATTTCCGTCCCGATGACGAACGTGTGGCATCACCAGCCGGGCATTGATCGCGAAGTGGCTTCCATCTTCGACCCGTTCGGCAACGCGGTTCACACCGCGCTCTCGTTTGACGTGCTGGGCGAAGACGTGTTGATCACGGGCGCTGGTCCCATCGGCATCATGGCCGCCGCCATCGTCAAGCACGCCGGCGCGCGGCACGTCGTCATCACGGATGTGAACGATTACCGCCTGGCGCTGGCGCGGAAGATGGGCGCGAGCGTCGCGTGGAACGTGAAGACGAGCAGTCTGGCTGAAGTTCAGCAGCAGCTTGGCATGAAGGAAGGTTTCGACGTGGGCTTGGAAATGTCCGGCAGTCCCGCCGCCTTCCGCGACATGATCGAGAACATGGCCCACGGCGGAAAGATCGCCATGCTCGGCATTCCGTCCGAGCAGATCGTCATCGATTGGAACAAGGTCGTGTTCAACATGCTGACCATCAAAGGCATCTACGGCCGCGAGATGTACGAGACGTGGTACAAGATGAGCGTGATGCTGGAGAGCGGGCTGAACATCCAGCCAGTGATCACGCACCGATTCCACTACACGGAATTTGAAAAAGGCTTCGCCGCGATGATGAGCGGCGAGTCGGGGAAGGTGATTTTGGAGTGGGCATGAATGCGGTGCGCGGGCTTTCCAGCCCGCAGCAAGCCGGAACGACCCGCGATGTTGGCAAACATGAGAGCTGCCTGTGAATAGAGCGTTGCTGCGGACGGGAATGTCCGCGCGCCTGCGCGTTTGCCAAACGGCTAATTTTCAAGTTCACTCTGCTCCGTCACCCGACATCCATTTATGAAGAAAGCCATCGCTGTCGCCGCCGGTCTGTTGATCTGTGTCGCGCTCCTTCTGGGACTGCGGAAGCAGTCCCGATCCACTGAGGCAAGTTCCCAGGCCAAGACTCCCTCAGCCGCCACGGCCACCGCCGTGGTGAAGGACGGAAAGGACGTGAAGCAGACGCCGGAGACGCGACTGGAAATAATCGCGGCGATGGCGATCACCACGACCGCGCCCGCTGCGACCAAACGCATCCTGCGCTCGGAGGCGCGCTACGACTGGCCGCGCATTGTGGCCTTCAATGCTTGGGCGGCGGAATTCGTGGCGGCCACGCCGGAACAGCGCGAGGCGATGAAGGAACAGGGTCTCACCCTGGCCCGCGCACGACGTGCTGAGTTCAAGAACTTGATCGTGGCCGATCCTGAACGCGCGCTGGAGCAGGCGGTGAAGCCGCTCACGCGCCAGGAATTGCCCGCCGAAATTCTCGCCGAACTAGAAAAGCCCGTGAGCGCGCGTGGTGATTTCAAGGTGTACATGGGCCGCCCTGCGCCCGGCACGACGGTGGACGGTCGCGATCTCTCGCTGCGTTATTTCGAGACGACCAAGGGCGAGAGCTACATCGCGCACGTCTTCGGCGAAGCGGAGACGGTGACGACGAAGAAGAACATCGCGGCGCGCGGCTACGCGGTGGATCGCGAACTGGCCGTGGCCCCGACGGCGGTACGGCGTTTGGTGCCGGGCGAGAAAATTCCGTCCGGAATAAGTGTTGATCCGACTTGCTCGGTTTCCGGGCTGACCACCGTTCTCGACACGCCCTTCGAGAAACCGCTTCCCGAGAAGACCACGGCCATTGAACTCGAAGGCTGAATCATCGTGCTCTGCAACGGCTCGCACGTCCGCGTCATGGAAGACGAGCATCGGCTGACCTCGGGCATCTCCGCGAGCGGCGGTTCCGGCGGCGCGCATCCTATCAACGACAATTTCCCCGGCACGTCGTCGGAGTCCATCGGCGTGTTCAAGGCGCTCTACATTCGCGCGGTGTATCCCGACCGCTTGCAGGTGCCGAACAGCGAGGCCAGCGCGCTCGATGACATGAAAAACTTCGGGCGGTTTTACCTGGAGAGTTCCTACGGCCGGCTCTCGGTCACGCCCGCGTTCACACCCGTGGTGGTACTGCCGCACACGCGCGAATGGTATGAAGCGAAAGACGATGAAGTGGACGGACTCGGACTCGTCCACAGCGATTCGCGCAGCGAGGCGCGGCGGCTGGGTTTTGATTCCGGCGAGTTCAACGTGACCATCGTGCGCGTGAACGGCGGCCCGCGTCTGAGCGGCATCTCGTGGGGCGGCGGCCACAGCATCGAGCGTCCGCACGCGAACTTCTGGGACACCGGCGGGCAGAGCGCCATCGGCATCGGCGGCAATCAGGAGTATGGCAACTCGTTCGACGTGATGGGCGGCGGCGGCGGATTCACCGCGCATTACAACACCATTTCCAAACGCTCGCTCGGCTGGTTGCCCACGCAGAACACGCACAACCCCACGGTCAGCGGCGTCTATCGCATCTACGCCTACGACCAGCCCGCGCTCGAAGAGGGCAAACGCTACAGCATCCGCGTGCCGAAGGATCGCACGCGCGGTTACAACATCGAGTATCACAACAACTACGGCGTGGAGCATTCCGGGCCGGTGGAGCTGCGGAATTCTGCGGTCGTGATCTGGTCTGGCTTTGGCGGCGCGGGCCACTTGATTGACACCACGCCCGGCACGCCCGGCGGCAAAGAGGACGGCGGCATCGAAGTGGGCCGCACCTTCAGCGACCCGGCGGCGGGCGTTCACTTCACGGTCGTGAAGCGCAACAACAACACCTCGCCTGAGTCGCTGGATGTCGCGGTGAATTACGGCAACCCCGTGACCAACGTCGCGCCCACGCTTGCGCTCACCGCCACGACCACCAACGTCGCGGCCAACGGCAGCATCACCTTCACCGCCAGCGCGACGGACGCGAACGGCGACACGCTGGCTTATCATTGGGATTTCGGCGACGGCCTGCCGAGCACGAACGTGGCGGTCTTCACGCGCACCTTCACGGCGGCGCGGCAGCACAATGCTCTTTGCACCGTCACCGACCTGAAGGGCGGCACGACGCGGCGGCATCTCGTGGTGGTCGTCGGCAGCCCGGCGCGCGGGACGTTGTATGGGCGCGTGACGAACGGCGGGGCGGGCGTCGCTAACGTGCTGCTGTCGAGCAGCACCGGCAGCAAATACACTTACACCGACGCGGATGGTTTTTATGCGCTCGCGGATCTCACGGTCGGTTCGCAGACGATCACTCCCCTGCTCTACGGCAACACGTTCACGCCCGCGTCGCAGGTGCTCTCCGTCGTGGCGGGCGCGAACACGTTGAACATCACCGCGAATCCGCTCGCGCAGGTCAGCCTCGCGGCCACCGCCGACGCGCGGGAGAACGGGACGAACGGCGCGTTCACGCTCGCGCGCACCGGCAGCACGGCGGCGGCGCTCGACGTGCGCGTGATGTCGGCGGGCGGCACGGCGGCGCGCACCACGGATTACAATTTCATCCCCGACTACGTGGATGACGGCAACTACCGCACGTTCACAATTCCCGCGGGCGAGGCTTCACTCACCGTCGTCGTGACGAACATCAACGACGCGGCGGCGGAAGGGCCGGAGACCATCACGTTGCAACTCGCGGAGGGCACGAACTACATCGGCACCACACTCGGCGCGGCCAGCATCATTCTCCACGACGACGACACGACCTTGCCGCAGGTCAGCATCACGGCGGATGACACCGAGGCGAGCGAAGTGCCGGGCAACGTCACCGCGTTCACCGTGTCGCGCACGGGTTCAACCGTTGGAAATTTGACGGTCTCGTTAAGCTACGGCGGCACGGCCACGCGCGGCGTGGACTATCCGAATCTGCCCACGTCGGTCACGATTCCCGACGGGCAGTCGAGCCTCACGCTGCTCGTCACGCCCGTGGACGACAGCTTGGTGGAAGGCAGCGAAAACATCACCGTGACCATTCCGAGCGGCGCGAACTACGTCCTCGACACGGCGGTCACGACCGTGGATTTGCTCATTCTCGACGACGACATTCCGTTCGTGACCGTGACCGCAATCAAGCCCGACGCGAGCGAGACGAACCGCGAGCCGGGCGTCTTCCTCGTCAGCCGCACCGGCCCGACCACTGCGCCGCTGAAAGTGTATTACGGACTCGGCGGCACCGCGCAGCACGGCACGGATTACGTCGGCCTGCCGGCGGAGATCACGATTCCCGCCGGGGCGTCGAGCGCGCCCATTTTCATCACGCCCTATGACGACAACTTCGGCGAAGGCACCGAGACCGTGGACATTCAGCTCACGGTCTTCAACGGCTCGTATCTCCTCGCCCCGCCGTCCGCCGCGACCATCAGCCTCACGGACAACAGCGACGTGCCGCACGTCTCGGTGATTTCCATGAGCAGCTCGACGAGCGAACCGGCGGACGCCGGCACGCTGCGCTTCCGTCTCGAAGGCACGCGGCCCGGCCCGGTCACGGTGCGCTACACCTTGGGCGGCACGGCCACGCCGGGCGTGGATTACAGCACCGGCAATCTCACCGGCACCCTCGTGCTCGGCTCGCCGGTCAACGGGTTCAGCCAGACGGACCTTTCCGTCAACATCCTGAACGACGCGATCAAAGAGGATGTCGAGAGCATCATCCTCACGCTCACGCCGGACCCCGCGTACATTTTCTTCAACGATGGCGAGGCAAAAATTCTTCTGCGCGATGACGACCAGCCGATGGTCAGCATCTCGTCGTGGGAGGACGCGCCCGCCGAGGGGACGGTGAACGCCGCCGCCTTCTTCATCGGGCGCAGCGGGCCGACTTACACCGCGCTGACGACCGGCGATCTCACGGTGAATTACGCCGTCACCGGCACGGCGGCGAACGGCGTGGACTACGTGCTGCTCAGTGGCACGGCGATCATTCCGAACGGCTCGAACAGCGTGGACCTTCCGATCACGACGCTGGAGGACGCCTTGTTTGAAGGCACCGAAACGATCACGCTCACCCTGCTGCCGTCGGCGGACTACGGCGTCGGCGAAGGCAGCGCGACGCTCTACCTCGCGGACAACGAAGCGTACACGCTCTCCGTCGGCTTCCTCACGCCGGCCAGCACGACGAGCGAAACGCTGGACGCGACGAACGGCGAATACCGTTTGCTGCCGGTGATTCTCTCCGCGCTGAACACCAACCTCGTGACCGTGGAATATGTCGTCGGCTCCGGCACGACCGCGTGGGGCGACGGCATTGACTGGGATTTGGTGGACGCGGCCAACGGCAACGCGCCGATCAAGAAAGGCACGCTCACCTTCCCGATTGGCGTGACGAACCAGTTTGTGAAAATCCGCATCTATCCCGACGCCCTGATCGAGGGGCCGGAAGTCGCGGTCATTGAATTGCGGAATCCGAACGGCTGCCGCCTCTCCACCTCGCGCAACCCGCACAACCTGACCATTCTCGACAACACGAACAGCTACGCCGCGCCACGCGTGATGTTCCTCACCGCCGCGTCGAGCGTGGACGAAGGCCGCCCCACCGCGCCGCTCTGGATCGCCGGACTGGACCGCCCCGCGCCGACGACGGTGACGGTGAATTACGCCGTGACGGGCGGCACCGCCACGAGCGGCGCAGACTTCGTGCTGGCAAATGGCACGCTCACTTTCCTCGCGGGCGAAACTTCCAAATCCATTCCGCTCACCGTGTTGAACGATACGGCGGTCGAGAGCAGTGAAACCGTCATCATCACCTTGTCCGCCCCGACCGGCGGCGCGGGACTCGGCCCGATCCCGGCGCACACCGTGACCATTCTCGACAACGACACCGGCACGCCGGAAGTCGTGGTCGCCGCCACGGACGCGAGCGCCACGGAGAACGGCGACACCGGAACCTTCACCATCACGCGCCTCAGCGGCGGCGCGGCCGGCGCGCTCACGGTGAATTACGTCGTCAGCGGCACGGCGACGGCGGGCGCGGATTACGTCGCGCTGCCGGGCAGCGTCACGATTCCCGCCGGCCAAGCCGGCGCGCCGGTCGTGGTCACAACTTTGAACGACGCGGCGCTGGAAGGAACCGAGACGGTGAAACTCACGATCATTCCCGCCGCCGGCTACGCGTTTGGCGCGAACATCTCCGCGACAGTGAACATCACCGACGACGAGACGCAGGCGCTGCCGCCGGTCGCGCAGAATCAAAATGTGTTGGTGCCGCGCAACCTCGCGAGCGGACTCACGCTCACGGCCATTGATCCGAGCGGCGATCCGTTGACCTACACGGTCGTCAGCGCGCCCGCGCGCGGCGCGCTCACCGGCACGCCGCCGAACCTGACCTTCACGCCCACGCTGAACTACACCGGGCCGGACAGCTTCACCTTCCGCGCCACGGACGGCGCGACGACCTCGGCGGTGGCGACGGTCTCGCTCACGATTTACAACGCCACGCTCGTCGCCAGCAACAGCGTGTGGCGCTATAACGATCTCGGCATTGACCAGGGCGCGGGCTGGGTGACGAACGGCTTCAACGACGCGTCGTGGAGCAACGGCGCGGCGCGGCTCGGTTTCGGCGATCCGCGCACGACCACGGTGCGCGGGCAGCCGGTCATCACGTATTACTTCCGGCAGAAATTCACGCCGCCCGACGGACTCACGCTCACCGGCGTCGTGGCCCGCGTGCAGCGCGACGACGGCGTCGTGGTCCATGTGAACGGCTCCGAGGCCTTCCGCGACAACATGCCGCAGGGCGCGGTCAACTATTCGACGCGCCCGAGCGCGAGCGTGGACACCGCGAACGAGACGGCGTGGTTCACCTTCAATGTGAATCCCGCGCTGCTGACCAGCGGCACGAACCTCATCGCGGCGGAAGTGCATCAGATTAACGGCACGAGTTCCGACATCGGCTTCGCGCTCGAACTCACCGGCACCGGCGTGCCCACGCCCACCGCGCCTCCGACCGTGATCATCGCCGCCACGGATGCGAGCGCGACGGAGCCGAACGACCCCGCGAGCTTCACCGTCACGCGGCTGGGCACGAACCTCAGTTCCGTGCTGGAGGTCTTCTACGGTCTGTCCGGCACGGCGACGCCGGGCTTCGACTACGCCTACCTGCCCGGACTGGTCACGATTGCCGCCGGACAGAGCAGCGCGGTCATCACGCTCGCGCCGTTGAATGATTTCGACCTTGAACCCACCGAGACCGTCGTGCTCACGCTCGCGCCCGGACTCGGCTACGTGCTGGAGACGAACCTCACCGCCAGCGCCGTGATCAATGACGATGACGCCGGACACGTCCCGCCCACCGCGCTCGCGCAGTCCGCGTCGCTGTGGATCAACACGCCGAAGGAACTGGTGCTGACCGGTAGTGATCTCGAAAACGATCCGCTCGCGTTCCAGATCGTGGCCTCGCCCGCGGGCGGTTTGTTGAGCGGCACGCCGCCCTACGTCACCTACACGCCGGGCGCGAATTTCATCGGCGCGGACAATTTCACCTTCCGGGTCAACGACGGCGGCGCGTGGTCCGCGCCCGCGACGGTGAGCCTCACGGTTTTTGATCCCGCGCTGCTCGTGACCAGCAACAGCCTGTGGCGCTACCACGACAAGGGCGTGGACCAGGGCGCGTCGTGGCGCAGCAACACCTTCAACGACATCACCTGGAGCAACGGTCCCGCGCGCCTCGGCTTCGGCAACGACGGCGAGGCCACGCTGCTCGCGGGCCAGCCGGTCATCACCTACTACTTCCGCAAGCCGTTCGTGCTGCCCGCGAATTACACTGTGACGAACCTCGTGGTGAGCGTGGCCCGCGACGACGGCATGGTCGTGTATCTCAACGGCTCAGAAGTCGCGCGCGACAACATCGCGGCGGGCGTGGTTGCGTATTCCACTCGCGCGACGAACGCGGCGAACGAGCAGATTTTCTATCCGTTCACCGTGAACACCGCGCTGCTCCAGCCCGGCACCAACTGGATCGCCGCCGAGGTGCATCAGGTGGACGGCAGCAGCTCGGACATCGGCTTCAACCTGCAACTGCGCGGCGACGGCTTCTTCTCCGCCACACCGCCGCCGCCGCTGCTGGCCTACTCGCTCTCATCGTCGAACACGGTGCAACTGTGGTTCCCCGCGCAGAACGGTCTGCGCTACGCCATCGAAGGCAGCGCCGATCTGGGCGCGTGGATTCCGCTGACCACGAACACCGCCAGCGGTGGCCTCTTGCAATACAGCCAGACCGCGACGAACCCGCCCGTGCGCTTCTTCCGCGCGCGGCTGGTGCCGTGACAAATTCCAAACACCAAATCCCAAAATCCAAATAAGCTCCAAGCTTCAAACACCAAGGGGATGTGACTGGGGACGCGGTGGATTTTTCTTCGTCGCGTGTCGCCGTGGAAAGCCCCGGTGGAAAGCGGCGCTGAAGCGACCGCACTCCAAACGCTCCGCGACGCACGAGGCGCTTGGTGCTCCGCGCCAGCGTTTGGAGTGCGGTCGCTTCAGCGCCGCTTTCGGGCCTCGCCAAATTCAACACCCTGGTTCCACCCGCCAGACTTTTTGGAGCTTGGAGGTTGGAGCTTGTTTGGGATTTGGTTTTTGGGATTTGGAATTTTGCCCCTGATGCATCTCTGGCTCGAACATTTCGGCGTCACCGTCTCGGCCATTTCGGGCGTGCTCGCGGCGCGCGGGAAGAAGGTGGATTTGTTCGGCGTGCTGGTGCTGGCGCTGGTCACGTCCTTCGGCGGCGGCACGGTGCGCGATCTTCTCGCCGGTGTCCCCGTCGTCTGGATTCGCGAGCCGTCGTTTCTGGCGAACGCCACGATGACAACTTTCATCACGTTCTTCATGCGCCGCGTGCGCGAACTGCCGCGCGGTTTCCTGCTCGTGGCCGACGCCTTCGCGCTCGCGCTGTTCACCATCGTGGGCACACGCAAGGGCGTGGCGCTGGACTTCGCCGCGCCCGTGGCCGTGATGCTCGGCGTGATCACCGGCGTCGCGGGCGGCATCCTGCGCGACGTGCTCACGGGCGAGGTGCCGATGGTGTTCCGCCCGCAGATCTATCTCTACGCCACGGCGGCACTGGCGGGCGCGGTGGTGTTCGTGGTGTGGAATCACTTCACGCCGAATCAGCCGCTTGTCGCCGTCGTCTGCACGGGACTCATTCTGGCGCTGCGGTTGGCAGGCATCCGCCTGAAGCTGTCGCTGCCGGTGCTGGAGGAGAAGCCCGACGAGGAGAGAAAAAAATCATGATTCAATTCACGGAAAAGTTTGGACACCACGACGGCCCAAGCCCGGAAGGCTTGCACCGCACGCTTCTCAAAGCTGTTCCAACCCAAACTGACATGATTCGTTTCCTGTTCATCCTGGCCACCCTGCTTCCGCTCACGCTGGACGCCGAAGTCCGTATCCCGGCTTTTACCGCCTACACCGATCCCGATGCGAACGGCGCGCGCCTCTCGCAGAACTCCGGCTTGACTGCGTGGCGTGATCCCAAAATCACCGTCAGTTGGTTTGGTGACATCAAAGTAACGGCGACGATTGAGGCGGCGGTGGAATTGCGCTTGCCGACGAATGCCACTTCCAAACTGCGCCTCACCATCGCGGGCCAGTCGCACGAGGCCGAAGTCAAAGGTGCGGGAACGAATCTCGTCACTGCGCGCTTTGGAAAGTTCACCATCAAGGAACCGGGCTATCAGCGCTTCGCCCTCGAATCACTGAACAACGTCGGCCAACCCTTCGGCGATCTGACTGCGCTCGTGCTCGATGGCGTGGCCACGAACACCGCGCATTTCAATTACAAGTCGCGCCGCAACGCCGCGTCGGTGCATCTCAGTTACCCTTCGCCCAAGGGCACCAACGTCGCCGCGTTCTACTGCGAGATGACCGGCGTGGAGGAACCCGTCGCCACGTACTACATGGCCTGCGGCTGGCATCGCGGCTACTTCGGCATGCAAATCAACAGCCCGACCGAGCGCCGCATCATCTTCAGCGTGTGGGACAGCGGCGGCGAGGCCGTGAGCCGCAGCAAGGTCGCGGATACGAATCGCGTCATCCTCATGGGCAAGGGCGAAGGCGTGAACTCCGGCGACTTTGGCAACGAAGGCACCGGCGGCCACAGTCACTTGAAATACAATTGGAAGACCGGCGAGAAGCAGCGCTTCATCGTCACCGCGCAGCCGACGAACAGCACCTTCACCATTTTCTCCGGCTACTGGTTTCATCCCGAACAGCAGAAGTGGATGCTCATTTCCTCCTGGCGCGCGCCGAAGGACGGTGGCTGGCTGCACGGCCTCTATTCGTTCAGCGAAAATTTTGGCGGACAGAACGGGCATCTCAGTCGCAAGGCGCTCTACGGCAATCAATGGCTCCGCACCGATCAGGGCGAATGGCTGGAACTCACCACCGCCAGCTTCAGCCATGACGGCACGGGCAAGGCGGATCGCCTCGACCGTTTCATGGGCGTGGAGAACGGCCAGTTCTTCCTGCACCACGGCGGCTTCGTGAACGGCTTCACCAAGTTCGGCGAGAAATTTACGCGCCCCGCGACGCGGAGACCGCCGTCAGATTTCGTGCGGCCGTAGCGGCGCATCAGAAGCGCCTCGCCAACCGGACGCCTGCTACGGGCAAGACTGGGTGCGCGCCCAGGCGTCCGCCGCCAAAATCTGTTCCAGCGTCGGATGCGCCACGACCTGATGCGCGTCCATGATCCGGCGGACGTGCGCGGTGATGCCGGGGAAACTCAATTGCCGGTTCACGAACGCCTCGACGGCGACTTCGTTGGCGGCGTTCAACACAGCGGGCAGCGTGCCGCCGATTTCACCGGCGCGACGCGCGAGTTCCAGCGCGGGAAATCGCTCCACGTCCGGCTCTTCGAAAGTCAGCGTGCCTAGTTTCGCGAGGCTCGTCTGCACGCGGTCGCTGGCGGCGCGCTCGGGGTACGTGAGCGCGTATTGAATGGGCAGGCACATGTCCGGCGTGGAGAGCTGCGCGATCATCGATCCATCCACGAACTCCACCATTGAATGCACCATGCTCTGCGGATGCACCACCACGCCGACGCGCGCCATCTCGATGTCGAAGAGCCAGCGCGCTTCGATCATCTCCAGCCCCTTGTTGAAGAGCGTCGCGGAATCAATCGTGATCTTCCGGCCCATGACCCACGACGGATGTTTGAGCGCGCGTTCGAGGGTGATTTCGGAAAACTTTTCCTTCGGCCACAGCGTCGCGTCGCGGAACGGCCCGCCACTCGCCGTGAGCCACATCTTGCGCACGGAGGACGGCGGCTTGCCGTCGAGGCATTGGAAGATCGCCGAGTGCTCGCTGTCCACGGCGAGAACTTTCACGCCGTGCTTGCGCGCCTCGTTCATCACGATCTCACCGGCCATGACAAGAATTTCCTTCGAGGCCACCGCGATGTCCTTGCCCGCGCGAATGGCCGCCAGCGCGGGCTGCAAGCCCGCCGTGCCGACGATGGCGATGAGCACGATGTCCGCCTCGGGCATGGTGGCGAGTTTCAACAAACCTTCGCTGCCCTGAAACACCGGCGTGGTCCCGAGCGCGTCCTGCACTTCGGAAACTTTCTTGGCATCGGAGATGGAAACGACGCGTGGCTGGTGTTTGCGCGCCTGCTCAATGAGCAGTTGTGAATTGCCACCCGCCGCGAGGCCGACGAGACGGAAGCGTTCCGGCAAATCCTCCACCACCTTGACGGTGCTGGTGCCGATGGAGCCGGTGGAACCGAGGAGGACGATGTTTTTCATCACGAGACACGAAGGGAAGGAAACACCAAGCTCCAAGCTCCAAGCTCCAGAGAAACTCCAAGCTCCAAACACCTAACGCGCCAGGTCGCAGGTGACCAAGGCGCGGGAGCAAAAGCCAGCCAGCCAGCCAATGCGGCACCGGGACGGTTGGAGCTTGGTGTTTGGTGTTTGTCTGGAACTTGGAGCTTGGTGTTTGGATCTTTCATTCAGTTCGTGAGAAACAACCGCACGTAGAGATACATGAGCGGCGCATTGAACAGCAGGCTGTCCAGCAAGTCCAGAATGCCGCCGATGCCGGGGAAAAATCCGCCCGAGTCTTTCACGCCCGCCTCGCGCTTGAAGATGGATTCGATCAAATCACCCACCACGGCCGACACGCTGAGCATCGCCCCGAGGATGACCGCGTGGAGCAGCGTCATGCCGGGCAGTTTCGTGGCGGCGAAGTGCGCGAAGGTCACGCTCACTCCGGTGGCGATGACGATGGCGCCGCCGAAACCTTCCCACGTTTTTCCGGGACTGACGCGCGGGATCATCTTGTGCTTCCCGATCAGTGAGCCGGTCACGTACGCGCCGAGGTCGCTGAACTTCGTCACCAGAATGAAGTAGAGGACGTAGAAATTCTCCGGGCTGTCCGCGAGGCTCTGACGCGGAAAGAAATGCAGCTTCTGGATGAAGTTGAGCAACCACGGCACATACATCAGTCCGAGCAAAGTCAGACCGATGCGCTGCATGGCCGATCCGCCTTGCCGCGAAAAAAATTGCACCACACACAGGCCGAGCACGAACAGGATGAGGAAGCCCGTCTCGAAATCATTGATCAGCGCGGGCGTGGTGTTGGTTTTCCATCGGCCTTGCAGGAACAGAAACACCGCGAGCACCAGCACCACGCCTCCCATCAGACCCCAGCGCGGAAAACACACCCAGCCGGCCTTGCTCACCAACGCGTAAAACTCCCTGAGTCCCAGCACCGCCAGCGTGAGCATCACCACGATGAACAGTCCTTCGCCGACGGGATTGCGCCCAGCCAGCAGCGCGCACAACACCAGCGACCAGAGCGCCACGGTGCTGCCGAGGCGGCGGAAAAAAATCACGCCTTTGCTCGGCGGTGCGGGAGTCGGTTCGGCCATCGGGAAAAACACTGACGCAAGCGCGGGCCGTTTGACAACCGGCAACTTTGCCCCGCCGACGTAACGCAGACATTGCTGTCGGCAAGTTGAGAGGTGTTCCAGCCTCGTGTTGATTCCATCGCTCGCACTAACTTCGCGGCGTGAGTGAACCCGTTCCATTTAATCCGCAGACCGCGTGTGATGAGTGCGGCCAGTTTGGCGCGTTCGCGTTCGAGGGCAAAAACCTGTGCGGCGACTGCTACGCGATCAGCGGCACTTGTGGCGCGGGCGGGCGCGACAACGAATAGGCGGCAGGAGGGCGTTGGGAAGTGGCGGTCAGGAGCGCGGGCGTCCCGCCCGCCCGAATGGAACCAGATGCCATTTCGCCCAGACCGCGTGGGGCGGTGGAAAACCTTTTGCACGCTCCGGCGGGCGAGACGCCCGCGCTCCTGCTTGAGTGCCCGCCACTTTCCATCCCACTAGGGGGCGGGCCGGAGATTGCGCCCCGCGCGTCCCTCGCTATCCTCACGGCGTGCTATCGAATTTTTCGCGCTGCGGCCTGCTGGCCTTGTTGGTGGCGTTCGCGCCACTCGCGCTGCCCGCCGCCGAGGCGGACGTGAACACTGTCACTTCCTCTGGAACCACCAACGACCCGGCGACCGCGATCCGGAAATTCCGCGCCGCGCCCGGCATGAAGATCGATCTCTTCGCCGCCGAACCGATGCTGCAAAACGTCGTCAGTTTCGCGTTCGATGAACACGGGCGCTGCTACGTGGTGGAGTCGAATCGGCGGCGCACGTCCGTCTTCGATATTCGCGGGCTGAGCGAGTGGCTGGATAACGATTACTCATTTCGCACCGTCGAGGATCGCGCGAACTTTTTCCGCACCACGCTTTCTTCCACGAATTCCAAGCTGCCGGATTTTCTGAAAGCCAAACGCGGCCTGCTCTCCGACCACAACGGCGACGGCACCGTGGACTGGCACGATCTCGAAGTGCAGTCCGAGCGCATCCGCCTGCTCGTGGACACGAACGCGGACGGACGCGCTGACTCCGCCACGGTGCTCGCGGAAGGTTTCGATGGCCTCACCAGCGGCGTGGCGGCGGGCGTGCTCGCGAGGAAGGGAGACGTGTGGTTCACCTGCATTCCCGACCTTTGGAAAATGTCGAGTGACGAACTACGAATGACGAAGGGCGTGCCGAATCTGGCCGCGCCGATCAATCCGCACGTCCGTCATTCGTCATTCGCCATTAGTAATTTGCTCTCAGGTTTCGGCGTCCACATCGCCTTCGGCGGCCACGACATGCACGGGTTGAAGATGGGTCCCGATGGCAAAATCTATTTCTCCATCGCCGACCGCGGCACGGGCACAAATCTCTGGGACAAGATCACGGACAAGTGGCCGGGGCTGACGATGGAGGCGCTGGCCGATTCCGGCGCGGTGTTTCGCTGCAATCCTGACGGAACGGAATTTGAAGTCGTGTGCATCGGCCTGCGCAATCCGCAGGAACTCGCCTTCGACGAATTCGGCAATCTCTTCGCGGGCGAAAACAACGCCGATGGCGGCGACAAGGCGCGGTGGATACACGTCGTCGAGGGCGCGGACTACGGCTGGCGCATCGGCTGGCAATGGCTGCCCAAGCTCGGCGCGTGGAATTCCGAGATGCTCTGGGGCCTGGCCGGCACCAACACCTCGGCGTATTACCTGCCGCCCGTCGCGCACATCGGCGCGGGTCCGGCGGGCATCGCGTATTATCCCGGCACGGGTTTGCCCGCGCGCTACGACCGGCATTTCTTCATGTGCGATTTTCGCGGCGGCCCGAACAGCGTGGTGCGCTCGTTCGCCTTGCGGCCCAAGGGCGCGAGCTTCGAGGCCTACGACGAAAGCGAATTCCTCACCGGCCCGCTCTGCACCGACGTGGACTTCGGCGTGGACGGCGCGGTCTATGTCAGCGACTGGGTGAAGGGCTGGGACAAGACCGACAAGGGCCGCATCTACCGCGTGTTTGATCCCACGCTCGTGAACGATCCGGCCATGCTCGAAGTGAAGAAGCTGCTCGGCGAAGGAATGGAGAAACGTCCGAACGAAGAACTGGCGCGGCTGCTCGGGCATCGAGATATGCGGGTGAGGTTGGAGGCGCAGTGGGAATTGGCGAGCCGCTCACTTACGACCGACTCCGCGTATGACCAATTGATGAGTGCGGTGGCGAAAGGCAGTCAGCTATCCCGCCTGCACGCCGTTTGGAGCTTGGGACAAGTAGTTCGATTCGGAATGGCATCGGAACAAGGGAGCAAACTGCGAGCACGCGCAGGCACCGCACAAGTCAGACTCGCTCTACTGGTGAGTGATCCGGATCAGGAGATCGCTGGAAATGCCACGCGACTCGTCGGGGAAACGAACCCAGCCGGAACTTGGATTCGCGAGCGAGTCTTGGATCGCAATTCTCGCGTCCAGCTACGCGCTATTGAAGGACTTGCAAAGGCCGTGGCGCATGTTGCGCCTGCCAAGCGCGAAGTGTTTTCCAAAGCCGCGTCCACTGCGCTGTTCGACGTTCTCAAGCGCAATCAAAACCAAGACGCCTACCTCCGTCACGCCACCGTGCTCGCGTTGGCACGCATCGGCGATGTGCTGACGTTACTCGCCGCCGCGAAAGATGCATCCCCATCCGTGCGACTCGGCGTGTGCCTCGCGTTGCGCCGCTTGCAACGCCCCGAGGTCGCGCAGTTCCTAAACGACGCCGATCCGCAAGTCGCGCTCGAAGCCGCCCGCGCGATTTACGACGCGCCGATTCCCGAGGTGCTGCCGGAACTCGCGACAGTCAACGTGCCGCCAGCGTCCCGCTGGCGTTCCGGCGACACCGCCAGCGGGACGCTGGCGGCACGTTGGCGTCGTGTAATCAACGCCAACTTCCGGCTCGGTGGCGCAGAGCACGCGCAGCGGGTTGCGCAGTTTGCCGCGAGCGATGCGCCGGAAGCCTTGCGCGTGGAAGCCCTCGAACTGCTTGCGCTCTGGCCGAAGCCGCCGGGCCGCGACCGCGTCGTCGGCCTGTGGCGTCCCCTGCCCGCGCGCGACAGCGGCGTGGCGGCAGCGGCATTGCAACCCGTGCTCGCGCAAATCAAAAGCAGCGCGCCCGCATCGGTGAAGCTGGCGCTGGCAAAGACCACGAGCGCGCTAGGACTGGGGAGCAGCGAAAGCACGACCTCCCCAAGCAGTTCAGAAAAGCTGGCGCAATTTGCCGCGAAACTTGAGCGCGGTTCACTCGCGGAAAAGCAAACCGCCCTTGCCAATCTCGCGACGCTGGAAGACGCAGGCGCGGCAAAACTTCTCGGCGAGTGGCTGGACAAGCTCGTCGCAGGCGGCGTGGCGAAGGAGTTGCAACTGGATGTGCTGGAGGCGGTGCAAGGAAGCAAGAACCTCCTCGCGTTGGCACCGACCAAAGAGAAGCTGGCGAATTTTGAATCCGCGCGCGACGCGAAGGACGCGCTGGCGAAATGGCGCGAGTGCCTCTACGGCGGCAACGCCGAGGAAGGGAAGAAGGCGTTCATCGAGCGGCAGGACGCGGCATGTTTCCGTTGTCACAAAATCAACGGCGAGGGCGGCGAGGTGGGACCGGAGATGGCCGGACTAGGCGCGAAGCAGACGCGCGAATACATTCTCGAATCCATTCTCTTCCCGAACAAAAGCATCGCACCCGGCTTCGAGTCCGTGCTGGTCATGTTGAAGAACGGCACGAGCTACGCCGGGATGCTGAAGTCCGAGACCGACAGCGAGATGGTCATCAATTCGCCGGAGGACGGCTTGCTCACGGTGAAGAAGGCCGAGGTGAAATCCCGCGACCGCGGGCTATCCGCGATGCCGGAGGAGTTGGGGAACATTCTCTCGAAGTCGGATGTGCGAAACTTGATCGAGTTTTTGTCCACGTTGAAATGAACGACATGCGCGTGTTGAGAACAGGCAGCGGTGGTAGGACGCACTGGCGCGGAAGTTCATGCCCGGAGGAGCCAGCGGAAGCTCTCCCGTAAATTCAGTCGGGCCGCGCAACTCAAAATTCTCTGTGGTGTTTGGACCTTGCATGACTATCTTAGCCAGCATGAATCGGCACAAGATCGCGGCCCTGCTCGGCGCGGCCCTCGCGGTGGGCTGGAGCTTCCAGTCCCGCGCGGAAGTGAAGGAGAATCCTTACCAGATCATCATTGATCGCAACCCGTTCGGGCTGCGTCCGATTCCACCCCCGCCCCCGCCGCCGGATGTCACCCCGCCGCCGCCGCCGCCGCTCGGCGTCAACCTGACCGGCATCACCACGCTGCTCGGAGCGCCGAAGGTTTTCTTGGAATTCACCGATCCGCAGACGAAGAAAGTGGAACGTCCCCCGGCTTTGCTGGAAGGCGACTCCTTCAAGGCCATCACCGTGGTCTCGATTGATTCTGAAAATAACCGCGTACAGATCAAGAACGGCGACGCGGAATCTTGGTTGGATTTTGATAAAAACGGCGTGAAGGCCGCCGCTGGCGGAGCACCCGCGCCCGTGCCGCATCCTGGTTTCCCCGGCGCGAATCCGGCTGCTGCGGCTGTCCCTGCTCTCGGCGGTGTCTCTGGTGCCGCGCGCGGTGGTCTCGTCGGCGGCCCATCGGCTGCGCCCGCTGTTCCCTACAACCCTGGCGCGGTGTCTTCGGCCTCGGGAATTCCCCCGCGCACGGTGCGGACGGATGGCGCGGGATTGGTGGGAGGCTATAATTCCGCCCCCGCCGCTCCCGTCCCCCAAGCCGCGCCGGCCATGACGCCCGCGCAGGCGACGGCGATCATTGAAGCGCGCAGACTGCAATTGCAGGAACAAGGCAACCCGATGTCGCGAATCCTTCCGACTACTCCCCTGACCCGAGAGCTTCAAGGAAAGTAATTGCCAACGCGGAACCGATTACACGGCGGCATTACACCGTCCGCATCTGCACCGCATCCGCCGTCCCCTCGCCGGTGGAGATGGAGCTGACGATCACCACCGTCTGCCCGGCTTGCAACGTGCCGGCCTCCACCAAACTTTTGATGGCCAGTTCGATGGTTTTCTCGGGATTCGTATGGCTGAAGGCGACGACCTTCGGCGTCACGCCGCGCAGCAGCGACAGCGAATCCGCCACCGCCCAATCTTCGCAGAACGCGTAAATCGGCGAGTAACGCGGACGCATCCACGCCGTGTGCCGCGCCATGTTCCCGCGCCGCGTGAAGACGAGCATCGCGTCCGCGCGCAACTCATCCGCCATCACCACCGCGCTCTTGGCCAGCTTCTGGCGCGGACTGGTGAATTCGGCCTTCTCATGGAAGCCCGCACCACCGCTGGCCTCGGTGCGTTTCGAGATGCGGTCGAACACCTCCAGGCAGCGCAGCGGATATTTTCCCACCGTCGTCTCGCCGCTCAACATGATCGCGTCCGCCTGCTCGAAGACGGCGTTGGCCACGTCCGTGACCTCGGCGCGCGTGGGCATGGGGCTTTCAATCATGCTCTCCAGCATGTGCGTGGCGACAATCACCGGACGGCCCACACGCAGGCACATCTTCACAATCTTGCGCTGGATGATCGGCAGCTCCTCATACGGCACCTCGATGCCAAGGTCGCCGCGCGCGACCATGATGGCGTCGGTCTCCTGGATGATCTCGACGAGGTTTTTGATCGCCTGCTGGTCCTCGATCTTCGCCACGATCAGCGGCTTGTGCTTTGAGCGTTCGCAGAAGGCGCGCAACTGCTGCAAGTCCTTCGCCTCGCGCACGAAACTGAGCGCGATGTAATCCACGCCCAGTTCCAGCCCGAGGTCCACGTCGGCAAAATCTTTTGCCGTTAACGCGGGCAGGCTCACCTTCACGCCGGGGAGATTGATGTGTCGGCGGCTGCCGAGCGTGCCGGGCGTGAGCACTTCGCATTCGATGTGGTTGCCTTCTTTCGCGAGCACCTTCATGTGGATCGTGCCGTTATCCACAAGGACCACGTCGCCCACGCTGATGTCGTTGACGAAGTTTTCGTAATTCACGTCCACGGAATGCACTTCCTCGCTCTTCTCGCCGCGCACGGTGAAGACGAATTTCTGCCCCGGCTTGAGATCAAGTTTCGCGGGCAAGTCGCCGGTGCGAATGGCCGGCCCCTGCGTGTCCATGAGAATGCCCACGGAACATTTGCGTGAGGTGGCCGCTTTACGAATGTCCGCCACGACGCGCCGCACCCAGTCGTGCGACGAGTGCGACATGTTGAGCCGGGCGACGTTCATGCCGGCGTCAATGAGTTTGCCCAGCATTTCCGGCGAATCCGTGACTGGTCCGATGGTGGCTACGATTTTTGTCTTCCGCATTGGCCGGGGACGGTAGGAAAGCGCGTTGGAAAAGCAACTGGGATTGTTTCGCGGACGCGGGTGGTGAAACAAAGCTTGATCGCCTGAGATCGCGTGGTGAAATTGCGCCGCTGATTTATGGCTGACATTGCAAACACGTATCCGGACAACATCACCGGCAAGTATTTCGTAGATAACCAGTGCATTGATTGCGACCTGTGCCGCGAGACGGCCCCGGCGAATTTCAAACGCAACGATGACGGCGGCTTCTCCTTCGTCTATAAGCAGCCCGAGAACGAGGACGAGGAGAAGCTCTGCAAGGAAGCCAAGGAAGGCTGCCCCGTCGAGGCCATCGGCGACAACGGCGCTTAGTTCCCCGAAAAATCTCTCGAGACCCGCAGTGTTAAACTGCGGGTTTTACTTTTCCAGCCTCGGAGCGCGGATTTTCAACCCGCAGCAACGTACGCAAGCGAAGGTGCAGCAACGTACGAACACCGCTCTCCATTTCACATTTCTGCGGGTTGAAAACCCGCGCTCCGGGACAGTTGCGAAGATGGTTCCGGCAAATGTTTCTGGCGGTTTTGCCCGTTGACACAGGCACTTGCCCCGCTAGTCTGCGCCCCGCCTCAAGCTGGGCCGCCGCGATGAACGCTGTGAACCGCTTCGAGTGCGACCGGGAAGGAAGTGAATCCAGTTGACCGAAATTAAGCTCAAGAAAGGCGAACCAGTTGATAAGGCCCTGCGCCGGTTGAAGAAGAAAATCGACCGCGAAGGCACCTTGAAGGAAGTGCGCAATCACCGCCACTTCGAAAAGCCTAGCGAACGCAAACGCCGCAAGATGAAAGCCGCGCGTTTCTCCGCCATGCTCACCGCGCGTTACGCCGATCTGTAATACCCGAGAACCATTCTGGCCGGGTGCGGTCTCGTTATCGCACTCGGCCTTTTGTTTGTTGTGCTGGCTGCCAAACTATTTTTGTTGATGAAGATCGTGGGAACATTTGCCGCGTCACTT
>JAYVQC010000183.1:0-20736 GCA_043757045.1 Akkermansia sp. | reverse complement strand
TCGACCATCGGGTGTTGCTGCGGGCTGGAAAGCCCGCGCTCCGGCGGCGGACGGACGCAGGGAAAAGATGCGCGCAGATGTTCGCGGTGGGGGCGCGGTTCACGAGGAGACTGCGGGAGAGCGAGGCAGCGATCGCGAAACGAAGAAAGTGAAAAGCTGGGCGGGGCCGGGGTTGGTGCATGCACTGTTCTGGATGGAGGGAGTGGGCGAGGGACGGGAGGCTGAAAAGCCTCCCGACTGGCCGGCCGGAAAGCCGGCGCTACGTCTGAGGTCGTCGGAGCTGCGTAACGCCGACATTCGTGTCGGCAGGTGGCGAGGCTTTTCAGCCTCGTGTGGGCAGCCCGCCGGTTGGCGATGAATTCCTGGAACTTGTTTGCCGGACGGTTCTCGGACAACCTTGCGTCGTGACGAAAGCGAAACAGCCGGTGTCGCCCCAATCGGCGGGCCGCAAATCTTAGCCATGTCTTCCACCCTCAAAGCCCTGCGCGCGCTCTCGGACTCCACACGCCTCCGCATCATGGCGCTGCTGGAACGCGATGAATTGTCGGTCAACGAATTGCAGGAGATCACGCGCATGGGGCAGTCGCGCATCTCCACGCATCTGCGGCTCTTGCAGGAGGCGGCGTTGTTGCAATCGCGGCGCGAAGGCAAGCGCACCTTTTATCGGCTGAACGAAAACGCGGACCCTTCGGCGCGGGACATCATTGCGCTGGCCGTGAAGGGCGCGCACGAGTTGCCGGAGTACGAAAGCGATGGCGTGAACTTGAAGCGCATCGTCGCGCGGCGGAAGCAGAAGGAGCAGGTGTTCTTCAACGAAGTGGCGGGGCGCTTCGACCGGAGCTACGGGCCGGGCCGCTCGTGGCAGGCCTTTGGACATTTGCTGTTGAGAATGTTGCCGCCCATCACCGTCGCCGATCTCGGCTCGGGCGAGGGATTGATCAGTGAACTGCTCGCGCGGCGCTGCCAGAAAGTCATCGCGGTGGACAACTCGGAAAAGATGGTCGAGTTCGGCGCGCGGAAGGCGAAGAAAAGCGGGTTGAAGAATCTGGAGTTCCGCCTCGGCAATCTGGAGAACCCGCCCATCGAGCCGGGGAGCGTGGACCTCGTCATCTTGAGCCAGGCGCTGCATCACGCGGAGAAGCCGGACGAGGCGCTGAAGGCCGCGCATCGTCTGCTCGTGCCGGGCGGTGAACTGATGGTGCTCGATCTCGCCAAGCACAAGTTCACGCGCGCGCATGAATTGTACGGCGACCGCTGGCTGGGCTTTGCGGAGAGCGATTTGCATCGGTGGCTGGAGGCGGCGGGGTTCAAGAAGATCGAGATCAACATCGTGGCCCACGAGGAGCAACCGCCGCACTTCGAGACGCTGCTGGCCTCCGCGCAGAAGTGAACATGGGGGGGGCGTTTCGCGCCATGCCTGAACAGTCAGGCTGTGAGTTGCGGGCTGACAGGGCAGGGGAGGCGCGAAACTGAAGCGACCGCACTCCAAACGCTCCGCGAGTCACGAGGCGTGTGATGCTGCGCGCCAGCGCTTGGAGTGCGGTCGCTTTAGCGCCGCTTTTTCTCCGCCCCGCAAACTCAGTTCGGGCTGGCGGCCATGGGAAAATACGGCTGAAAAAAAACCTCAGTAATAGGTTGCTATCCATCCGGAACCAGCGATTGTCCGGTCGTCTGTTAGATAGCTTGTCCGTTTCAAGGCCTGGTAAATCCTCAAGTGAACTCAGTTCAGTGATGATTAGAAACCCGATAGTCGGGAACAGTCTGAAACCAAAGGGTTAGTCTAGTGACATCACAATATGAGTAACAAATTGTTCGTGGGAAATCTTTCCTTCAACACCACTGAAAATGACTTGCAGGACGCGTTTGCCGCGCACGGCACCGTCGTGGAAGCCAACCTGATGATGGACCGCATGAGCGGCCGTCCGCGTGGTTTCGGTTTCGTGACGATGAGCTCGCCGGCGGAAGCCCAGGCGGCCATTGCGGCGCTGAACGGCAAGGAAATGGACGGACGCGCGTTGACCGTGAACGAAGCCAAGCCCCGTGAAGAGCGTCCGGGCGGCGGCGGCGGCGGCGGCTTTGGCGGCGGCGGCGGTGGCGGTCGTGGATACGGCGGCGGCGGCGGTGGCGGCGGTGGTCGCGAACGCAGCGGCGGCGGTGGCGGCGGCGGCGGTCGTGGCCGTTACTAATCGTTAGATTTTCACGGAGCGAGGTTCGGTGTGAGCCGGACCTCGCTCTTTTCTTTTCCGGCTTCGTCCTCGATCGGTTTGCGGGACGCCCAGCTTTTTCCCGCAGACCGTTTTCCGAAAGGCAGAATGAAAGTAAAACAGCAGACCAAAGAACAACATATTGAAGTGGAAGGCGTCGTGGCGTCGGTGCTCGCGGGCACGATGTTTCGCGTGGAACTGGACAACAAGCATCTGGTGCTCGCCACGATTTGCGGCAAGATGCGGAAGCGCTGGGTGCGCATCACGACGGGTGACCGTGTGAAGATGGAAATGTCGCCCTACGATTTGAACAAGGGCCGGATTACGTGGCGGCTGCGTTAAGGCGCTCGCCCGAGAGAAAGATTTTCTATGCCATTTCGTGCTTTGGGTCTGAATGACCAGGTTTTACAGGCGGTGCAGGAGGCGGGTTACACCGAGCCGACGCCGATTCAGGCGGCAGCCATTCCGCCGGTGCTGGCGGGTCAAGACTTGATCGGGATCGCGCAGACGGGCACGGGCAAGACGGCGGCCTTCACGCTGCCCATGATCACACTGCTCGCGGGACGCCCGCCGGAACCGCGGCGCCGCATCCGGGCGCTCATCCTGGCTCCCACGCGCGAACTGGTCGTGCAGATTGACGAGAACGTCCGCGCGTATGCCAAGCATCTCGCGCTGCGCGTCGCGACCGTCTATGGCGGCGTGGGCGAACAACCGCAGATGCGCGCACTGCGCGAAGGCGCGGACATCATTGTCGCCACGCCGGGACGGCTGCTCGATTTGATGGGACGCCATTGCGGAGATTTCGCGGGCCTGGAATTTCTGGTGCTCGACGAGGCGGACCGGATGCTGGACATGGGTTTCCTCCCGTCCATCCGTCAGGTGGTGCGTGCGTTGCCGAAGCAACGTCAGACGCTGCTCTTCTCCGCGACGTTGTCCCGCGAGATCGAGTCGCTGACCAAAGAATTTCAACACGCGCCGAAGCTGATCCAGATCGGCCGCCGCTCGAATCCCGCCGAGACCGTCACGCAGTTCATTTACGAAGTGCCGCAGCATCTCAAGATGTCGCTGCTCACGCATCTGTTGCGCGACCAGACGCTGAACATGGTGCTGGTTTTCTCGCGGACCAAACACGGCGCGGATCGCATCGCGCGACAGATCGAACAGAAGGGCATTCGCACCGCCGCGCTGCACGCGAACCGTTCGCAGAGCCAGCGATTGCGTGCGCTCAAGGATTTCAAGTCCGGCACCGTGCGCGTGCTCGTGGCCACGGACATCGCCGCGCGCGGCATTGACGTGGACGGCATCTCGCATGTGGTGAACTACGATTTTCCGATGCACTCGGAAGACTACGTGCATCGCATTGGCCGCACGGGTCGCGCGCAGGCCGTGGGCGATGCGATTAGTTTCGTGGCACCGGAAGATCGCGACGCATTGCGCTCACTGGAACGCTTCATCGGTCGCGGCATCGTGCGCAAGCAGGCGGAGGGATTTGATTACCGCGCCTCCGCTCCCGCCGTCCGCCCGGATCAAAGAGGCGGACAGCAGCCGCCGCGCCGGCACACCTCCGCTCCTCAGCAGTCAGGCGGAGGCGGAAGCAACCGTCCGCAGTCCGGCCCGGGGAATCCAAAGCCGACGCGCCCGCGCCAGTGGGAATGGAAAAGCCGCCGGGGCGGCAACGCCCGGTAGTCTGCGAGCGAAGTGCATCGGAGCAGCGGTCACCAAGCCGGAGCGCGGGCGTCTCGCCCGCCGGATCGCGCCGAATGTTTCCGACCTTCTCACACGTTCGGGGCGGAACAGCTCGCGGTTTTATTCAGGCGGGCGGGACGCCCGCGCTCCTGACCGCCTTTTTCAATCGCACCCCTCCGCAACTCCTTACGACAACGGCCTCGGCGGTCCCTGACGGCTGCGGCGTTGACGGGCGGAATTGTCCGGCTTGCGGACCAGGCTCAACGTGGAATTGCTCTTGCGCTGACGGGCAGCCGTCTTCTCCACCACCCCGGCGTGCGTCAGGCGGATCATCCCGCCGGCCTCGGGCGAAAGTTCGACGAGGTTCGCGGCCAGCAGCTCCGTCACCATTTCTTTGGAGATGCGAGGCGTCGCCCAGTGAGGATGAATTTCGCGCAGATAAAAGCGCCTCTCTCCTTCGGTCATGCCCGACTTTCCCCGCGCCGGGCGGCCAACGCGAGTGAGAATAGAAACTTTGTTTTCCGCATTATTTCTTCCCGCCCTGAAAATGTTCCAGTCCCTGTTTGACTCAGGACGATTCCGTGAGAGCATGTGCGGCCTTTTTCAATTCCAGAATCAGGATGCCAAACAAAATGTTGAAATCAAAAGCCGCACGGTCCAAGCGCGACACCGTGAAACCCTCGCGCCGCACAGCGGGTGAACCCTCCGCCGCCCCCGCGACCAAGTCACGTGTCGCCGCCTCGCCCAAGGAACGCGACAGCGCGGACGCTTTTGCCAAGGCCGCCGGCGACACAAAGACCGCCCCGACCCCAGCCACGGGCAACGATCTCATCGCCGACAAGCTCCGTGAACTCGTCATCATCGCCAAGGAGCAGGGCCACCTGACCAGCGACGACATTGACGACGCGCTCGTGGACTGCCCGGTCACGCCCGAGATGCTGGATGAGATTTATTCCAAGCTCACCGCGCTCGAAATCCGCGTCGTGGACCAGGCCGATGCCGATGGCGTGAAACAGCCGGAGGCGGAGGAAGCCGAGGAGACGACCAAGGTTCCTTTCGACGGTCTTGATGATCCGGTCCGTGTCTATATGCGCCAGATGAGCAAGGTGCCGCTGCTCAACCGCGAGCAGGAAGTCGCCATCTGCAAGCGCATCGAGGAAGCCGATCTCGAACGGAAAAAAATTCTCTACCGTCTCGGCTTTGCCGCGAAGGAGCACATCGCCCTCGCGGAAAAGTTGATGGCCGATCCGCCGCGTGAACGCTTCGACCGCGTCGTCTCGGACAGCCGTCTGGAAAACCGCGAGGCGCATCTCAAGGCCCTCCGCGTGCTCGTGAAAAAAGTTCGCGCGCTCGACGACCAGACCGACGAGAAGTTTGCCCAGTGGCAGGCCGCGCCGTCCGCCGCCGTGAAGGCGAAGCGCTGGATCGAGTTCCTTGAACTGGACAAGAAACTCCAGGCCAGCTTCGCGAAGTTTCATTACAAGCCCTCGGTGCTCGAAGACATGATGCTCGTGGCCCAGAACGTCCACGATCAGATGCAGAACAGTTGGCGCATGGTCTCCACGATGGAAAGCCGCGCCAAATCCAAGGAAGCCTCCGCCCTGGTCAGCGGCGAGCAGCAAAAAATCAAGGCGCTCGAAGAACTCGTGCGGATGCCGCGCGAAGATTATTTGAAGGCGCATCAGCAGTTGCGCGCTTGTGAAGCGACGGGCGACCGCGCCCGCAAGGACATGGCTGAAGCTAACCTGCGGCTCGTGATTTCCATCGCCAAGAAATACATCAACCGTGGCCTGCCGTTCCTCGACCTGATTCAGGAAGGCAACATCGGCCTGATGCGCGGCGTGGAGAAATTCGAGTATCGCCGCGGCTACAAGTTCTCGACCTACGCGACGTGGTGGATTCGTCAGGGCATCACCCGCGCCATCGCGGATCAGGCGCGCACCATCCGCATTCCGGTCCACATGATCGAAGTGTTCGGCAAGCTGATGCGCGTGCAGAAGGAGTTGTTCCAAACCTTTGGCCGTGAAGCCACGACGGAAGAACTCGCCGAGGAATTGAACCTCCCCGCCGACCGCGTGCGCGCGATTCTGAAGATGATTCAGAACCCGATCTCCATGCAGGCCACCGTCGGTGATGACGACGCGACCTTCGGCGATTTCATCGAGGACAAGCAGGCGGAAAGCCCGATGGACATGGCCTCGACCAGCCTGCTCAAAGGCAAGCTCGGCGAAGTGCTCAAGACGCTCACCGAACGCGAGCGACACATCCTCGAAATGCGTTTCGGCCTGATTGACGGCACGCGCCGCACCCTCGAAGAAGTCGGCACGCAATACAAAGTCACGCGCGAACGCATCCGCCAAATCGAGGCCAAGGCGCTGCGCAAGCTGCGTCACCCGACGCGCTCGGTGCATCTCAAAGGGTTCCTCGACGTGCCCGAAATGGTGGCGGCGTGAGCGAGATGAGCAACACGAGCAACGTCATCTACAAGGAGGTGCGCGCCACCGCGAGCACCTCCTGGCAGCAGCACGCGGAGGAGCACGCTGCCAACGGCACGAGCTTCGTGGTGCGTCCGTTCAACAAGCAGATGCACTGGCCGTTTCTGGAAGAACTGCGCGAGCGTTTCCAACTCGTCGCCACGTTCAACGCTTTGGAACGCGCGGCTTACTTCGACGCGCGGCGCTGAGACACAGACAAGGCGGAGCGGCGGACAGCCATGTCCGCGATGTCCGCCGTGGCTGCGCTCCGTAAGACCAGCCCCCAATCACCACGCCCCGCGACTGCGGACATGGCTGTCCGCTCCTCCTTTGCTCAATGCCCCAGCATCCACGGGCGGGTGTTCTGCTTCGTCGAGTATTGCAGCACGGGTTTGCCGTTTTTCGGATTCACACGCGGCTTGGTTTTCGCGTGACCATGCGAGCAGCCTGAGCCGCAGACATGCGGCGCGTGGGCGCTGCGCTCATTGCGCTCGTGCGCAATGCGATTCCCGGGCTGCATGGCGCGCAGGTTGATGACCGAGAAAACCTTGGGCGACTCTTTGCCGCAGTGCGGACAGTCCGACGGCAGGCTCGAACGGTCGAGGCTGCGCAGTTCGGTGAAGGGGCCGCAGTCGCGGCACTCGAATTCATAGACAGGCATGGCGTTCCTTACTTGCAGACCGAGAGGTCGGTTTTGCCGGTGACAAACTTCTTCGGTCCCGATGCGTTCGGCATGATGTCGAACTGGAAAATCTCCGTGGGCAGAAAGAGCGTGGCGCACGCGTTCGGGATGTCCACGATGCCGCTGATGTGACCCTCGACCGGCGCGGTGCCGAGAATCGCGTAAGCCTGCTCGCCCGTGTAGCCGAACTTCTTCATGTACTCGATGGCGTTCAAACACGCGCGCCGATACGCGACGTGCGCGTCGAGGTAATACTGTTTGCCGTCCTCGTCCACCGAGATGCCTTCGAAGATCAAGTGACGCAGATAGCGCGGCTCGACCGGGCTGGGCTGGAAGATGGGATTCACAATGCCGTATTTCGCCACGCCGCCCTTGATCAAACTCACACGCAAGTCGAGCCAGCCGGCCATTTCAATCGCGCCGCAGAAAGTGATTTCGCCATCACCCTGCGAGAAGTGGATGTCGCCCATCGACAGTCCGCCGCCCTTCACATAGACCGGGAAATAAACCTTCGAGCCACGGCTGAGATTCTTGATGTCGCAGTTGCCGCCGTGTTCACGCGGCGGCACGGTGCGCGCAGCTTCCTTCGCGGCAACCTTCGCCTTGTCCTTCGACATGCGACCGAGGTGCGCGGTTTCAGCGTGCGGCAGCGCCGCGAGTGGTGGCACGCGTTTCGGGTCGGTGGCGACGAGTGCAGCCTCGCGCTTGTTCCAAGTGTCGAGCAGCTTTCGGGAAGGCAGGCAACCAATCAGCCCAGGGTGCATGATGCCGGCGAACTCGACCTTCGGAATCTGCGGCGACGACGTGTAGACGCCGTGGAAATCCCACACCGCCTTACGCGCCTTCGGATAATGGTCCGTGAGAAAGCCGCCGCCGTTCTCCTTGGCAAAAATTCCGGTGAAGCCCCACTCGGAAGTCGGCATTGAGCCGATGTCGAGAATGTCCACCACGAGCAAGTCGCCCGGCTCCGCGCCTTCGACGGCGATAGGGCCGCTGAGGTAATGCACCTTGGTCAGGTCCACGTCGCGCACGTCCGAGGCGTTGTTGTCGTATTTGATTTGTCCACCGGTCCAGTCCACGCACTCGACGCGGAATTCGTCGCCCGGCTTGACGGTGGCGACCATCGGAATGTCCGGGTGCCAGCGATTGTGAATGACGTCCTGTTGGTCGGCGGGAGTGTTGAGGTCAATTTTGATCAGTGGTTTGGCCATAACTGAATTGAGTTTTTGGTTTGAGTTGCGGAATGAGTTGAAGAAAGCAAACGCGGGAGAAGAGAAGCCGGGCTGTTTTCAGCGCGGCTTCCCCTCACCCCGGCCCTCTCCCTCGGGGAGAGGGGGAATGTCAGCCAGCGTTCGTCAAGCTGGGCGCGTTCTGCACTGGTGGGGCTGGATGCGATTCTGCCTCTCCCCGAGGGAGAGGGCCGGGGTGAGGGGAACGGGCGTTCAATCAATCGAGGAATCATGTTGAACAAAGAGTTCGCCATCACACTGCAAGGAGTTGCTTCACGCGCGCCGCATCCACGCGCTCGCGCAGGTCTTCGTGAATGATGCGTCCACGTTCGATGACCATCAGCCGGTCGCACGCGTCGAGCACGAAGCTCAACACCTGTTCGGTGACGATGATGGTGATGTCGCGCATCTTGCGAATCTCACGCAGCACCTTCGCAATCTCCTTGATGATGGAGGGTTGGATGCCCTCCGTCGGCTCGTCGAGGATGAGCACCTTCGGCTTCGTGAGCAGCGCGCGCGCGATGGCGAGTTGCTGCTGCTGGCCGCCGGAAAGATTGCCACCCTTGCGGTTCTTCATTTCGCGGAGCACGGGGAACAGCGAGTAAATCTCGTTCAACTCGGACTCTTCCAAGTTGCCTCTTACGGCGGTCATCATGTTCTCCAGCACGGTGAGGTTCGGGAAAATCATCCGGCCCTGCGGCACGAAGGCCAGCCCCTCGTTCACACGCTGGTGCGTCTCCAGTTTGGCGATGTCTTTCCCGCCGATGAGGATCGCCCCGCCCTTGTGCGGCAGGATGCCCATGAGCGTTTTCAGCAGCGTGGTTTTGCCCATGCCGTTGCGCCCTACGATGGCGAGGATTTCGCGCGGCGCGACTTTGAACGACAAGTCCTGGATGACTTTGCTCTGGTTGTAACCGGCGTTGAGGTTGGCGACTTCAATCATAAAAATGAATGGGCTGAGAAATGGAATTGAATGGCAGCAGAAGCAGTCTCACCAGCCCTAGGCCGGTGGGGTGAGACTCTGTCGAACCCCATTTGCCGACGAAGGAGGCGCGAGCGGAGCGAGCATCTCTCAAGTCGCCGGAGATGCTCGCTGCGCTCGCCTCGCTGCGCTCGAGATGGTTGGCTCGACGGAGTCTCGCCCCACCTCGTTGAAACGCCTTTGCTGCTCGTGAAAGTTATCATTGCTCAGTGTCCGAGGTAAACATCCTGCACCGTCTGGTTGGCGTGGATTTCGTCCATGCTGCCTTCCGCGAGAATCTTCCCGAGGTGCAGCACGGTGACTTTCTTCGCGATGCGCGACACGAACTCCATGTCGTGCTCGATGACGAGGACCGAGCGGTGGGCGCTGATGCGCTTGAGCAACTCGGCGGTCTGCTCGCGCTCGGCGGAACTCATGCCGGCGACCGGTTCGTCGAGCATCATCAACTCTGGCTCCTGCATCAGCAGCATCCCGATCTCCAGCCACTGCTTCTGCCCGTGACTGAGAAACGCGCCCTCAATGTGCAGCGAGTCCTGAAGAAAAATTTCCTGCGCCACCTTCTGAATACGCTCCTCGACATCCGCCGTGCGCTTGAAGGTCAGCGCTCCGAAAACGCCGCGACCGCGCGGGAACGACACTTCGAGATTTTCGTACACGGTCAGGTTCTCGTAGATGCTCGGCGTCTGGAATTTCCGCCCGATGCCCGCGCGCACGATGGTGTGCTCGGGCAGTCCGAGCATCTCGCGGTTGTGAAACTTGATGCTGCCGCTGGTCGCGCGCGTCTTGCCGCAGATCATGTCGAGCACCGTGGTCTTGCCCGCGCCGTTTGGCCCGATGATGACGCGCAACTCGTTTTGATCGAGGTAGAGGTTGAGCGAGTCCACGGCCTTGAATCCGTCGAAGGACACCGTGAGGTCTTCAATCGCCAGCAGGTAATCAGTGTTGGAAGCCATAAGTTGAATGCGAGTTCAGGGCGCTTGATTGGCCGGTTTCCCGTTCGCGACGGGCGCGCGATCCAGGAGCCGTTTCTTCATGCCACGCACCCAGTTCTTGCCGTAGTCCACCCACAATCCAGCGAGACCATTCGGCATGAGCACAACCACGAAGATGAACAGACCGCCCATCGCGAAGAGCCAGAGCTGCGGGAAGGTTTCGGAGAATAGACTTTTGCCACTGTTCACGAGCAGCGTGCCGTACACCGCGCCGAGCAAAGATTTTTTCCCGCCGACGGCGGCGAAGATGACCATCTCAATCGAAGGCACGATGCCGACCAATGAGGGTGAGATGAACCCGACTTGCAGCACGAACATCGCGCCACCGATGCCGCTGATCATCGCCGCGAGGCAGAAGATGAAAATTTTGAAATTGGAAACATCGTAGCCGGAGAAACGCACGCGGTCTTCCTTCTCGCTCATCGCGTTCAGGATGTTGCCCATCTTCGAGGACAGCACCCAGCGCGAGAGCATGATGCACGCAAAGAGCAGCGCCACGCTGGCGAAGTAGAGAACGTATTGCGCGTGCTTGGTGCGGATGTCCCAGCCGAGCAGCGTGCGCAGGTCGGTGATGCCGTTGCGGCCGCCGGTCACGCCCTGGTTGCCGTCAATGCCCAGCGAGATAATCAGCGCAATGGCCTGCGTGATGATGGCGAAATACACGCCGCCCACGCGCCGTTTGAACATCGCGGTGCCGATGATGTAGGCGAGAATCGTCGGCACCACGAGGATGGCCAACGTCGCGAATGGAAAACTTTTGAACGGCACCCAGAACCCAGGCAAGTGAGTAATCTGATTCCAATCCATGAAGTCGGGAATGCCTGGCGTGGATTGAATCTTGGTGCTGATCGGGTCCGACGCTTCGAGCTTCAGGAACATCGCCATGCAGTAGCCGCCGAGTCCGAAGAAGACGCCCTGGCCGAGACTCAGCACGCCGGTGTTGCCCCAGAGCATGACGAGGCCGACGGCGACAAACGCGTAGGTGAGGTATTTGCCGACGAGGTTGAGCCGGAAAATGTCCAGCGTGCTCGGCAGCACCACGACGAGAATGACGGCGAGAAGTAGATTGCCGATCAGACCTTCTTTGCCTCCAAACAATCGTTTCGTGACTGTGTTCATAGTTGATTCGAGTCGGGAAAATTTTCAGGCGCGGCGCACTTTGCTTTGGAACAGGCCCTGCGGACGGATCATCAGGATGACCACGATGGCGAGCAGCGTGGCGACCTTGCCCATCGTGCCTTGCAGAAAGAACTCGGAGATGGACTGCGTTTGCGCGATGCCGAAGGCCGAGGCCATCGTGCCGAGCAAACTCGCCGTGCCGCCGAAGACCACGACGAGGAACGTGTCCACGATGTAGCGCGAGCCGCTGTCCGGCCCCGTCGAGCCGATGGTCGTGAACGCTGCGCCCGCCACGCCCGCGATGCCGCAGCCGATGGCAAAGGTCAGGCGGTCCACCATCTTCGTGTTGATGCCGACGGCGGAACTCATCACACGGTTCTGCACCGTGGCGCGCATCCGCAAACCGGCACGCGTCTTGAAGGTGAAGAACAAGACGAGCGCCGTGATGAACAGCGTGAGGCCCATCACGAACACGCCGTTGATTGGGATGTCAATCGTCGCGGTGGGTTTGAAGGAACCCATCAGCCACTCGGGCAGCGTGGGCGTCACTTCGCGTGCGCCGAACGTGGAGCGAAAGGTTTGCTGCATGATGAGGCTCAGTCCCCACGTCGCGAGCAGCGTGTCGAGCGGACGTTTGTAGAGAAAGCGAATCAGCCCCCACTCCACGAGGTAGCCCAGCGTGCCGGAGACAAAAAATGCGATGACAATCGCGATGAGGAAATAGTACGGCTGGAAAGCCGGCGCGAACTTCGTGGTCAGCGTCGAGCAGAGATAAACCGTGTAGGCTCCAGCGGCCATGAATTCGCCGTGGGCCATGTTGATGACGCCCATCTGGCCGAAAATGATCGCCAAGCCGAGGGCCATCAGCAGCAGCACGCTGAAGAGGCTGAACCCGGCAAAACTCTGCATCATGAAGATCGAGGTCAGTTCGCTCGAAGTATAGGCGGCCAGCATCATAGATTTAGTTGTTCTTGGTTGCAGAAAAATTGTTGGTGGAGGTGCGGAACTGTTCAGCCGCCGTTCCCCTCACCCCGACCCTCTCCCGCTGGGAGAGGGGGAATCGGCATTCAGTCTTCATCAAATCGAACGCGCTTGCCGTCATCAGGCGCTGGCTGACTTTCTCCCTCTCCTCTGGGGAGAAGGCCGGGGTGAGGGGAACGGTGGTCGAGAATCGCCACACACCGTTCGAGTAACTGTTCCGGCCATCAGAGTATTTCATTTGAACTTATTTCTCTCTCCCGGAGGGCGGCTCGTCACCCACCACGATGCGAGCCGCCCTGCCACCCTCAATCACGCATACACAACCAAATCATTGATAGCCCTTCGGGAACGGGTCCGGCTCGATGAGCGCGGATTCGTAAAGCACGTTGGCCTGGCCATCGAGACGCCATTGGCCGATGCGCAGTTTGCTCCAGAGATGGTGGTTCGGATGCAGCTTCACGTAGCCTTCCGGCGCGGTGGTCAGCTCAATGCCTTCCGAGGCGGGCGCAATCTTATCAATGTCGAAGCTGCCGGCCTTCTCGACCGTCGCCTTCCACAACCACGGCCCGAGATACGCCGCTTGCGTGACGTCGCCGATCACCGAGTTCTTGCCGTACTTCGCCTTGAACGCCGCGACGAACTTCTCGTTGTTGGCGTTGGTCAGGCTCTGGAAATATTTCATCGCGGAGTAAAAGCCGACAAGGTTCTCACCGCCGATGCCGAGCACTTCGTCTTCGGTGGTGGAGATGGTGAGCAACGTCTGCTTGTCCGAGGTGATGCCCGCCGCCTTGAGTTGCTTGTAGAAGGCCACGTTGCTGCCTCCGACGATGATCGCGTAGATGACGTCCGGCTTCTTGAGTTTGATCTTGTTGATCAGCGAACCAAAGCTCGTGCTGCCCAGCGCGTAATACTCCTCACCCACCACCGTGCCCTTGAGCACGTTCTCGATGTGCTTGCGCGCAATCTTGTTGGAAGTGCGCGGCCAGATGTAGTCGGAGCCGATGAGGTAAAACGTCTTCGCTTTCTTCTCCTTTGCGATCCAGTCGAGGCCCGCGATGATCTGCTGCGTGGCTTCCTGGCCGGTGTAAATGACGTTCTTTGATTGCTCCAAACCCTCGTAAAACGTGGGGTAATACAGCATTCCGTTCTCCTTCTCGAAGACCGGCAGCACCGCCTTGCGCGACGCCGAAGTCCAGCAGCCGAACACCGCCGCGACCTTGTCGTTCACGAGCAGTTTCTTCGCTTTCTCCGCGAAGGTCGGCCAGTCGCTCGCGCCGTCCTCGACGATGATTTTGATTTTGCGTCCGAGCACGCCGCCCATCGCGTTGATCTGTTCGATGGCGAGTTGCTCGGCTTGGATCGATCCGGTTTCGCTGATCGCCATCGTGCCGGTGGCGGAGTGGAGCTGCCCGACAGTCACGGTGTCATCCGTGACCGCAAGGCCGGTGGTGTTGACTTTCGCCGTGGGGAAATCTGCCGCCGACATGGTGCTGGTCACCAAGATCAGGGAGACGCAGAGGCACGTCAGCAGTTCGCGCGTGAATTTATGGAAGGTTTTCATGTGAGTTTTCGTTTTTGTTCAGAGAAGTGATCGCAACATTTCTTGTGTGTTCGTTTGGGTAACGACCGACGTGAGACTTTAGCAGCGCAGGTGCCAAGAGCTTTTCCCGTCCGCCTTCGGCTGACGAGATGTGAATGTTGTTTCTGATTTTGCTCCGCCTTGGGGGAACTGATTTTGATCCTAAGGGGGCGTGCCTTGGTAAACTCCTCCGCGCATAAAACCAGAACAGCAAAGGAGCTTACGCGCCTCATTCGCGCGCGGCACGCGCGACAGCGATTCAATTCATCCATGCGCGTAATTGATGCGCTGCGAACTTTTCAACACCGCGCCGCCGCGCCTTCATCAGCGGCTCACGATACGGCACTGCGCGTTTCGAGACTCACTGTTGTATTTCATCCACCGGGATATTTTTCAGCGCGTGATGAGTCCAAGAGACCGTTGAAAAGGTGTGGTTCAGACTGTTCGCCTGCGTCGTCCATGCTGCGGGACGATCAGAATTTGTACACAATCGACGTGATGAGTTTCACGTCGTTGTGCTTACGCCCTATGGCCGGCTCGTTGTCGTAGGTGTCTTGCAATACGCCCCGCAGCAGCACTTTCTCGGTGATCGCCGCCTCGATGCCGAGTTCGGCGATGAGCAGGTAATTGGAGAATCGATCAATCTGCGGAATCACGTCGAAGGCCTGCCACAGTTTCGCCTTGGGCGTGAACTTGTGCTCGAAGCGGTCGCCGAAACGCAGCGCCGCGTATTGGTTGTCCACTTCGCCCTGCCGCTCGAAGACGCCCGAGGGGCCGAGTTCAAAGGCCAGCTTCGTCCTCGGATTCTTGACCGCGTAATAACCCGCCAGCGGGCTGACGGTGACGCGGTATTTCAAATCCGCAATCGCGTCATGCACGTAGTCCACGCGTCCGCCGCTGTAGAATCGTTCGGTGAAAAGATAGTTGAACTGTCCGTAAGCCTGGAAGTTGGCCGCCGTGGTGCGCGTCTCCTCGTCCTGCTCACCACGCCTGGTGGTCGCCGTGCCGTAGGAACCGGCGGCCCCGAGCAGCACCTCGTTGTTCGTCGCTTTGCGCATGGCCTTGAAGGTCAGCGTGGTGAGCAAGGTGTCGCTGTTGCCGCGCGTGAGCGTGAGTCCCGCGCCCAGCGTGGCGTCCCAATGGTTGGTCATCGCCACCGCGTGCAGCGATGCGCTTGGCCAAAGAGTGCCCACCGCCAGCAGCGCGAGGAGCGTGACTCGAATACTTTTCATGCGCGTGAACTGACTTACTTTTTGACGTGGACATTCGATTGGATTGAAGCGTTGTGCGTCAGGATTTTTCTGACGCAGGAAGAGGCGGCAAAAGCGGCGTTGAAGCGACCGCACTCCAAACGCTTCACGAGTGAAAAGGCGTGCGATGCTGCGCGCCAGCGTTTGGAGTGCGGTCGCTTTAGCGCCGCTTTCAGGGCGTGGTGGGTTCCGTCACTCGCCGCGACGGTTGAGGCGCTCGCGACGAGGCGAAGCAAATTGCTCCGCTTCTTCTTTGGCCGGCGAACGCGGCGTGCCACGGCCTTCGACTTCAGGCGCGACTTGGGAGACATCTTCCACGGCGTAAGGCGATCCGTCCGCGTGTTGATAAAACTTCTTCATCTCGTCGAGGTTGAACGGGCGTGAACCACGCCGACCGAAGACGACGGTTTGATTTCCCGTTTCATCCACCACGCGATCCCGATCCAATCCACGCGAGACAGCGACCGCCTCGCCGTGCGTGGGATACGTCGCGATGAGCTTCGGACTCGGCTTGGGGCTGAAACCCATGTGGCCGGGAACCGTGTCGGGCGAAATCATCTGCAACACGCGCATCCCGTTTTTGCCGTCGGCGATCAGCGCATACATCGAAGCATTCACGGAGCCGAGCTGCACCGCGCGTGCGTCGTTCAATGCGCCGCCCGCGTTGAACATCTCTTCGAGACGCGGCTTTTCAGGATTCTCGATGTCGATGATCGCCAGCCCTTCCGCACCGTTCGGCACGTAGGCGTAAGTGCGCGCCACGTAGAGCCGGCCCGCCTGCTTGAGCGGCACCGTTGCGCCTGCGACGAGCTTCGGACGTGACGGCGTGCTGATGTCGATCACTTTCAATCCGTCGTCGTCGCACACGAAGGCGTAGCGGAACTGCACCGCGAGGTGCTTCGGATTCTTCAAGCCCGCGCTCAACTCACCGAGCAACGTCGGCGCGACCAACTCCATGTTGCTCAAGCCGAGCACGAACAATCCCTTCGCCCCGACCACGAACAGGTTCGTCCCCGCCATGAAGCTGTGCATCGCGCCGGTCAATTTGCCGCCCGGGTTGTAGCGAACGGTCTTCAAACTCTTGTCCAAGAAGTTGTTGTTCGGATCGCCGTCCACCAGCGTCTCCACGGTCGTCATCACCAGTCCTTCCTCGCGGTCCGTGATGAACACCCACGCGTAAATGAAACTGATCTTCTGCTCCTCGTTCCCGGTGTAGATCGTGACCATCTTGCCCGGCTGATTCTTCGGATCGAGTTCCACCACGCTGTTGCTCGGGTACGGCAGGCGCGTGGGATCGATGCCCAGCGTGCTCGGCAACGTCACGCTCGTGGCATACTTCGTATCAATGCGTGTGCGCTGGCCGAGCGGCGATACTGGCGTGCTGATGATTCGCTCGCTGAAGCCTTTGTTATCAATGTTCGCCACGTCAAAGACCTCGAAGCCATCCGCGCCGTTCGCCGTGTAGAGGTATTCGCCGCGCAACGTGAGATCGAGAATCTCCTTCCCGCCATGATGATACGCTTCCTTCAACTGGCCGTGATTCTTGTCCGTATGCGCGGCGTGGTTGTCGGGATACGCCAGCTTGTGCAAGTGACTGCCGAGCGCCGCCTGCGGTTCGTCGCGCTCCGTCCACGCGACCGCTTCGAGTCCATGCTTGCCCTCGCCCACGTAGGCGAAGCGCCCGAAGAAATTCACCGTGCCCGTGCCGAACCCGAGCAGCGAGGCCATCCATGCGTTGTTGTCGTTGTCCTTCGAGACGTGGCAGTCCGCGCAATTTTTCGTCGTGCCCTTGCCGCTCGTGGTGTGTGGAAAATGCGGATTGTAAGCCTGCCCGCTGTAGCCCTCCGCGCTCACCGTCTGCTGCTGCGAGTAAATCCATTCGCGCTGCCCGTTCTGCGAGCCGACGATCACCGCGCTCGACGAACGCAGCACCGCGAGCCGCTGCTTCTTCACCGTGGAATCAATGCCCAGTTGAAACACGTCGTCGCGCACGACCTGGGGATTGTAGGGCGTGTAGTTGCGCGTGATGAGTCCCTCGAACTTATTCGCCGCCACGCGCTGATTCGCGCGCATCGGCAGGTGACACCCGTAGCACGACGTGGCCCACGACGAGTGACAGACCTGGCAGGAGACGTTCTTGTTGTCGTGCGCGAGGTCGGGGCACGCGCCGTTCGCGTCGCGGAAGGCCGGCACATCGCCCCACGATTTGCCGTTGCGCTGCATCGTTTTCGCGTAGCGGCTTTTCTCGTTGTACTTGTGTGACGTGGGATCAATCGTGTCGCGCGTCTGCGGCACTTCCCAGCGCACGTCGGGACTCATCGAGGAACGCTGGAACAATTTCTTGCCCTCCCAAGTGAAGCGCGGACCCCACGGCGTGATGCCCTTGCCCAAGTCCACCGGCTGGCCATCCGCGCCCGTGGCGTTGCCCGTGGTCAACAGCGTCGGGCGCTTGTCCACCGTGCCGTGGCAATCAATGCACTCGACCGTCGTCGCCGCGCGCGGCTCGCCGTAGAGCTTGCCGTTGCCATGCACATCCATGTCGAAGTGGCAGTCGGCGCACTGCATCCCGCGTTCGAGATGGATGTCTTTCAGATGCACCGCCTGCGCGAACTTCTTCGGGTCGGTGTGCGCGATGATGTTGTTGGTCAGCCCGAGCAGGTTGCCCTTCTTGTCCTTCTTGAACACCGCGCGGAACACCCAGCCGTGGCCGTGATAATCCGCGAACTGCGTCTGCTTCAACTTCGGATTCAACTCCGAGACCTTCTCCAGAAAATCATTGTCACCCCACAAGCCGCGCGACGCAGCCTCCTCGGGATTGTCGCGCAACGACGCCAGCCGCTCGGACTCCGTGGGCGTCTTCTGCTTCTTCGGATACATGAACTCGCCGTCGCTTTCCTGATCCCACCACGTGTAACCGAGGAACGGATTCACGAAGAGGTTGCCCTGGTGCATGTGGCAGTTCATGCACTGGCTCGTGGGGATGGCGCGAGAGAACTGATGCTTGATCGGATGTCCCTTCTCGTTCTTGGGAATGGATTGATCGCCGCTGAAGCTCAGACCTTGATTGCCATACTTGCTGTAGTACGCCGAGTGCGTCGGCGAACGATCATTGGCATACACCACATGACAGGCCGAGCATCCACTGGAGCGATAGTCACCCGGGTGATTGTTGCTGCCCATGAAGTCGAGCAACGGATCGTGCAGCCGCGTCTTCTGCAAATTGAGGAACACGGGATCAATACGGTTCAACGTGCCCAATCCGCGATCACTCAAGCGCCGCGCGGGTTTGCCGGGCGGCTCATTCGCGTAAGGCACGCCGAGGGAAAGCTGCTTCTCGCCTCCCTTCTCGAAGATGCGGAGGATGTTGCTCGGCTGCCCCAGCACGAAGCGCGGCAACGGATCGAGAAACGGCAGCACGCCGTTCGTGCGCGTCTCCTCCGGCGTGGGCACGTAGGGATTGGTCAGACGCAGCATCTCGCCGTTCGGCCCGTAGGCCTGGCCGTAGCGATAATTCTTCAGCGGAAACGCGCCGTTGTTGTAGAGCGCCGCGCCCCAGAGCATCGCGCCGTGACGCATCATGCTGTGACCGGTGCGCGCCGTGATGTCGCCGTGACAACTGCCGCACGTCTCCCCAGCCACGCGCAGATCGCCGGGGTTCACAAACTTCACAAATTCCGCACGCTCGTGATTCAACAACACCGACGAGTCGCTGGGATTCGCCGAGCTTTTCCAGAACAGTTCGTGGCGCGGCGAAACGTGCGCCGTCCGCATCATCAGGCCCGGCGTGGCGTTGCCGCCGTGACAGTCCGTGCAACCCAGCACCACGTTCGGCGACGTGTGCATGGAGAGCGTGTCGATGCCCTTGTGACATTCCAGGCAGCCCGCGCTTTTCTTCCGCGCGCTGTCCCAAGTCTGATCGATCAACGGATGCCGCGCCGGAGCCGCGCCCTTCGGCAATTCACGCGCGGTGGAAATCGCCGGGCCGTAGCCGTCGTCAGACTTGGCCGCCCCCAGCGGCAAGCCGGCCGCCAGCAGCAGGGTCAGCCGGAGGCCGTAGTGAAATTGCAGGAGCCGTGCGCGCATTGGAATTGTTGGCGCGCGGATGTTTGCCCGAATGATTCGTGAAAGCCAACTCTGTTCTCGACCACGCCCGCGTAGCGGGCGCATCTTGAAAGTACCGCTGCTGGAGGATGGAAACGATCCGAGGCTGAAAGCCTCGGAACTTGCCGACAGGAATGTCGGCGTTACGGCGGGCGGGCGTAGCGCCGACATTCCTGTCGGCAGGTTGGGAGACTTTCCAGTCTCCCGGTCCAGAGAGAACTGGCGGTACCTCCAAGATGCGCCCCCGCGTAGCGGCGTGTCGGCAGACCGCCGCCATTTAGTCGGAAGAATTAACGACCCTCCGAGTGGCCGCCCCGGCAAAGACGGATACGAATGATTACCAAGCCGGAGCGGCGGCGGGCACGTGGCCGGGCAACGGTGGAATGACCAGGGCCGCCGGATGGCCGGAACGCTCATCCAGCGTGGCCCACCGCATCGAATGCGCAGTGGCGAGGCTGGCGAAGTAATAGTCCGTGGTTTTACCGCTGCTGGACGCGGCCAGCCCGTCCAACACGCGGACATCACACGGAACGAATTGCGGCTGACGTTGCCCCAGCCAGTCGTGCAGCATCTCGCGGGCTTGCTCCATTGTCGCGCCGAAGGCTGGCGAGCTGGAAATGCGGAGGAATCCAAGTTCCGTCAGCGGGCAGATGGCAAGGCGCTGGCCCGGCTCCCAAGCCAGCACCCGCCCGTGGTGCTCGTGCTTTTCCCACAGCCACGCCAGCAGCACGGAAATGTCGAGCAGGCAGGTCACGGAAATTCATCCAGCGCCTGGCGCGTCATCACCTCGGTGAGCACGCCATCCGTGACCGCCACGAGGTAGCCATTTTTTCGCTGGAGGCGCACGGCGGCAGCGGGACGTGGCAGCAGCGTGAGCATGAAGGCGGAAGGTCCGGCGGGAGAAAGATCGAAGGCATCGCCCGGCCGGGCTGGCTGTGGCAACGACACACGGTGCTTCTCGTCCACGGTGACAATCATGCGATGATTAAAGCGCGCCCCACGCCCACCGTCAAACTTCCGCTGGCCCCGCAGCGGCTCCTCGGCAGGGAGCCGCCACCATTTTCCCTTGCCGCCGCTCCTGCCCAAGCCTCCCCATAGTCACCGGCGCTCTGCCGAGACGCCGCTACGACGGGCCTCAATAAACCAGCACCAACACCGCCGCCTGTTCCGCCGACTTCACCACGTCCTCAAACTTCCGCTCCGTAGCTGCGCCTCGTGAGAGCGCAGCCATCTTTTCCAGCTTCGCCGACACTTCCGGCACCGACTCCAGGAAACTGAGCAGGAAGCTGCTCTTCACCGCGTAATTCACGTTCTCCGGCAGCGCCCCGCTCGCGGCCAGCGCCGCCCGCGCGCTCAATTTCGCCGACACCACGCCCACCACGTTCCCGCGCTCGTCCACCAGCGCGCCGCCCGAATTGCCCGGCTGCACCGGCACGCTGATTTGAAAATACCGCGCG
>JAYVQC010000182.1:0-5355 GCA_043757045.1 Akkermansia sp. | reverse complement strand
GAGAAGGGCGCATTCACCGGCGCGATCAAACAAAAGGCCGGGCGCGTCGAGGAGGCCGACGGCGGCACGATTTTCCTCGATGAGATCGGCGACATGAGCCGCCCGTTGCAAGCCAAACTGCTGCGCTTCCTCGAAGACGGCAGCTTCACGCGCGTGGGCGGTAATGACGAACACCGCGTCAACGTGCGCCTGCTCGCCGCGACCAATCGCGACATCGTCGAGGCCATCCGCGCGCACGAGTTCCGCGAAGATTTGTTTCACCGCCTGAACGTGATGCAGTTCCGCCCGCCGCCACTGCGCGAACGCGGAACGGATGTCGTGCTACTGGCCGAACATTTTCTCCGCCACTTCAACACCACCATGCGGAAGCAGGCGAAGGCACTTTCCGCCGCCGCGAAACAGAAGCTCCTCTCGCATCACTGGCCGGGCAACGTGCGCGAACTCCGGAACGTCATCGAGCGCGCGGTCATTCTCGAAACCACCGGCGAAATCCAGGCACGCAACCTGCCAGACTTTTTGATCGAGAGTAGTTTGAAGAAAGCGGAGGCGCCCCATTCCACCCTCGGCCAGTCACTCGACGACGCGATGGCACATTTCGAGCGCGAGCTGATCCAGCAGACGTTGGAGCAGAACCGTTTCAGCGTCAGCCGCGCCGCCGATCAGTTGAAGCTCACGCGCCACGCGCTGCGCTACCGGATGCAGCGCCTGAACATCAACAGCCCCACGGACACGGAAGAGGAGCCGGCGCCACCGGCATGAAATTCATGGGCAAAACATTTCTGGCCGCCGCGAGTTTCGACGAGCAGGTCAAGCGCGCCACGCAAGGCCGTCTCGACACGCGCGATTTACTCATCGGCCTGACCGTCGCCTTCGCCGTGGGTGCGGGCCTCGTGCTGTGGATTTATTTCCGCTCACGGATGAAGAGCAACGATCAGGATCGGGAACGTCTTTCGCAAATGACGCGCGGCCAGACCAGCGGCCAGAGCAGCAGCCAGGGCGGTGGCAAAAGCGGTGGCGAAAAGAAAAGCACCACCACCATCACGGAAGACGGACGGCATCGCCGCCGCAAACGCCGTCGCCGCCGCGACCATCGCCAGCGCAACCCTTCGCTTTCCGAAACCGGCGGCTTGCCTCCGCCGCGTCCCGATGATCAACTGCCGAAGTACTGATGCAGGAGAGCCGCAACATCACCAAGAAGAGCGCGAGCAATCTCGCGCTCGCTTTTATTCTGTTGCCGAAAGCCAAGCGCGACGGCATGTCCGCGCTCTACGCCTTCTGCCGCGAGGTGGACGACGTGGCGGACGAGGAGTCCGTGCCGGTCGAGGAACGCCGCGTGCAACTCGCCGCCTGGCGCGAGGACGTGCGGCGCGCGTGTGATGGTGCCGGTGGTCAACGTGCGGCCGGTTTGGAACCGCAGTTTGCCGTGAACCGCGAGTTGCAAACGGTCATCCGCGCGCACCCCGGACTTTCTTTCGCACTGTTCGATGACTTGATTCGCGGCGTGGAGATGGACCTCGACATCCAGCGTTACCAGACGCACGCCGAGTTGGAGCAATACTGCTACCGCGTCGCGTCCGTCGTCGGTTTGTTGAGCATCGAGATTTTCGGCTACACGAATCCGCGCACGCGAGAGTACGCCGTGCATCTCGGCCAGGCGCTGCAACTCACGAACATTCTCCGCGACGTGAAGACGGACGCCGAGCGCGGACGCATTTACCTGCCGCTGGAGGAACTCGAACGCTTTCGCGTGACCGAGGCGGAAATCCTGCGCGGTGAATACTCTCCGCGCTTCCGTGACCTCGCCGTCAGTGTCGCCGCACGCGCGAAGAGTTTTTACCGCCTCGCCCGCGAGACCCTTCCGCCCGAAGACCGCCGTGCGATGGGGGCGGCCGAGTTGATGGGTTCCGTCTATTGGCGGCTGCTGGAAAAACTGGAGGCGCGCGAGTTCAACGTCTTCGGCCCTGAGCCGACGCGCGTGAGCAAGCCGCAGAAAATTCTTCTCATCGCCCGCACCTGGCTGCGCCTCGCCTCCGGCAACGCCGTGCCGAACTACGGCACGCCGTGATGGTGTCCGCAGTCCCTGGCTACCGGGCCGTTCCCACCGCGCGATCCAGAACTTCCGCCAGCCGTCCGGCAGCCAGCGCGCTGTTTTTCCCGAGACGAATCAACGGGGGAATTTTCTGCGGCGCTTTCAGAACGGCCAGCGCGAGCTTGAGCGGACTCAGCTCCTCTTCCGCCGTCATCAGCGTGTTGAAATCGAGCGGCAGGTCTTCGTGCGCCGTGTCCGAGATGGCGCGCAAGGTCACGCACTCCACGCTGGACTCGCGACACACGCGGGCGATGATGGCGGATTCCATCTCCACCACATCCGCGCCAGTCTGCGCACGCAGCGCCGATTTCTCCGCGACCGTGACGGCAACGCGCGGCGCGCAAAAAAACAGCACCGGCTTCGCACCGGCCACTGCGGCTTCACGGGGACAGACGACATCGCCGATGACGAGTTCAGGATTCAACGCACCGGCGAAGCCGCAACTGAACACGCGGGTGGGGCGGACATCCCGCAACACTTCGCGCACCGCGCGCTCGGCGTTGCGCGCGCCCATGCCGGTGATCAAGACGCGCACATCGGCGCGCCCGCGAATGAGTTCTTGAAACGCCTTTGCTTCCTGCGGCACAGCGAAGCAGACGAGAGTCATGGGCGTGAAGCGGATGGAGCGCGGCTCTCCTGAGCCGCAGCGGCCACAATACTCCACGCGTGCTGCTGCTCAGGAGAGCCGTACTCCGGGACTGGGAAGCCTGTTGCGGTCGCGCTCACTTGATCCCCGCCAGCCGCTCTTTCCACACTTGGTAAAGTTTCACCGTCGCCACCACGTCGCGCAGGCAATACTCGGCGATCTCGCGATGGCGGCCTTCTTCCATCAATCGCTTCACGTCCATGCCGGAGACGCCGTGGCTCTTGGGCGACTCGATGCCGAAGGCCTTGCAGTAAAAATCCAAATTGAACTTCCGCGCCGCGCCGTCGCGTCCGCTCACGTTGTAGAACGTGAGTTGCTCGGCGAGATCGCAGTGCGGATCGGTGGCGAAGCGGTAGCCGAGCCAGTCCTTGCGCGAGATGGGCACGTTGAGTTGCGCCGAACGGAGATACAGAAACGGCACGTCGAAGCCGCGCCCGTTGAAGGTGGCTATCTTGTCGTAGTGCTTCGCAATGTCCCAGAACTGCGTGAGCATCTCCGCCTCGTCCACGCACGGCACGAACTGCACCGCGCCGCCATCCACCGCGTCCTCCTCGAAGTCCTCCGCCACGAACAGCACCTGCCCGCGCAGGCTCTCGACGTTCAGCATCGCGATGCAGGCCACGCGCGCGGTGAACGGATAGAGGCTGAACATCTGCGTGAGTTCCGCGCGTTTCTTTTCGCGCGCGGCCACGTCTTCAATGCGTTCAGCCTCGCGGAAAAGATACTCCTGCTGCACCTCGTCGAAGGTTTCGGGCGGCAGGCCGGCGGTCTCAATGTCGAAAACAAGTGTTGGCATCAGGGGATAAAAAAACAGGATGGCGACATAGTCGCCATCCTGGTTGAGGTGAAAAGTTACTTCTTCTTCTTAGCTGCGGGTTTCTTAGCTGCTGCTTTTTTCTTAGCTGCCATGTGCACTCACCTCCAATCCATGAAATGTGAAATTCATGGGCCAGTTTTGTAGTGAGAACATTGTGACGTGGAAAGAAATTTCCGTCGCAATTTTTCCATGCGTGATCCGCATCACGCGGAAATTTTGGCGCGCAGAAAAAAATTTCCCGTCGTTTTAGAAAACTTGCGGATGATTTTTCATCCGCAACTTCTCTGCTCCGACGGGAAAACATAACGCGCTGAACAGTCTCAGCACTTCCACCAATCACGCGCCGAACTTGTCGAACATCTTCGCGTTCGCCTGCATCAGGCGGATCAAGAACTTCGCGTCGAACACGCCGAGCGAGCCGCTGTTCGCGCCCGTCTCCGTGAAGCGTTCGAGCTTGTCCGAGCCGCTGCACGCCGAGTGCAGCAGCACCGGTTGCGGATGCCACGAGTGGCCTTTCATCGGCACGGGCGTGGAGTGATCGCCGGTGATGGCGAGCACGTCCGGCATCTTCGAGAGCAGGATCGGCAGCGCGGCGTCGAGTTCCTCGATGGCTTTCTTCTTCATCTCGAAGTTGCCGTCCTCGCCGTATTTGTCCGTGTACTTGAAGTGGATGAAGAAGTAGTCGTACTTGCCGTGCTCCTTCACGTAGCACTCGAACTGCTCGCGAATCGTCTGCGGCCCTTCGATCTTCGCCATGCCCACGAGTTGCGCGAGTCCCTTGTACATCGGATACACCGCGATGGCGGCGGGCAGCATCTTGTAGCGCTCCTCGAACAACGGAATGTTCGGCTGATGCGCGATACCGCGCATGAGGAAACCATTCGCGGGCTTCTGCGCTTTGAGCAGCGGCAGCGCGACCTTGTAGAAATCTGCGATCAACTTTGCTGCCTTCTTCTGCTTCGCGGACTTCGTGTTCGTCGGCTTCACCGTCGGGATGGGCAGCCCTTCGCGATTCGGATCGGCATCGGTGAGCGGCCCTTCGAGTCCCGCGCCGCGGAAGATCACGACGAAGCGATGCTCCTTGCCCGGCTTGATGATGACCTGCGTGCTGCCGATCTTCTTAATCTTGCTCGCGAGCAACGCGCACAACTCCTCGCACTTCTCCGTGGGAATGCGCCCCGCGCGGCGGTCGGTCACGATGCCCTTCGCGTCGAGCGTGGCGAAGTTCGCGCGCGCGGCCACATCGCCACCTTTCAATTCCAGCCCGAGGCCCAGCGCCTCGATCACGCCGCGACCGACTTCAAACTCCAGCGGATCGTAGCCGAACAAACCGAGATGCCCTGGCCCGCTGCCGGGCGTGATGCCGGGAGCCACGGGAATCATGCGCCCCTGCGCCGAGTCCTTGCTGAGCGCGTCGAGGTTCGGTGTCTTCGCGGCTTCGAGCGGGGTGAGATAGCCGGAGGCCTTGGTGGCGATGTCGCCGAGGCCGTCCATGACGATGAGCACGAGCTTCGCGCCCGTCTTGATGGTGAGATTCGAGTAAACGCTGTCGAGCTTCATAAAAAATACATCGAGTTTAGGAACTAGAGTTCAGGGTTAAACACCTTGCGCCTGGGTCGCAGGCAGGGCGGATACTGCGAAGAAGGCACAGGAGCGTCAACGCGATGTTTCGGGCGGGGCGTGATTGGGTGCATCCGAAAACTGTTCTTAAAACACTGTTCTTGGTAGGGCGTCGTCGCTCCGCGCGCGCCGGGCCTGGCCGCGGAGAAACCTTGCGGAACTTGCGGTCGCTTCACCCCGGCG
>JAYVQC010000181.1:0-20873 GCA_043757045.1 Akkermansia sp. | reverse complement strand
CGCTAAAGCGACCGCACTCCAAACGCTGCCGCGCAGCACCAGACGCCCCGGCGAACGCGGAGCGTTTGGAGTGCGGTCGCTTTAGCGCCGCTTTCGGGAGCGCGATTATTTTCGTGCCACCTCACCTTGTTTTTTTTGCTTTTGGCCGTCGGAAATTGGGATTTGGAATTTGAAACTCAATCTCCCTACGTTCGCCCATGCACCCCGCACTGCCTGCCTCGCTCCGCGCCTGGGCCGACACGGCGCTGAGTTTCATTTATCCCGACGAATGCCAGTTGTGCCACGCCGAGCGCGCGACGCGGCGGCAAGGCTACGTCGGCGAAAACTGCCGCGCCGAGGTGCGCTGGATTGAAACGCCCTTCTGCGAACGCTGCGGGCTACCGTTCGCGGGCGAAATCACCGGCGAGTTTCAATGCACGAACTGTCGCGAGATGGAACTGCACTTCGCCAGCGCGCGCTCGGCGGTCATCGCGCGCGGGCCGGTGCTGGAAGCCGTGCATCACTACAAATACGACCGGCACATGTGGTTCGAGGATTTTCTCGTGGACCTGCTCGTGCCGCGCGCGCGCCCGTGGTTTCTCCAGCACGCCACGGACGCGCTCGTGCCCGTGCCGCTCTTCTCCGTGCGCCAGCGCGAGCGAGGATTCAATCAAGCGGAGCGTCTCGCGCGACGGCTCGGTGAAGCGGTGTCTGTTCCAGTCCGCCCCGATTTACTCAAGCGCGTGCTCCCGACGCCCAGCCAGACTCGCCTCTCCCGCACTGCGCGCGCCGACAACATGCGCCACGCCTTCGCCCTGCGAACACCCGAGAAGCTGAACGGCGGCAGCTACGTCCTGGTGGACGACGTGTTCACCACCGGTGCCACCACGAGCGCGTGCGCCAAGCTGCTGCTGAAGGCCGGGGCCAGACGCGTCGCCGTGTGGACGGTGGCGCGGGCGGAATTTCGCGGATGAAAAATGGCGCAGTGACATTCTTCTGCCCCACGTTGCCGCAGAAAGGAATGTCCGCGCGCCCTCAGCGTTGCGTCCTGAAAGCCGTTCGTCTAGTTTCTGCGCCGTGCCGTTTCGCCGCTCCATTTTGTTGATGCTCTGCTGCGCGTTTGCTTTCGCGCTGGCGGGCTGCCGTCCGGGCGCGGGCGGAGGCGACGAGCAGAAGGAGCCTTACTTCCTGCGCGGCAAAAACCGTCTGCAAGCCCGCGACTACGTGGGCGCGATTGAAGGTTTCGAGAAAGCGCTCGACGTGAATCCCCGTTCGGCCTCCGCGCATTTTGAACTGGGCATTCTCTACGAACAGCAACAGGGAGATTTCGCGGCGGCGCTGTATCATTATCAAAAGGCGGTGACGCTGCGGGGCGACATGCCCTCGGCGGAACTCGCGCGCCAGCGCATCCAGGAATGCAAACGCGAACTCGCCAAGACCGTCATCACCCCCGTCTCGACGCAGAACTTGCAGAAGACCGTGGACGACCTGCGCGCGGAGAACCAGGTACTCAAACAACAACTGCACTCCTGGCAGATCTACTACGCGAGCCGGGGTTTGCCGACGAACGCGCCGCCGTATGTCCCGCCCGTGATTTCGCAGCCCAACACCGCGCGCATGGAAACTCCTCCAGCGCGCACAGAAACACCCGCCACCCGCACCGACGTCACCGCACGCGCGCAGATGCCGCCGCCGTCCGCGCGCAAGCTCCACACCATTTCCGCCGGGGAAAACTTCGGCAGCATCGCGCGCCGCTACCGCATCTCCACCGCCGCGCTGCAATCCGCGAATCCCACGATTGACGAGCGCCGCTTGCGCCCCGGCCAGGCGTTGGTCATTCCGGCACCTTGACCCATGCGCCTGCGCCTCTGGCTTGTGGCCGTCACCGTGTTCTGGGTGACGATGACCGTCTGGCTCTGGCGCACGGAATTTGGTGAACGCCGCCAGCCCGGCGGCGTACCGGCGGCGGTCGTCTGGAAAAAAATTCTCACCGCGCCCGACCCTTCCAATCTGGAAATCCGCCACGGCACCAACGTCATCGGCTTCTGCCACTGGCGGCCTGACGTGGGCCAGGAACTCGCCACCGGCCAGCGTCTCGCCGATGACGAGAATCCGCTCGAAGGACTGGTGGAGCAACTCGCCTACTACTCGCTCGACTTCGAGGGCACGCTCACGCTGCCGGATTTTCCCACGCGCACGCGCTTCACCTTCCGCCTGCGGCTCGACACGAACCAGACGTGGCAGACCTTCGACGCCCACGTCTCCATGCGGCCCGACGTGTATGAACTTTTCGCCAACTCCGGCGCGCAAACGGTGCGTCTGCATGTGGACGCGGGCGGCGATAAAATCAACCAGACGTTCCGCTTCGCGGATTTTCAGCAGCCGCAAAAGCTGCTCGGCGATCTCGGCGGACCGATGCTGCCCACCATGGTAGGAGCGATGGGCGTGCCGCTCGGCACGAACAAACTTTCCCCCCAGTCGCTCGGCCTGCGCTGGGAGGCGCGCAACGATTCCATCCTCGTCGGCGCAAACCGCGTCCGCGCCTACCGGCTCCAGACAAAATTTCTCGACCGCTGGCGCATCACGTTTTTCATCAGCCCGGTCGGAGAATTATTGCGCGCGGAATTTCCCGGCGACCTCGTGCTCGTCAACAACGCCCTCGCCGGCCTGCGCCAATCCACCGCGCCATGATTGAACTCATCCATCTCGTGAAACGCTTCGGCGAGGTCGTGGCCGTGAACGACCTCAGCCTCACCGTGAATCGCGGTGAATTCTTCGTCGTGCTTGGACCGAACGCGGCGGGCAAGACGACCACGATCAAAATCCTCACCGGCCTGTTGAAACCGACTTCAGGACTCGCGCGTGTCGCGGGCTTCGACGTGCAGGCGCAGCCGCTGGAAGTGAAGCGCCGCATGGCCTACGTGCCGGACTTTCCCTTCCTTTACGACAAGCTCACGCCGTGGGAATTCTTCCGCTTCATCGGCCAGTTGTTCCGCATGGACGCGGAGAAAATTCAGAAGGACGGGCGCGAACTGATCGAGCGCTTCAGCCTCGGCGACTTCTGCAACAAGCCCATCGAAGGACTCTCGCACGGCACGCGCCAGCGCGTGGCCATCGTTTCCGCGCTGCTGCATGAGCCGGAAGTGTTTGTGATTGATGAGCCGATGGTCGGCCTCGACCCGCAACACGCGCGCATCGTGAAGGATGTTTTGAAGGAATGCTCGCGCGCGGGCATGACCATCTTCCTTTCCACGCACCAACTCAGCGTCGCCGAGGAACTGGCGGATCGTGTCGGCATCATTCATCAGGGCAAAGTCGTGGCCATCGGCACGGCGGCGGAGTTGCGGAAGCAGAGTGGGCAGGGGGAATTGGAGCAGGCGTTTCTGGCGCTCACGGCGGAGGCGGTGAAGTAGGCGGCGCGCGGACTTTCCAGTCCGCAGCAAGCCTCGGCGTTCAGGCCGTCTCATCCGCACCCACACCGCTCGTCGTCACACATTGCTGCGGACAGGAATGTCCGCGCGCCGGCTCGCCTTCCCGCCTCCCCGCCCTTACACTCTCCCCGCCATGAAAACCACGGCGGAAACCATCCAAAAAAATATCATCGCCACGCGCCGCAACCGCTACGTGGGTGAGGTCGTGTACATGTTCGCCTTCGACGTGGCCTACGAGATGACGCGCCAGCCCGTGCGCGAACTGCTCGGCCAGCCCGTGGCGCAATACGTCGTGGACGCCAGCAAACGCAACCCGCGCCACCTCTTCTTCTTCCGCCCGCAGATGGTGCGCCTGCCCGCGCAGGAACGGCTCGGCCCGCACGGGCCGATGCGCGTGGAGTTCGCCGTGAAGCTGCTGCCCGTCGGTGCGATCAGCATCACCGTGCGCGTGCCGTTTGCGGTGCCGCATGTGGAAGACCTCGTGGTTTATCACGATCTCCAGTTCAGCAACGGCTCGTTGAATGATGAGGTGCGCCGGCTCGCCGAGGAGGTGCGCCGTGACTTGCACGCCCACTACATTCGTCCGCACAAACAAATTTCTGAGGAAGAGGCCTACACTGTTTTCTGCCTCGAAGCGCCGGTCGTGGATGGCGACGGCCTCGCCCAGAGCGCCGAGCTGTGGCTGAAGAATCATCGCCGCCAGGTCGCGGGTTTGCTCACGCAGGAGCCGGAGATCGAAAAGCTTTCGCACCAAGAATCAGAGGAGTCCACGCAGCGCGCCATCAGCTACTACGAGCACGATCTCGTGGTCGTGGACTGGGACGCCGCGCTGGTTATCGACAAGACGAACTGCTTCGATGAAACGCTCTACGTGATGGAACTCGCCAACCTCCAGCTCGCGGAACTGGAAGCCTACGACCGTCTGCTCGATGACGCGCTGGAACGCTGCTACCGCGACCTGAGCGCGCAACGCATCCGCAGCCAGCGCGATGTGATGCGCGAGTTGCGCGAACTGCGGATCGATCTCGCGCGCTTCAGCGATGAGTTGCAGAACATCACGAAGTTCTTCGGCGACTGGCACGTCGCGCGTATCTACGAGGCCATATCCGCACGGTTCCACTTGAGCGACTGGCATCGCACGATTGAGGAGAAGGTGAAAACGCTCGACGACCTTTATCAGCTTGTGAAATCCGACCAGCAATACCGTTGGATGCTGACGCTGGAGATCGCCATCGTCGTCCTCTTCATCATCGATCTGGTGGCGTTGTTCTGGAAGAAGTGAAACGTGAACGGGGCGCGGGCATCTCGCCCGCTTTTGGACACGACACGCGCCAACGGCTGGCGAGACGCCCGCGCTCCAATTCAATTACACCGCTGGCAACTGCACCGTCACGGTCGTCAACTTCGACGAATCGGATGTGAGGTGAATGGTCCCGCCGTGGGCGTTCACAATCCAGCGCACGATGCTCAGGCCGAGGCCACAGCCCTCGATCTCACTGCTGTGCGAATCGTCGCCGCGATAGAAACGGTCGAAGACGCGCGGGAGTTTTTCCGCCGGGATGCCGGGACCGGTGTTGGTTATCGTGAGCGCAGCGGTCCCATTATTCCGGCTCAAGCCAATGGTCACGCGCCCCTCCGGCTGGTTGTACTTGATGGCGTTGTCGGTGAGGTTGAGCAGCAACTGCTTCAAGCGATGGCGGTCGCCGCGAATGGTCGTCTCGTCGCAGCCTTGCAATTCCACTTCGAGGTGATGGGGGCGGGCGAGGAGTTGCGCGTCCGCAAAACTGTCGCGCACCAGTTCGTCCAGGCGCACCGGTTCCTGCGCGAGTGTGATGTGGCCGGAATCAGCCTTCGCCAGCAACGTGAGGCCATCCACGATTTTGGCGAGGCGCGCGATCTCGTCGAGCTGGGCACCGAAAAACTCGCGGTCGTCTGATGAGACCGACGGTTCACGCAGCTTCGTTTCAATCTCCCCCCGCAGGATGGTGAGCGGCGTCTTCAGCTCGTGCGAGGCGTGCAGGGTGAACTCGCGGATGCGATTGATGGAGTCGTCGAGCCGCTGGGTCATGGAGTTGAAGACGATGGTGAGACGGTCCAGTTCATCACGATTGCCCGTGCGTTCCATGCGTTGATGCAAGTTGTCCGCCTGCACGCGTTCGAGGGCGTGGGTCAAAGTGCGGATGGGCGAGAGGGCGCGGCGCATCAGGAACCAGCCGCCGATCACCGCCAGCACGAACGCGGGCAGGCCGCCGAAGATCATGATCTCGGCAAATTCCTCCACGACGGTGTGGCCTTCGAGCGCGAGCACTTTGCCCATGCTGGGATGCGCCACCACCATCTCGTAATACGCCCAAACACCGATGAGCACGAAGCCGGCGAGGAGGATCAGCACGTACCACAGCATCAACTGGTTGCGAATTTTCACGTCGGTTCCTGGAGCACGTAGCCCACGCCGCGCACCGTCTGGAGCAGTTTCACCGGGAAGTCCGCGTCAATTTTCTCGCGCAAGCGCATGATGTACACGTCCACGAGGTTCGTGCCGGGATCGAAATCGTAGTCCCAGACCTTCTCCACGATGGCCATGCGCCCGCAGATGCGGCCCGTCGAGCGCATGAGAAATTCGAGGAGCAAATACTCCCGGCGCGCGAGATCAATGGGCGTGGTGCCGCGCTGCACTTTGCGCGTCACCGTGTCGAGCGTGAGGTCGCCGACGCGGAGCACCGTGGACTTGGCTTCGCCGCTGCGGCGTCCGAGCGCGCGCACACGGGCGACGAGTTCTTCGAGCGCAAAGGGTTTGGAAAGGTAGTCATCGGCACCCGCGTTCAGACCCTCGACGCGTTCACCGACGGTGCCGCGCGCGGTGAGCAGCAGCACGGGCGTGGAGTTGCCCTTCTCGCGCATCTGGCGCACCACGCTCAGGCCGTCGCGGCCCGGCAGCATCACGTCCAGGACCAGGACATCGAAGGGCGTGGTGTCAATCGCGGCGAGCGCCAGCGTGCCGTCGTGCAGCACGTCCACGGCATGGCCTTCGGCCTGGAGCGCCTTGCGGATGAACGAGGCGGTTTTTTTTTCGTCTTCCACGACGAGCACGCGCATGGCCTTCAACCTATCGGGCACGCGCGCGGGCGGCAATGCGGTTGTCGCGGTGGGAGCGGGAGTTTTCACGGCGTTGAATTCTTGGCACCAACGGCAGGCGCATTGGTGAAAGGACGATTGCTGATCACACGGACCAAGGTGGGTTCCTCGGCGGGCCAGCGGGCCAGTTCGTGCAGCACGGGGCGGTTGGTGGAGAAAAGATTTTCCAGCTCGGGAAAATCTGCGACGGCGACGACGACCGGCTCAGCACCTTGCAGCAGGGCCGCCGCGCGCTCCGGCTTGACGAGGCGGTGCGCGGTGTTCAGCCAGAATTGCAGCGCGAACGGTGTCTTCACATGCACGAGCGGAAATTGTTCGCCCAAGGTTCCGCGCACTTTCGCCGCGATACCACGCATCCCGACCGTCTCCTGCACGCGCGTGCTGTGTCCCTGCAAGACGTGGTGGTAGAGGAACAGAAAGGCGAGCACGACCGCCGCGAAGACACCGGCAGTTTTGTATAAACGCGCCGTGCTCCAGCCGCGCAGCCACCAGGCCAGTTCGCGCGCGGCCAGCAGCGCCGCCGCCGGGATGAGCGGGAAGATCAACCGCCCACGCTGATGCGCGGCGATGCTGAACAGCACCAGCCCGGCGAAAAACCAGCAGAACAGAAACCGCTCGAAGCGCCGCTCGTCCGCCAAGTCGGAGGGACGTTTCCACACGCGCCAGAAAGCGACGAGGGCCAGCGCGCACCACGGCGCGAGATTGCTCAAGAAGGCGACCGTCGGCTCCCAGAAGCCCACGAACATTTTCTCCTTCATCCCCGAGCCGGTGGCGTGCGCGGCCAGTTCGCGCCCGAGCAGCTTGTCGAGGAGCGGCTGACCCATGCTCTGGTAAGCGAAGAAAAACCAGCCGCCGCAGATGGCGACAAACAGCGCCAGCCCCAGCCAGTGCGAGCCGCGCATTTTCGATTCATGCCGCGCGCGCTTTTCCCAGAAGTGCGCGAGCAATCCCGCGCCGCCGAGCACGAGAGCGATGGGACCCTTCGCCATGGTTCCCAACGCGCCGGCCAGCCAGAACCACGTCCAGCCCCGGCCCGTGGTCCACGCGCGATAGGCCGCGAAGGCCGCCAGCGTCACCGGCAGGGCGAGCAGCCCGTCGTAGCGCGCGGTGACGAACTGCCGGGCACCCGCCGGGCAAAGGAGGTAAATCAGTCCCGCGAGAAAACCCGTACGCCATCCGAAATGATTTTTCCCCGCGCCAACGAGCAGTAACGCCACGCCGAGCGTCGCGAGCGCCGACGGCAGGTAAATGGAGAAGCGGTTGATCTCGCCGAAGGCCGCCGTGGACAGCGCCGCGATCCAGGTCAGCAATGGCGGTTTCGACGCGACCGCGCCCGTCACGTCGTATTGCATGATCCAGTGGCCGTGCTGCACCGCGTCGAGCACGTAGGCGCCGATGCGCCGCTCATTGTCCACAAGGTTCGGGTAGCCCGAGAGCGCAATGGCGAACATCGTCACGCCCAGCAGGGCCACCGGCCCGTAGAGCCGCCACGACGCAGGCGCGGCCTCGGAAGGCCTTTGGCCCGACGCCTCGCGCCAGACGCCGAGCCTTGCAAAAAATTCCCGCACGTTCTTCATTTTCATCGGAGACATTGACCCTGCTCGATGAAGTGATGATGATGGATGGATGACGAAAATGTCATGTCTTCTTCATCGCGCCGCCAGATGACTCCTTCCAAAGTGGAAAACATGATTGCAACGACTGAACCACGCGCTGAACAGACGGCGCGCGGTTTCGACTTCGCTGGCGGTGGCCTCCAGCCCCTGCCCTCGCGCGCCCCCATCCTGCGCGTGGCCACGGATCAGTTTTCCGTGGTGGTGCCATTTTACAACGAGGCGGCGAACGTGCGCTTCGTGCTCGAAGAAGTGCGGGCGGAACTGCCCGACGCCGAAATCATCGCCGTGGACGATGGCAGCACTGACGAGACCTGGGCGCGCATCCAGGCTGTCCCCGGCGTGCGCGGCCTGCGGCTCACGCGCAATCTCGGCCAGAGCGGTGCGATCTATCACGGCCTGCGCGCCTGCACGCGGCCCGTGTGCGGCCTGATGGATGGCGACGGACAGAATGATCCCGCCAACTTCCACCGGTTGCTCGCCGAATTTCAACGCGGCGAGGCGGATGTCGTGTGCGGCTTCCGCGAGAATCGCAACGACACCTGGAGCCGCCGCGCCGCGTCGCGTTTCGCGAACGGCGTGCGCCGCCGCTGGCTCGACGACGGCGTGCGCGACACCGGCTGTTCGCAAAAAGTTTTCCGGCGCGAGGCGGCGGACTTGCTCGTGCCGTTCCGTGGCATGCACCGCTATCTCCCCGCCATTTTCAAACAGGCCGGGCTGAAAATCGCCGAGGCACCCGTGCTCCATCGCACGCGCCGCGCCGGGATTTCCAAGTACACCAACTGGCGGCGCGCGCTGGACGGCATTTACGATTTGATCGGCGTGGCCTGGCTGCTGAACCGCAAGATCGTCCCCGTACCGATGGAGAAAACGCCATGAATGAAGTCCTCTTCAAAATCGATCTCTTTCACAAAATCTGGGTCATCACGCCGTGGAAGCTCATCGGCTACGCGGGCGTGCTGATTTTCGCCGGACGCTGGTTCGTGCAGGTCGTGGCTTCGCATCGCGCGGGTCGTTCGCACCTGCCGCGGCTGTTCTGGTACATGTCGCTCGCGGGCAGTCTGATGCTGCTGGGCTACTTCCTGTTCAGCGACAAAACGGATTCCGTGGGCATCCTCTCGAATCTGTTTCCCGCTGCGGTCGCGGGTTACAATTTGATCCTCGAAGCGCGGCGGAGCCGTCGGGACGAACCGACGGCGGGGTGATGAAGTTTCGCCCGCGGACTTGGCGAGGCTCCAGCCCGTTTGATTGATTCCATCGTGCAGGCGTCCCGCCGGCAGCCGGTGCTCCTCATGATACAAAAAAAGAGAGGCCGGATTACTCCGGCCTCTGTGTTTTTGCGGGCGGACCGTTCTGACTCAGTTGCCCATAGCGAAAATTATTGCGCGCGCACGCGGTAGAATTTGTTTCCACCCGCCGGGTCAATCTGCTCACCGGGCAGGCCGGTGCCGTTGTGCGTGCCGAGCGTGGTCCACGGGCCGGACGGCGCGGGCGCGGACTCGATGATGTAGCTGCGGCCGAGGCCGGTCGGGAAGTTGAGCTTCACGCCGCCCGCCGCAGGACGCACCGCGAGACGGAGCAGCGAGGAGGCATGCAGTGGATTCGTGCCGGCGCGGAATTCATGCAGGTTGTTCGCACCATCATGATCCGGGTCGCCATTCGCCGGTGAGAGCACCGCCGAGGCGCTGCCGAAGAAGCGCAGACGCCAGAGGTCGCTGATGCCGTCGCCCGACGTCGAGTTCGTGCGCGACACGGTGGAAACCACGCCGTCGCGGGTGTGGGTGCGGAAGAGCGCAAGGCCGTTTTCCGACGCGGAGAAATGTTTCACCACCACACGATAGGCGGCGGTCGGACCGGCCCCGGCGGGAATGGACACGGAAACGGTGGCGAGCACCGCGTCACCGGAGAGACCGGCCGAGCCTGCGTCCAGCCACGCCGCGCCCGCGCTGTTCGTGCCGGAGGTATTCTGCAGGGCGGAAGCGCCGAGCGCCGCCGCGCCGGTGATCGTGACCTGGCTGGTCAACGCCGGAGCGCCGTCGAGCGGTTCGACCGTGACACTGAGCATCGCGACGCGCACGGGCAGCCCGCCCACGATATGCACGCGCACCGGCACCTGGACCGTAGTGCCAGCCGCACCGACCACGTCATCTACGGAGAGCGCGACGGTGGGCCGGCTGGTGGGCGTGACGATGGACTTCGGTTTCGGCGCGGCGGAAGGCCCGGCGAAGGACGAGCCGTTTGGCACTTCCACGGATTGGCGGACGCCGCCCTGCCAGAAGCGCGCGAACCACTTGAGCGACGGGTCCAGCGAGCGGCGGAAGGTGACGTAGATGTCGTCCACGTTCAGGAAGCCGTCGCCCTGCGTGATGCCGTCAATGTTCCCGTTGAAGTTGTCGGTCACGCTGCCGTCGGACGAATCCATCGCGTCGAACAGGTCGCTCTTTTGTGGCGGCGTATTGAGGCCGTAGATGGCCGATTGAAACACTTGCAGCACGTCGTTGTTCAGCAGGTTGGAGTTGCCGAAGTCGCCGGCGTTGAACCAGCGGAACGGCGCCACATCACCCACGACGTAGCGGCGCGAGCCGACGGTGACGCGCTTGGTGCCGTTAATGGCTCCGACAGTGAGGGAACCGTCCCTAGGCACATTGATGAAAACGTCGCGGTTGATGCCATCCGAGGTCGCGGAGGCGCGGTCCAGTTTGATTCTGTAGGTGTCGCCATCGGCGGCCGCCGCCGGCACGCGGAAGGAGTAGCCGCCGAGGATGACCTTGCCGGCCGAACTGAGGAAACGCGTGTCATGCGCCTGCGAGTAGGTCACGAGGTCTTGCGCCAAGGTGTCATAAAGAAAACCCCGCGTGTAGCGTTCGAGCCAGCCGACCCCGAGCAGATTGATGGAGGAATTGGTGATCAGCAGGTCACTGAAGACAGGGTCGCCCAACCCGTTCGTGCCGATGAACATGGCCGGCGGAATGGGGTCGTAGATGTTGGGATCAAACTTGGACGGCTTCAACAACATGGACTTGAAGCTCACCTGATCGCCCAGCACCGCTGGACCCGTCTCGTTTGTGACCACGGCGTTGAACTGGAACGAGTAAATCTTCTGCGCCGGGAGCAGGCTGAGGGTCACGGGCGCGAAGAAATCCTGGCCGGCGGCGGCGATGAACTCGCTCGAAGCCTCGCCGTTCGCAAAGCCGAAGCTCACGGAGTTGGCCTCGAAATTCGTCGGCGAGAAACTCTTCGTCATGATGTCGCTCGGGCGGAAGTTGTCGCGAAAGGCGCGAATCTTGAACGTGTGGTTCGTGTTCTCCAAGTTGAACGACACGTTGTCGCCCGTGAAGATCGGGCCGAGCACGTTCGGGTTTTCCCCCACGCCGTCCGTCGGTTCCGAGCCATCCCACGTGTACCACATGCGCGCGCCGGTGGTGATGTTGTTGACGATGAACGAGGCGGCGTTGTCGCCCGAGATGGCGGGGTTGCCCACCTTGAAAATAAAGCGCGCGGAAACGATGGCGCTGGACTGGCGTCCGTCCGCCGTGCCGATGGCTTTGATGGTCAGGTCCGGCTGCGGGCTGACCATGGTGGTGGGGATGCCGGTGGCCGGCGACTGGCCGTCGCGATACGGCGGGGGCGTGCTGCCCACGCCGGGGCCAGGATCGGGGATGTTGTCTTCAAAGGGATTCGAGGGCGTCGAGCCAAAGGTGAAATACGTCTGCGTCCCGGCGACGGACGGCACGGCGATGACCACCTCGTTGTTGAACACCCCGGAGACCACGGGTTGAAGTTTGGTCACCAACGAGCCGAAAGAATCCCGCTGCACATCCACCCAGCCGATGACCGGGGCTGGCACCGGCTGCTGCACCGCGCCGGTGATGATGCGGCGCACCGCGTTGTTGCCCGAGTCCACGACGAGAAAGCCGCCGCCGAACGGGTCCGCCGCGATGCCCACGGGCGAGTTGAACACGGCGGAACTGGCTGGGCCGTTGACCAGGCCGGAGACGCCCGGCGTGCCCGCGTAGGTCGTGACGGTGTAGGAGGTGTTGTTCGTGTTCGCGGTCACACGGCGCACCGTGTGGTTGCCCGAGTCCACGACGAGCAAGCCGCTGTTGCCGCCGAGCCAGATGAGTCCGCGCGGTAGAGTGAAGCGGGCATTGGACCCGAGGGTGGAATCCGTGGTGCCGCTGATGTTTGGAGCGCCCGCGATCAAGGTGACCACGCCATTCGTGCTGATGCGCTTGAGGCAATGCCGTCCGGTGTCGGTGACCCAGACCTCACCGTTGGCTCCGACGGCGACCGCCGCGGGCTGGAAGAGGCCGGAGGCAATCGTGGTCACGTTATTGTTCGTGTCGAGCTTGCGCACGCAGTTGTTCTGCGAGTCGGCGATGTAGATGTTGCCCGCCGCGTCCGCCGCGAGACCGAGCGGATAGCTGAAGCGCGCCGAGGACGCCGGCCCGTTGACCAGGCCGTAAATGTCCGCGCCGCCCGCGAGATTCGTGACCACGCCGCTGGTGCTCACGAAGCGGATCAACTGGCTCTCTGAATCGGCGACGATCAAACCGCCGCGCGCAAAGATGATGCCCTGCGGAATGTTGAAGTGCGCGGCCTCGCCCGTGCCGTTGTTCGAGCCAGGGACGTTGGCCTCACCGGCCAGCGGAACAAAACTGGTCAGCCCCGGCGGGATGCGTAGCACGCGATGGCTCACGCCATCCGTAACATACGCGGTACCGTCCGGCGCGACGGCGACCGAGTGCGGCTCCCAGAGGCCGCTGGTGATCACCGAGTCCACCGAGAGGGTGGCCGCGCCCGCGCGCAGCACCGCGCCGCCGAGGCCGAGGGCCGCGACCAGCGCACGAAGGGAGAAATAATTCTTCATAGCAATTTCGTTGAGGTGGAAATCAGGGTTGCGTGGGGTTCGTGCCGTTCTGGTACTCTTGCCAGTTCAATTGGCCGTCGCCATCCGGGTCGGCGCTATCGGCGGCGTTCGCGGCGGAGACGCTGCCGAAATAATTCACGCGCCATTCATCTGAGGTTTTCTGCCCGCCTTCCGTCGGCGTCCAATACACCCAGGCCGAGCCGGGGATACTTTCGAAGGTCAGTTCGGTGTCCAAGTCCGGCCCGCCCGAGGCGTGATGGAAACGCACCGTGTAATGTTTTCCGGGCGGCTGATTTTGCGGCACCGTGAAGCGCAGCGTGCCGAGCGTCTGGTTACTCTGCACGAGCGGAGAGAAGGCACTCGACGGCACCAGCGACCACGCGCAGACGAGGTCGCTCGCCGACGAACCGCGCGCACTGATGAATCCATCCGCACCGAGATTCGGCTCGAAGGACACGCCCGTGGCGGCGGCCAGGCCCGGCTCCGCCTCGACCGACACGCGGAAGCCCAGGCCGGCGACGCTGAGACCGGACGCGACCGAGATGTTGACCGGCACTTCGCAGACGCCGTAAGGCTGGTTGAAACTGTTACCCGCGCTCAATTTCACTTCCCGCGACCAGCCGGGGGCGGGCGCGGATTTTGCGGGCGCATACTTCGCCGGGGCGGCCGCCGAGGGCGTGGGCGCGAGCGGCACCAGGTCGGACTGGCGCAGGCCAGCATTCCACACGCGGGTCACGTTCGTGGAATTCAGGCGCAACGAACGCGCCAGCACCACCTGCCAGTCGAAGAAGTTGATGAGCAAGTTACCCTGGAAGCGCGGCTCCGTGGGATGCACATCCATCGCGTTGAAGGCGTCCGAGAAAGCATACGGCACGCGCACGCCGAACGAGGCGAACATGACCGCGTTCACATCGTTGTTCTGCAAATCGCCGTCGCCGAATTCCCCCGCGTTGTAGCCCGAACCGACCGCCACGTCGCCCACGAGATACGGGATGCCCTGCACGGTGATGGTGCGGGCCGGACCGGCGGAAACCGGCACGCGCTCCTGATAGCCATCCGAGGTGGCCGTCACTTGCAGCACTTGAATCCGGTAGCGGTCGCCTTCCAGCGCGGTGCCGCTGACCGGCACCATGAGCAGCGCCGTGGTGGCGAAATCCTGGATGTCAATCGAGGCATTGGTGCCAAAGGCCGTGACCACCACGCCAATTGTGTTGCCCGCGAAATACGGCGCAGACACGGTGTAGCGCGCGGTCTGGCCGGCGGCGGCGGGCGTGATAATCGGCACGAAATCATTCGTCGTCAGCGCCACGCCGGAGACGTAAGGCTCGATGGCTGGAGCGCCGTCCTCGGGCGTGATCTCGACGCGATACTGGTAGGACTTCACATGCACGTCGGCCCGCAGGTTCGCGACAATCGGCACGAGAATGCGCGCGCCGCTGCCGGCGATGAAGTCGCGCGGAATGCCAAACGTATTGGCCGGTGCCGGCTGGCCGCCCACCACTGTGCTCGCGCCGGAAGCTGAGATGGCCTTGAGCCGGAGCGCCGTCAGATCCTTTAAGTTCTCCGTGAAGCGGAACGAGCCGACGCTGTTCGAGAGCGTGACCGAGGCGCTGTTCGTCGTCGGCTCCGTGCCGTCCGTGGTGTAATAAACCGGCGCGGCGCTCGTGACCGTGATGGTCGCGCCAAAGGGAAAGTAACCGGCGTTGGGCGCGAAGGTCGGCGCGGCGAGCAGGTTGGTGTTGTTGCCGCCGCCACCGCCACCGCCACCGTTGGTGATCGAGCCGCTGCTGTTCGTGCCGCCGAGTCCGGCACCCGCGACCTGGCGGATCAAACCCCAGAAAATTTCCGTGACATAGACCGTGCCGCCACTGCTTACCGCGACGCCGACCGGAGTACGGGCCGCCGCCGTGCCGTCCTGCCCACCCGTGCCGTCCAACCAGCCGGCGAACGGACGGACCCAGTTCATTTTCGGCACGCCATAGAGCGAGGTGACGACGTGGTTCGTATCAATGACACGCAGGCGATGATTGAGCCGGTCCGCGACCACAAGCGCGCCGTTAGGTGCGACCGCGATGCCTTGGGGCGAATTGAATTGTGCGGTCGAACCGGGGCCGTCGAGCAGACCTTTGGGGTTGCCGCCCGCGATCAGCGTGGAGGTGCCGCTCACCGGATCGAGCAGTTGCACGGCGTGGCCGGTGGATTCTGTGACGGCCACGAGGCCGTTGCCGAGCACGGCGAGACCGCGCGGCTTGCGGAAGCCGGTGGCGATCAACTCAATCGCGCCGCCGACGTTCACGCGGTAAATGTTTCCGCCCAGTTCGGCGACGTAAGCCACGCCGTTCGTGTGGAGCGCGAGCGCGGTGGGCTTGCGGAAGCCGCTCATCTCGTTGAGCAGCGCGCCATTGCCGCTGAACTTGCGAATCTTGCCGTCGCGATAGGTGAGGACGTGAACCACATTCGACCGGTCCACCGCGATAGAGATGGGCGCGGGCAGTTGCGCGGCGAAGGTGCTGGTGAGGCTGTCACCCTGGCCGGGCTTGGAGACTCTGCGCACCTTGTTGTTGCCCTGGTCGGCGATGAGCAGGTTGCCGTTGGTGTCCACGGCGAGCGCGTTGGGGTTGCGAAATTTCGCGTAGGCGAAGGTGTCCCCGTCGGTCGCGCCGGACTTGGCGGGGCTGGTCTGGTTCGGCCCGCCGCCGAGCGTGGTCACGTCGGTCGCGGCGTGAACCGCGAGCGTGGTGGCGGCGAGCAGGAGGGCCGCACCCCGCCCGCGCCATTGGAGAAACAAGTTCTTCATAGTGTTATGACTTGAAGTGGACCCTCGAAATCAGTTCTTCGCCGCCGTGGTGGTGTCCGATTTGGGCTTGGTCCAGTCGTAAGGCTGGGCGCTGTCGTAGAAGGCTTCCTTCGTGTCCCGCTCGACCGGGGCCTTGGTCTGGAGGAATTCGGTGGTCACTTCGCGGAAGTCATTTTCGCCCACGATGGTCGGGGTGAGGAAGACGACGAGGTTGACCTTGGTGCGGCTCTTGTCCGAGTGGCGGAAGAGGTAGCCGAGTCCGGGGACGTCGCCGAGGAAGGGCACCTTCTTCTGCTTGTTGGCGAGTTGGTCACTGATGAGTCCGCCGAGCACGAGCGTGTTGCCGTTCGGGATGCTGACGTGGGTTTCCATGCGACGGATGGAGTAGATGTTCGCGGTGTTGCGGGAGCCGTTGATGACTTGCTCGTCCACGGAGGCGATGTCCGAGACTTCGGGAATGACGTGCATGGAGATGTTGCTGTTGGCCGCGATGTGCGGGGTGACGTAGAGGATGGTGCCCAGGTTGGTGTAGGTGATTTCCGCGCCAGCCGGGCTGTTCGCGGAGCCGGGCGTGACCTTAAAGATCGGGAAGGCGCGCGTCACGGAGAGCGTGGCGAGCTGGTTGTCGAGCGTCACCGCGCGGGGCGTGGAGACAATTTCCGCGTCCGTGTCCGTGTTGAAGAGCGAGATGACCGCGCTCAAACCATCCGCGTTCAAGAAGGCGGTGGCGGGGTGGAAACCGCGGGCCGTGTCGAGGGTCAGGCCGTTGCCGGGCTGGTAGCTGTATTTCTCCGTGGTCGAGGATCCAGGCGTGTAAGTGGTCGAGCCGCCGCCGCCGGTCGGGACCGTGCGCGGGGTGCCGGGGGAGACGGTCGTCACGTCCGACGAATTTTTCAAACGTCCATTGCCAAAGCTGACGTTCTGCCCCTGCAAGGTGCCCTGCCAGTCAATGCCCTTGACCGAGCGCGGGTTCTTGGAGGTCTCCCAAATCTGCGCCTCGATGAGCACCTGCTTGGTCGGCGTGTCGAGCTTGGCGATCAATTCGTCAATGGCCGGAAATTCCTTCTCGGTCGCGACCACGATCAACTGGCTGGTCCGCAGGTCGCCCATCACGTTGCCGTTCGGCGAGAGGGTGCGCTTGATGATCTCCACCACGTTCGACGGGTGCGTGTGCTTGAGCTGGATGACCTTGGTGAAGAGCGGGTCGGCGGCCTTCGGGTCCTTGACGGTGATGCGGGAAACGCGGATGCGCGGGTCGTGGACGATTTGCAACTTGTAGGTGTCGAGCACGGCGGTGAGCGCGTCCATCGCGGAAACCTTTTCCAAACGCATGGTGACGTTTGGCTGGTTGGTGATGGTGGCGAGGCTCGGATCGGGCAGGTAATTCAAACCGGCCTGGCGCGCGAGATTCTTCACGGCGTCGAGGAGCGGCACGTCATCAATCACGATGAGCGGCACCAGCTCGGCCCCGACGGAATTGGTTTGCACCACGTCGGCAGCGGGACCGGCGGGGACCACGGGCACCACTACATTGGCGGCGGGCACCGGCTCGACCGCTGGGGTCGCGGGCGCGGCGGGCGTGGCCGGTGTGGCCGGGGCGTCCGGTTTCGCGGGCACCTGTTCGACGGCGGGCGTGGCCGGAGTCACGGCCGGCGTTTCGGCGGGCGTGGCGGGCGTGGCGGGAGCCGGTTCATTTTGTGCCAGCACGGGGTTCGCGAGAGCGAGGCCGCAGGCCAGGAGCAGGACGAGTCGTTTCATAAGGTTGTTGGTTGGTTCTAAATTGGTGGAGATTAAATGCCTTCGCGGAGCTTGAGTTCACGGACTTCGCCAGCCCCGCCCACGAGTTCCACGAGCACGGAGGTGTCGCGGATTTCACGGCAGATGATTTTGATGTTCTGCGAGCCGGAGCGGATTTCCGCCTTCTCGCCCACGCTGAGGGTGGCGGAATTGATGAGGGCAAAACGCTGGCCGCGCACGCCGGAGATGCCTTTGAGCGAGAGCTGGCCGAAGAGCGTGGTGGGCGGCGGCGTGTTGGTCGCAGCGACCTCGGGCGACGACGAGCGGCGGGTGGAATTCGGGTAAAACGGATCCTTGCCCGCGCGCGGGTCGTCGGTGAAGACCGAGCGCACGACCACCGGCGGCGTCAGGCGCGCGCCCGACGGCGGGACATTCGTCTGGCTGCCGGACTCCGCCAGCGCGGCGGAGCCGCACAGCATCATGGACGCGGAGCACTGGAGGAAAAAGGGGAAGAACTTTTTCATAAAGCGTTGGGGCGGACGAGCGTGAGCAGTTCCATCTTGAAGGCCAGCTTCTCGCGGGCTTCACGGGGTTCGCGCCCGTCGCGCGTGTCGCGGCTGTCGCCGCTCGCCATGAGATCCACGGCGGTGGCCGGGTCCAGCGTCAGGTTTTGCACGCGGATGTAGGGGAAGGCGTTTTCAAACTCGGCGAGAAATTTTCCGAAGTCATGGAAGTAAGCCGTGCCCCGCACGTTGAAGGTCGCGGCCGGGTAGGGAAACTTCGGCAGCACGCCCACGTCCGCCATCTGCTCGCGCCCAAACTGGGGAATCTCCACTTTGTGGCCGAGGCGGAACTTGTTCAGCATCTCAATGTGCCAGAGATACATGTCGTTCGGCGAGGCCATCGTGGCCTCGCGATGGCGCAGGGCCTGCGAAACGGCCTCGAAGTCCTGCATGGCCTGGGCCTGGCTTTTCACCGTGCGCTGGCCGCCCTCGAGCTGCTCGCGGGATATTGCGGCCTCGGCCTGCGCCTTGCGCAGGCTGACGCGCTGGGTGTTGATGAGCAGGAACCACAAGGCTCCCACCACCACCAGCGTACCCACGCCGATGAGAATCATTTTGTCGCGTTTATCTTTGGGAAGTTTATTCATGCAGACGGCGCTCCTTTTCCTCGAAATACATTTTGAATCCGAAACCGACGAAGGCCCGGCCCATGTCGCTCTGCGGCGCGGTCTGGCTGGTCAGTTGAATGGTGTTGCTCTTTTGCAGCGCGGTCTCGAAGTAGGGCGAGCCGGCCAGCGCCTGTTTGAAGCGCGGCACCTGGCTGCCGGTCTGCGGGCTGTAGTCGCGCCCCTCGATCCTCAGGACGATGCGCTCGGTCGCGCTCAACCGTTTCGCCGGGGCCGGGCCTTCGTTCTGCGTGTACGTCTGCTCGGTCTGGAGCCGCGCCACTTCCACGCCCTCGACCGCCGTGCGTTGCAAGGCGTCCAAGGCCGGGGCCCAGAGCATCCGGTTCGTGGAGAACTGGTCGAGCGCGGCCAGCTTCTTCTCCAGCTCCCGCGCGCGGCTCCGATGGTCGGCCACTTCCTTGACCTTTTTCTCGATGTCGTTCCAGCTCGCGTTCAGCCGCGAAGCCTCGGCCTTGGCCACGATGATTTTGAACTGCAAGGTGGCCGAGCAAAGCAGCACGAGGAAGATCACGAAGGCGCCGATCCAGATCGCGCGCTTCACCGGGTCTTTGCGGCGCATTTCTTCCGCCGCCTGGGCTTCTGCCAATAGGTTGATACGAATCGCCATAAAATCAGAGTGCGCTGATGGCCGCGCCGACGGCGGCGGCCAGTTGAGGGGAAACAGCGGTGTATTCCGCCACCTGCTCGGGGGAGAGCGCCATGTCAAACGACTTGGCCGGATTCCACGTCCGGCACGGCACCATCAGTTCCATTTGCAGCGCCTGCACCAGCAGCTCACCGCGCGCGGAACCGCCCGACACAAAAACTTGCGACACTGCCACGTCCTGCTGGTGCTCGAAGAAATCCAGAAACGCGCGCAGCTCGCGGCCCAGGCCGCCGACCAGCGGCTCCAGCGCCGCCTGCACTTCCGTGGGCATTCCGACTTTGATGCCCTCGGCCTCCGGGTAGCTGATGCCCATCGTTTCCGCCAGGCCGTGCGTCAGCCGGTCGCCGCCCAGGTTCACCACGCGGTGCATGATAAGTTCGCCCTGTTGCAGAATGGTGATGGTCGTGTTCCGAAAGCCGAGATCCACCAGCGCCACCGCCTCGTTCGCAAAAATTTCCGGCTCGCTCAGTTCAAACGCGTTCACCGGACCCACGAGACCGGGCACCACTTGCGCCGCCGAGAGGCCGGCCTCGCGAATCGCGCTCGCCACATCCTCGACGACCTTCCGCTTGCCCGCGCCCACGATGAGCTGCTGCTTCTGCCCCGGTGCCAGCTTCGGTGACTCGGCCGGCTTTACGCCGTCCGTCATGCGCGCGAGCACCACTGAGCAGTCGAAAACATGATCCGGCAAATCCTGCTGGAGATAAGTCTTGGTGTTGAACTTGAGCAACTGCCGCAGGTCATCCATCGGCATGGGCGGCATCTCCGTGCGGCGCACCACCGAGTCCGCCACGCCCAGCGAGACCACGACGGTCTTCGTTCCTTCGCCGAGGGCGCGCGTCACGATCTTCAAATGCTCCGCCAGCACCTCGACCGAAGGCGTGGCTGATTCTTCACTCGGGGAATCGTGCACCGTGAAATTGACCAGCGTCAGGCGTCCGCCCTTGTTCTGGACACGGACGGCCTTGGTGTGACGACCTCCGAGGTCAATCGCGATCACTTCATCGCGTCTTTTGACGCGCGTGTTAAAAAATGGCAGCGGCATACTCCACCCGACTTAGCAACCGTGGTGCCACGGGGATTATCCGACAAACAGGCCGCGCCCGTTCCCACGTTTCCACCTCCCGCTGTCCCGCAATCAGGCAGCGGCGTCCCGATTCGTGGAAAAGTGTCCTGTGGAAAAGCAAAAAGCTGAAATACTGAAACGCTGAAAGCGCGGAACGCCGCCACATGAACGCCCTCGACATCCGTTCTAAAAACCACCGACGCGCGAGCAGGCGATTAAAATGACAAAGGCGCGCTTCAGCCCGTTCACCCCCGCGCCGTTCTGCGAACGCGCGATGGCCCGCAGCGCGAGCCGCTCGACCATCGGGATGCGTCAGCACGCCCAAACCGCGCCTTGACTTTCCCGCGCCGCAGGAGCTTCATGCTCACACACTCGGGAACAATCATTGGTGGCGCATGAAACTCTCATCT